>NZ_JBWGQH010000001.1:0-109122 GCF_056331925.1 Chloroflexus sp.
GTGCCCCTACGTCATCGACACACCCGCACGGCGACGCCGTGCCCCGGCGCCATCGCCCCACACCCGCACGGCGGATACCGTGCCCCTACGTCATCGACACACCCGCACGGCGACGCCGTGCCCCTACCCCCTGTGACCGACATATGCACCATCCTTGACGCCGGTTCGTGCCGTGCATTTTTTACCGTTGCCGATTGCGGTCGCGCCCACGCAAGAAAGGTGGGATATCGAGATCATCGTTTGAAATAGCCGGACGCACCGGTTGCACCGGTGGCTGCGTCGGTGCCGGTGTCGGCTGCTTGGGCCGCTGCGCCGACGGCCCACCGATCTGGCCCGTCGCTTGGCCGGTACTCGTCGCTGCCGTCGGGTACGAACGGGTGCGTTGCACGTTGCTATTGCGGTTGACATCAAAACCGGTGGCGATCAGCGTAATCTTGATCTCGCCGGGTGGAAAGTTCGGATCGATCACCGCACCGATAATAATGTTGGCATCAGGATCGACCTGCTTCGCCACAATATCAGCCGCCTCGTAGACCTCCATAATCCCCAAATCTTCACCACCGGTGATGTTGAAGAGAACGCCCTTCGCACCATCAATACTTACCTCGAGCAAGGGGCTGGCAATCGCCTGATTCACCGCATCAAGCGCACGAGTATCACCTTTCCCATACCCAACTGCCATCAACGCCGAACCCTGCTGCGCCATAATGGTCTTAACATCGGCGAAATCAACGTTAATCAGACCACGCTGCGTGATCAGGTCGGAGATGCCCTGAATGCCTTGGCGCAATACATCATCGGCCATCATGAAAGCCTGCTGGAACGTCGTATTCTTACTGGCCGTCTGCAACAGGCGATCATTCGGAATAACGATTAATGTATCAACCACCGGGCGCAACTGCTCAATCCCGGCTTCGGCCACTTTACGCCGATGATTCCCCTCAAACGTAAAGGGACGGGTCACAACACCAACCGTCAATGCACCAAGATCGTGGGCAATACCGGCAATAATCGGCGAGGCACCGGTGCCGGTGCCGCCCCCCATACCGGCGGCGACAAAGACCATATCGGCGCCCTTCAACTGCTCGTAAATGTCTTCTTGATTTTCCTCCGCAGCTTTTTGACCGATAACCGGATTACCACCACTGCCAAGACCGCGGGTTAGTTTGTCACCGATCCGGATGCGCACCGGTGCTAACGAGTGCATCAACGCCTGCACATCGGTATTAACGGTAATGAATTCAACCCCCTGCACCCCGGCGGCAATCATGCGATCTACTGCATTGCTGCCGCCGCCGCCAACACCAACAACTTTGATCTGAGCAAAATCTTCGAGTGAGAAGCCATTACTGCTTCGGTCAACCATGTGCGAACCTCCTTGGTGGTGATTATGGCAACAATTCGCGCACCCAGCGGCGGAAGCGCTCGTACAATGACATATCATCAGATGGAGTTTGCTCAGGTGGCCGCCCACCATACCGCATTCCCCACCGCAAAAGCCCTACTGCCGTCGCATATGCCGGTGAGTCGAGTGCGTCGTGAACGCCACCCAAACCACCGGGAATCCCGATTCGGACTGGCAAACCCAAATCTTCGCGGAGTAGCTCATCAAACCGGTTGAGCTGCGCACCGCCACCGGTCAAAACAATCCCGGCCGGCAACATCCCATCGTACCCACTCCGTCGCGCTTCGGCGACGATCAGCTCGATCAATTCCTCGGCACGTGCCTGCAACACTTGTTTGAGTAAATGCGCACTGATCCGCTGTTTTTCGCCTACCGTCAGCGTGTCAGCGTCGATCAGGTCACTTTCATCATCCGGCGCCGGTGGGTTGCCGGCCAGCGCACTGCCGTAGCGCAGTTTGAGATACTCGGCGGTGTTGGGAGGTGTGTGCAGCACATAGACGATATCGTTGGTAAAGTGCTGCCCACCAACCGGTATCACACCGGTATGCCAAACCCCGCCATGGGCAAAGATCGCGAGATCGGTCGTCGCTCCACCGATGTCAATCAGCATAACTCCTTGCTCTTTATCTTCATCGCTAAGCACGGCTTCCGCTGCTGCCAACGGTTGCAACACAAGATCATCAATCTGCACACCGACCCGTTCAACGCTGCGGATCAGGTTTTGAATTGCCATTGCCTCGCCGGTGATGATATGTGTTTCCACTTCCAGTCGTAACCCGCTCATCCCTATCGGGTCGCGAATACCTTCGTTGCCATCGATGACATAAGCGCGCGGAATGATATGAATGATTTCCCGCTGAGTCGGCAATGCTACCGCCTGCGCCGCTTCGATAGCGCGGGCCACATCTTGCCGCGATATACCATCGGGATTCTGCACCGCTGCAACCCCACGGCTGTTCAGCGATGAAATATGGCGACCGGCAATGCCGACAAAGGCATGGTTGATCCGAAAACCACTCGCACGCTCAGCCTTTTCGACACTCGTTTCGATGGCCGAAGCTGCGTCATCAATATTCACCACTACACCTTTATCAATCCCTCGGCTAGGCACCGTCCCCACACCGAGAATATTCAGTCGCCGACCATCGCCGGCTTGGCCGACAATGGTACAGATTTTGCTTGTGCCAACATCTATACCGACAATGGTTCGTGCCATGGTACGTGCCATAATTGCCTCACTGCCTACCGGAGCCGCAGCTTACGACCTACCGTCGGTGCGGTTCTGATAGAAAGGGTTCATCGGTCGTAAATCCAAATAGGTAAACGGCGTACCGTCGGTGAGCAGATACGCCAAGATCATTAATTTACGGGTAAGGTGCTCGCTCCGTCCAAAAACAATCATTTGATCTTGTTCGGTACGAATAAAGACGCCCAAGCCAAAATCCCAGCCGATCTGAGCCGGACGAAGGCCTAGTTCGTTTGGTAAGCGCCACGCCAGCTCGCGGGCTAACGCTAACGCATCAGGGTCGAGCTGCATCTGCGGCTCAACCGGCAGATTGGAGCTATCGACAATCACCAAAGCATCTGCCGGTGGCGCGACTGTAGCCGATTCAATCACAAACCCCTGGCGGTCTACTAGATAATCGACCCCACCGCTCCGCCAATAGATCACCGGCTGGCGCTCGACAATCACGATCCGTGCTCGATTGGGTAAGATCAGGCTGAGCCGAGCATGTTCGACAAATGGACTGCGGAGCAACGGGGCCACCGCCTGTTCTTCATCGATCAGCCAGATTGGCCACCCGCGCAACGGGACAGCATCGACAATGCGTTCTGGGCTGAGAAACTCAACCCCAACCACCTCGACCGTTTGCACACGGAATTGACTGCTAAAGAGGACGTAGAAGAGTGCTAGGCAGCTAACTATAAACACGGCACCGCTGACGATCCGCCCACTCTGCAAGCCGTCAATGAACCGTCGCCGCCACCCGGGAATTGCCGGTTCAGACGAAGACCGGCGTAACCGCTGCCGGCGTGCAGCAACCCGTTCGCGTGTATTTGGCGGATTGTATTCCATCGTCACCCCTTTACGTAGCCGGCACGCGCCGACCGGGCCAATGCCAACTCAACTAGTCGGTCGAGCAACTGTGGATAGGGTAAACCGCTAGCCGCCCACATTTTGGCGTACATACTGATCGGCGTGAAGCCGGGCATGGTATTGACCTCGTTCAACCAGAGCGTGCCTTGTTCACGGTCAAGGAGAAAATCAACTCGGGCCAGCCCAGCCCCGTCGATCGCTTGAAACGCGCGCTTGGCGAGCGTTTGCACCTGTGCAATCTGCATTTCGGTTAATGCCGCCGGTACTATTGTCTGTGAACCACCGGCGATATACTTCGCGTGGTAGTCGTACCACTCACCGGCAGGAATAATTTCACCGGGAATACTCACGTCAACGTGTTCGTTTCCTAATACCGAGATCTCTATTTCGCGCGCCGGAATGCCCTGCTCAACGACAATCCGTCGGTCATAACGGGCAGCTTCGTGCAAGCCGGTGATCAGTTCAGCTCGATCACGGACTTTACTCACCCCCACACTGCTACCCAAATTGGCCGGTTTAACAAACAACGGGAAGCGCAACGTTGCCTCTATCCGCTCACAGACCATCTCAAGAGCGGCCAATTCATGACGACGTACTAGCACCCACGGTAAGATCGGCAAATCGGCAGCCGCAAACGCAGCCTTCATCAATGCCTTATCCATCCCTACCGCGCTCGCCGCCACTCCACACCCAACGTAAGGACGCCCGGCCAGTTCAAAGAGGCCTTGGATAGTCCCATCTTCACCATAGGGACCATGCAGCACCGGAAAGATGACATCAGCGGGGGGTAACAACCAACCCGGTTCGCCTACACGGCCAAGTTCGCGCACCGGGCCGGGAGCAACCATTGTCGCGCTGGCCGGTAAACGGGACGGATCGGCCGCTGCCATAAGCATCGCCAATGCACCGGGACCATGCCACCAGCGGCCATCTTTACCGATCCCAAGCGCTTCGATCTGGTAGCGATCCGGATCGAGATTGCTCATCACAGCGTGCGCCGACACGAGCGATACTTCGTGTTCGCCACTTTGACCACCAAAAATGACGGCAATCGTGATTGGCTTGCTCATTGGTGACTTCTCCACCTACGTATAGCGATCGTGATAATGATCGTTATTAAAAAACGATCCTGTATCAACAATTTTTCGTATTATTTTGTTCGTGATAATCGTTTTTGACACCTTTTTTCTGCGCCGTCTAATCTGTCAAAACCTAGATAACACGTACTTCCAACTGTAACGTCACCCCAAACCGTTCGGCTACCGTCGTGCGCGCGAGTTCGATCAATGTCAAAATATCGGCGGCCCGTGCCTGACCACGATTAACGATATAGTTAGCATGGATCGGGCTAATCTCGGCATCACCAACACGTGTCCCTTTCAAGCCTGCCGCCTCGATCAAGCGACCGGCACTATCGCCGGGCGGATTTTTGAACACGCTACCACACGAACTTCCTGCCGGTGTTTTCCGTTTCCGTTCGGCGGCAATCGCGCCTATCCGCGCCATCAATACATTCGGATCGGCACGATGCAGACGGAAGCGCCCGGCTAACACGAGTGGCGGGACACCATCAGCCCCTCGCCGTTTAAGAATACTCTCCCGATAGGCATAGCCCAGCTCGGTTACCGGCCAGACTACTCGCTCGCTGCCGTTGAGCAACAGCTCGGCATCGATCAGCACACTTGCCGTATCACCACCATAACACCCCGCATTCCCCACAATCGCACCACCAATCGCACCGGGCAAACCCTCGGCCCACTCAAGCCCGGCCCACCCCATCGCCGCCAACCGACGGGCAGTACCGGCCATCGAGGTCCCGGCTTCGACCCACAATTCCGCCGTCTCACCGTGCTCGTGCAACGCCCAACGTTGGCCGCGATAGGAAGCGATCACTCCAGCAAACCCTTCGTCACGTACCAACAGATTAGTACCACGCCCAACCCAAATCAGTGGCAACCGGTGGGTCATAGCCCATGCCGCCAACACCATCGCCTCATCGGGCGTGGTTGGTTCGGCATAATACTGCGCCGGCCCACCAACCCGCCACGAGGTATGGCGCGACATTGGTTCATTGGGGCGGAGGGCGATTGGCAAGGATTTGTTCATCTATGCCTCCGCATGCATACGCTGAAGCTGCGCAATCACCATCGCTGCCACTCGATCACTATCACCTGCACCGAGCGTCAACACCACATCACCCGGTTGGACCAACGCCACCAATCGCTCTGCTGCGGTGGCAATCCCCCCACCATAGTACGCAACCACCCCCCGCGACACGAGATAGGCAACCAACTCGGTAGCGAGCACCGCCGGATCGCCCTGTTCACGAGCTGGATAAACATCACCGATCAACACGATTGCCGCAGCGTGGCATGCCTCTGGCCACTGTTCCCACAAACTGCGGGTGCGGCTAAAGGTGTGCGGTTGTATGTAAACAACCACCCGCCGACCGGGGTAGCGTTGCTGTGCTGCCGCGATTATTGCTTGCACTTCCGTAGGATGGTGCGCATAATCATCGATCACTGTTACTCCGGCCACTTCGCCATAGACCTCAAACCGGCGGCTACTCCCGCGATAGGTAGCCAACGCTGTTCCGGCTGCTTGCAGATCGGCACCCCAGATCGCCGCTGCCGCCAATGCCGCTGTCGCATTCCGCACATTGTGGATACCGGGCACAGCCAGCGTTACCATCAGGGCGAACCGACGGGCAAAGGTTTGTCGGTCGTAATACCAGAGATCAAATTGCTGTCCCTCGGCAGTTACCGTCACACGACTGGCCGTCCAGTCGAGAGGCGCCAACCGACACGACACCGGATCACAGGTAAGCTGCTCATCGATCCCATACCGGCGGGCCTGACCGTCGACATCGAGCGCCACCGCACCGGGATCATCGGCACACAGCAGCAACCGGCGCCGATCACGCACCTGCCCGGCAAACTCAGCAAACGCGGCGGAATAGTCGGCCGCCGTCGGATAGATATCTGGATGATCCCACTCGACATTCGTAACGATTGCCATCGCCGGCGTCAGCGCCAGAAACACCCGATCATACTCATCGGCCTCGATCACCAACGGCGCCGTCGGATCACCCCACTGCGCACTACCACCCAATGCCGGTACATCGGCACCGATCAAGAAACCGCATGCCACCCCACCACCCCGCAACGCCAACGCCGTCATCGCGCTGGTGGTGGTCTTCCCGTGGGTACCGGCAACGGCAATTACCGGTCGCTGGGCCGACCATGCCTGCCACAGATCGGCGCGGCTCAGGCGGGGAATACCCAACGCCGCCGCCGCTGTCAGTTCAGGATGTTCACCACGAATAGCGGCGGTCGCCAATACCGCATCAGCCCCACGGACATACGCCGGATCGTGGCCTTGCCAAATGCGTACCCCGCGTGCGGCGAGTGCCGTGGTTGCTCGGTTCGTCGTTAAATCCGAACCGCTGACCGTATGCCCCTGATCGAGCAAGAGGTGAGCAATCGCGCTCATCCCTGCCCCGGCAATACCCACAATGTGATAATGACTCACGGCTTCCAGACCTTTGGAAAGTTAAACAAGATCAACAACCCTAAAATCATAAAGAAGATTGCAATCAGCGATGGCAGCAGTAGACTAACATCCGGCAACACATTAAGAAATGTCGCAATTGGACCCTCAAATGTTCCGCCACCGGTGATAAATTCCCGCCAGAACACCACCGTTGCATTTGTCCACAGTAAGGCAATCAGCGCCCCTACGAACAAACCGAGCGGACGCGCCAACCTTTCCTTCGGCGGTCCCTTCCATGCGGCTTTGTTATCAAAATACTTACCTAATAGGATCAAGGCAATAAACGCCATCGCCCGAAAGAACAGCGGTACCTGAAAACCCGGCGTAATCAGAGGATCAAGCGGTGGCACCAAGGTTGGGTCATTCCCGATCAGAAATGCAACAAAACGCGGTGCATTCACCCAAAGCCGGTTAATAACATCAACCACAAACGTACCACCTTGCACACACGTCACATACGCAATGATCGTCCAAAGTGCCACCGTCAATACATTACGCATCCCTTGCTGATAACCGGCATAACCACCAATCGCCATTAGAATCAGCAAGAGTGCCACACCGTTGAGATTGACCGTAATCGCAGTCTGGGCAAGGGGGAGCACTATCCACTGCTCAATCATGCTGAACTCCTCGCAAGATCAATCAGTGCGTCAGCCAATCGTTGCGCCGCGTCAGGACGAGCGAGCACGCGACTTCGCGCTGCCATCTGTTTCCGCATCACCGCATCACTTAGAAGAGTATGTATTGCTTGTGCCAATGGCCCATTGGCCGGATCACCATCCCCGAGCATCGCATGATCGGCGACCTTCATCGCCGCCCCCCGTTGCACCAAATAATCGGCATTTTCATCTTGATGAACATACGGATAGGGCACAAGAACTGCCGGTAAACCAACCGCCGGCAGTTCGGCAAGAGTCGAAGCGCCACTCCGACAGACGGCCACATCAGCCGCCACCAACGCCGCCGTCATACTCTGGGCACTACCACCGGCAAGGTAGGGGAAGAGGAGATAGCGTGCCCGTAGCGCCGGTTCGAGCTGCGCAGCCGTAGCCTCTAACCAAACGTAATCGCCTTCGCGCCCACACACATGAATGATTGTGCAGAGCGGCAATAACGACGGCAAGAGGGCAGCAATCGCACGATTGACACTCCGTGCTCCCCGACTCCCGCCGTACACTAACAACACGAGTTGATCGGGTGCGATCCCAAACGCGCCTCGTGCCGCTTCACGGTCGGTAGTAAACAGCTCAGTACGTACCGGATACCCGGTAATAATCGCCCGGGGATGCCCTTCATACAACCCTAGGCGGGGCAGCGCATCACTTACATTGACTGCCGTGACATCGGCGATTCGGCTTAGGACCTTCACGGCCAACCCCGGCACCACATCGGGTAAATAGATCATCGTTGGCACACGCCGCAGCTTAGCAGCCACGAACAGTGGTACACAGACATAACCACCGGTACCCAAAATGGCTGCCGGTTGCTCACGTCGTAATAACGCGATTGCTGCTCCGATCCCACGCATGAGGATCAGCAGCGATCGCGCGACCTGCACCGGGCCCCGCCCACGAACCGCAGCCGCCGGTAATGACCGGAAGGGAAGTGTACTCTCCTGAGTGACAATCCGCTCTTCCATTCCCCCGACACTTCCCACATAGACCACGTGTGCCCGTTCAGCGAGGGCTTCGGCGACTGCGAGCGCCGGATAGACGTGCCCGCCAGTCCCGCCACCCGAGAGGATAAGCCGTGGCATGCTCGGTACGCTGACGGTACTTTGCCGTTGAAGTAACTGATGATGACCGATCGACATGGCGCGAAATGTTTAACAGGATCCCGATTGCGATCAGACAACTAATCAATGACGAGCTTCCATACGACAGAAACGGTAATGTCAACCCAGTAAACGGAATCAACCCGGTCGTCACTGCAATATTAATAAAAGCCTGAAATACCAACCACGAGGTAATCCCTACCGCGACAAGCGCTGCGAACGGTGTTGGTGCGCGCGCAGCGATCCGATACCCACGAGCCGCAATGATGACAAATACCAGCAAAACCGCGATTGTTCCCCACAATCCCAACTCTTCACCGATAATGGCATAAATGGTATCAGTGTGTGGTTGTGGTAGCCAGAGGTATTTTTGCCGGCTCATGCCGATACCTTGCCCCAAGACACCGCCACTGCCGAAAGCGTAGAGTGAATGAATGATCTGATACCCTTCGGTACTCGCCCGTGACCACGGATCAAGAAAGGCTTCCCATCGACTACTACGGAAGGTGATAATCAGTCCCCAAAACGCGGTAATCGCCAGCAACGCCGCCCCACCAACGTGCCACAGATTCGCTCCTGCCGCGAAGAAAATGGCACCACCGATCAAAACCATCACGATTGTAGTCCCTAAATCGGGCTGCAACATAACCAACCCGCAGATAAAACCAAGGATAACGGCGAAGGGCGCCAAGCCATACGTCACATTGCCGAGCCGATGGCTACGCCGCGACAGCCAGTGGGCAAAGTAAATGATCATCGCCAGCTTGGCAAATTCTGAGGGCTGGACACTAAAAATGCCAAGCCACCCTTCACCGAAACGGATCCACGACCGCGAGCCGTTCACCTCGGTCATACTTGCCGGCAAGATAAGAACGGATACCAGCAAGAGCAATGTTCCTGCCATGAGGTGAATCGAGTAGCGTTGCCAGACCCGATAATCGATCCGCTGAACCACCAACATGGCAACTAACCCGATTATCGCCCCGGTGGCTTGCCGTAAGAGGTAGTAAAACGGGTTGGCGTACAGCACTGTTCCCTCAACGAAACTGGCGCTATAGACCATCACCAAGCCAAACACCGTCAGACCACATACTACGGCTAACAACACCCGATCCGGTGAATGTGTGGTACGGTCAAACAATGGGTTGGCAACAGCTCCATTGTGGTTCGGTCTCATCGTCTAACTTCCTCTGATCAACCATCACCCTTAGGCCGGCTGCACCAAGCGCACCAACACCATCATCCCCAAAGTAAATGCCGTTACCCAGAGCCAGCCTTGCCGCGGAAAACGACGGATCAGTAATGGTGGAAAAAATCGCGAATCAATGGTGAGCCGGGGAGAGAGTGCAAGACTCACCAACACACCACTGACCAATCCGCCCAGATGCCCCCAGTTATCGATGACGCCTTGGGCAGCAAAACCGATCAGCAAGTTGATGACGGCAATGGCGACAATCCCACGTACCTGATCTTGACCGAACTGACCTAATACCTGTCGGTTGAGGTAGTAAAACATGCCTAAGCCGCCGATCAGACCGAAAATAGCCCCGCTTGCCCCAACTGCCGGTGCCGGTGAGAACGCATACGATGCGATACTACCACCCACACCACTGAGGAAGTACAGCACCAGAAAACGGACGTGCCCGTAAAACCGCTCGGTCTCCGGACCCAACACGGAAAGTGCATAGCCGTTAAAAAAGATGTGAATGAGGTTAGCGTGCAGAACGGTTGCCGTCAGCAATCGCCATACCTCACCGGTGGCGATCCGTTCGTTGACCTTTGCCCCCAAAACGACCAGCACCGACAACGTAGGCTGAAAGAATGAACCACTGAGCACACAACTCAAGAGATAGACAATTCCGATTATCCAGAGCAGACTGTAGGTGACAACCGGTCGCGGGATCGCAGGACGCGGCGGTGGTGGTGGCGTGTTCTCCGCCAAGTCGGGGCGACGGCCAAATTCACGTTCAGCCCGGCGTAAAAAGGCTTCGATCTCATCTGATTCATCAGGTGGACGGGTCATAACCTACTCCCCGGCGTGAGCGGCGGCTAACTCGCGCACGATACGACGAAACGCTTCACCACGATGAAATTCGTTCCGAAACATTCCGAAACTCGCGCATCCGGGCGAAAGTAACACTGCACCACCGGGTTGCGCCAACCTGCGTGCTGCCTGTACGGCTGTACTCAGATTATCAAACGGCCCATGGACCGGTAACGTCGGTTTGTACGATCTCAGCAAGGTTTGTAAGCGCGGTGTGGCACTTCCGTCCAACAGAACAACTTTTGCTGCACGTTCGGCAATCGTGGTCGCCAACGCCGGCAGATCGAGGTCTTTATCAGCCCCGCCGGCAATGAGTACCACCGGACCCGGTACCGTCGCCAATGCAGCAGCCGTAGCCGCAGGGTTGGTAGCAGTTGTGTCGTTGATGTATCGCACACCATCAATAACCGCTACCAGCTCGAGCCGATGTTCAACGCCGGTCACCCGGTGCAGTGCCGCTACAATTGCTGCCGGATCGATCCCAAACCGGTAGGCGAGTACTGCGGCAGCCAAGGCATTCGCTGCATTATGATCGCCGGGTAGCCGTAGATCAGAGCGATGGAACAACTCGACATCGCGATAGCGAAACACACCATCGTCGGTCATCGTCGCGTCAGCAGCCGGGTCGGTGAGACTATAACTGATCACTCCCGGTCGTCCCTGTCCCCACTCCCGTGCCTGTACCGGCGGCAGCACCGCCACCCCATCCGGTCCCTGATGAGCCATAATCTGTCGTTTGGCATTGACATAGGCAGTCAACGAACCGTGCCAATTGAGATGATCTACACCCACATTCGTCACCAGCGCATACGATGGACTGCATCGTGCCTCACCGAGCCGTTCGAGCTGAAAACTGCTCAGTTCCAGCACCACCGGCGTCTGTGGCCCGATCTGATCGAGCGTCTCAAGCGCCGAAACCCGTAAATTGCCTGCGACAACAGTGTCGGGGTAGCGTTGTCGGATCATCTCGGCTAACAGGAGAGTAGTGGTCGTCTTACCTTTGGTACCGGTCACACCGAGGATAGGACCCGGACATGCGCGAAAAAAGAGAGTCATTTCCGTTTCAATGGGGATGTCGCACGAACGTGCTAACGCCAACCACGGCGAATCGGGGCGTACCGCCGGATTCACCACCAGCATATCGGCAGAACACACGTCTTCAGCCCGATGCTCACCCAGGGTATACCGCACCTGTTTCCCCAATTCGGCGGCAAAAGCGTTAAGGCGGGCAATTGAATCAGCCAGCGCCTCGGGCGAAGCGAGGTCGGTCACCGTTACGTCAGCTCCGTGGCGCAACAGCCAACGAGCAACCCCCAACCCACCGCCATGCACGCCTAAGCCCATGACCAGTACTCGTGCTCCAGCTTTCATTACCGAACCCCATTGGTCTCTTGCACCATCATCGCCGGCAGCTCGACCTGCGTCTGTGACTGCGGTGAACCGAAGATCAACGCCAATGAAATCCCCACCATCGCCGCGACCGTCCCAATTAAAACGAAACGTTGGGTTACCTGTGGTTGGCTCCAGCCGAGCAATTCAAAATGGTGGTGGAGTGGCGCCATCTTAAACACCCGCCGACCCTCGCCATAGCGCCACTTTGTCCATTTAAAGTAACCGGTTTGGATGAGCGTCGAGAGCGCTTCAACCACAAAGACAATCCCAATGACCGGTAAGAGGATCCACTGCTGCGACTGTAGCGCAACAACGGCCAACGTTGCCCCCAACGACAACGCCCCTAAATCCCCCATAAATACTTGCGCCGGATAAGCGTTGTACCAGAGAAATGCGGCGCACGCCCCGACCACGGTAAAACAGAAGGCCATGAGATTGGTTAAACGCGGCTCAGCAAGAAAGGTGATCACACCGTAGGCACCAAAAGCAAGCGCCAGATTCCAACCGGCCAGACTATCCAACCCATCGGTAATATTGACGGCATTGGAGATAAACACAATAATCAGGACAGCGATTGGGATGAACCACAACCCAATATTGACCTCGCCGACAAAGGGTATCTGTACCAGACCTTCGTGCTCAAGACCGTAAGGTTGTGGAAGATAGAGGGCTAAACTGGCCATAAACGCCACTGCCGTCATTATCCAAAACTTAAACCGTACCGTAAAACCGTGGGTTTTAGAACGGGTACCGGTCAGCGAGAGCCAGTCGTCGATAGCGCCTAACACGGCGAAGCTGATCATAACACCTAGTGGTAGTAGCATCGACCAGCGATCGACCAGATTAAAGAGGACGGTCAAGATCACCACAGTGCTTACGATCATCACGCCGCCCATTGTTGGAGTGCCCACCTTCACGAGATGGCTCTGGGGACCATCGGGTCGAATCCGCTTCCCCAACTTATGTTTGCGGGCAAAGCGTACCCACCATCCACCGACGATCAAGGTCAAGATAAACGCTGCGGCAGCGAGCAACAAGGCACGCGCCATATCTTGTACGAGTACTGCACGAAGAACACTCACACAACTGCTCCTGTGGTGATCGGATGAACTACCTTGCCTGATGCAACACCTTCGCCATACGATAACCGGCTAGCCTTGCAGCGCGGTGACGATCGTCTCCATCTGCACCCCGCGCGAACCCTTAACAAGTAGGCAATCACCAGCTTGGATGAGTGAGCGCAATCGGTCTATCGCCGCATCGTTATCGGCACACACGATAACCTGCGCCTCTACCATACCGGCTGCCCGTGCTGCGGCAGCTACCGTCTGGGCTTGGCGCCCAACCGCCACCAACAGATCGGCCGTTCGCGCCGCCGCCGCACCAACCTGTCGGTGTCCCTCTTCGGCAGCCGAACCCAGCTCCAGCATTTCACCCAAAACGGCAATCCGGCGGCCAGGTGTCTCAGCTAATACCTCGAGAGCAGCAATGGTTGAAAGCGGCGCAGCGTTGTAGGTATCATCGATAATCGTCACCCCTTGTTGCCCGTTCACAATCCGCAAGCGCAACCGTTCACCGGGATCGCGCAAGCCGGTAGCAATCGCTTCCCAGTCCAGTCCTAACACCAATGCAGCGGCAATTGCAGCCAACGCGGTGTAGGCATGGTGACGGCCAATCAGTGGCGTCTGTAGATGGTGCTGCTCACCTTGGTACTCAACGGTCAGCTCGATCCCATACAAGCCATGGCTGATAACCTCTACTGCACGCACATCGGCGTGCAGTGCAAAGCCGTAGGTGACCACATGCGCCGGCGTGCGCGTAGCCATCGCCGCGACGCGCGGGTCATCGGCATTGAGGATACACCAGCCATCGGGTGGGAGCGATTCGGGCAATTCGGCTTTGGCGTTGGCAATCGCCTCGATACTGCCCAATCGCTCCAAATGCGACGGGCCAACATTCGTCACAATCCCGATGTGAGGGCGGGCCAGTGCCGCTAAAAAACGGATCTCGCCCGCCGCCCACATCCCCATTTCGAGCACTGCGACTTGATGGTCGGCAGTCAACCCGAGCAAGGTAGCCGGCAATGTTATATCACTATTAAAGCTCCGTTGACTTTTTAAGGTACGTAGCCGCTGACTTATCACAGCCGCGACGACCTCTTTCGTTGAGGTCTTGCCCACACTACCGGTGATACCGATCACCGTTGGCGTGAACATCCGCCGATGGTAGACAGCCGCGCGCTGTAATGCACAGAGCGGGTCGTCTACAGCGATGAAGAGGCACGCTTCTGGCGTCAGAGTCGCCAATGCGCTACCGTCACTCGGCTCGATCAGCCGCCATGGCCGAGCCACCGCCGACAAATCCGGTGCTAATGCGGCCAATTTCGCCGGCGAAACGAGTGCGGCAGCCGCACCGCGTGCCACAACATCGGGTAAGTATAAATGTCCATCGGTACGTTCGCCGGTTAGCGCCACGAAGAGAGAGCCTGGCCTCACCTCGCGCGAATCGACGACGACCGGCCCGATCTGCCGGTCGGCCCACGACGGTGGTATGTGGACTACTTGCCGCGTCGCACGTGGTTGTACTGCGTACAATAAGTTGTCGAGCCTGATCAACACACCCTCCCACAGCCAATATGTGCGCTGCACGCATTATGGAGGCCATTATAGCATCTCCCTTCTGTCCTCTTCGGCTGTGCCACCATCGTCCTACCTGATAGCAGGATGAGAGTGGGTTGACCAACATGCTATCCTCCTAGGGTTGCCCCGGACTTACTAAGGTGCGATCCGGAGGGAGATGGATGTAACGCAGTAATTGATCAACGACGTTGTAGTAGACCGGAATTGCGGTCAAGACACCGAGCGTATCCTTCTTGGGCCGGTCAATCTTCACCAGCACGACAAACCGTGGATCATCAACCGGCGCAATCCCCAACACCGAACCAATCGTGTAGGTCGGGTCGTAACCACCACCGGACAAAGGAATGGAAGCGGTACCGGTTTTGGCAGCAACCCGATAACCGGGAACCAACCATTGATCACTCCAATTACCGGTACGCGGTCCCCAGATTACCGGTGCATAGTGATTGGCCGAGTCAACCAACATCTCACGTACAGCACGGGCTACCTCCGGCTCAATCGGTGTCCCGGCGACCCGTGGTGTGGTCTGCACACAATCACCATTACGGCATATTCGCTGTACCACGTAGGGTTGCATCATCACTCCATCGTTTGCAATGGCTGCTGCCGCCTGCACTAACTGGAGGGGCGTCACCGAAATCGCCTGGCCGTAGGCATTGACCAAGAAGGTCAGAGGGTTGTAGCCGGGGCTACCGTAGAAATTGACAATACCGCTCTCTTCGCCGGCCAAATCAACTCCGGTTGGTTGACCGAAACCGAAGCGGGTTAGGGTGCGGTAGAAGACTTCCGGCCCGGTCAGTTCGTTAAACTGCAATGCCGCAACATTGCTCGAATAGTAGAGCATCCCACCAAGCGTGAGTGCTCCGTGGGGCGCACCATCAAAATTCCGCAATGTGTTGCCGTAACGTACCACCCATCCCGGATCATCAACGGTGGTCGTAGTCGTCACTGCCCCTGAACTGAGTGCAGCGCTGGCGGTGATCATCTTAAATGTACTCCCCGGCTCATAGACTGTCCCAATTGCCGGATTGCGACCGTAGACTTCCGGTGGATAGTCTTGCCAACGATTGGGATCAAAAAATGGCCAATTCGCCATCGCAAGGATAGCACCGGTTCGCGGGTCGAGCACCAAGATCGAACCACCATCGGCATTCTGTTCATCAATGGCCTGTTTGAGTTCACGTTCGGCAACCTGCTGAATAAACGGATCGATGGTCAGTTGCAGATCGGCGCCATCTTGTGGCGGTAAGGTGCGCGAAAGACTGGTCGCAATCGGATTCCGAGCAGGATCAAACTCACCTTCGATTTTTCCTTCAGAACCCCGTAACACCTGATCATAAAACGCCTCGATCCCGCTAATACCTTCACCGTTTAGGTTAATCGCACCGACCACATACGCCGCAGTCATACCCTGCGGATAGAACCGCATCGGCTCGTACACTAAGCGGAGGCCGGGTAGGTCCAGGGCAGCAAGCTGTTCTGCCACCTCCGGTTCAAGCCAACGGACCAAACGCACCCATTGGCGATCAGAGCGCAATGCCGACAGAATCGATTCAGCGGGAACACCGGTCGCGCCGGCCACGAGCAGTGCAATTTCCGCTTTTCGTTCCACCGGCACCTGCGGTGGAACGGCAAATAGGCTCTGCCGTTCCACATCCATTGCCAGCACAATGCCCTTTGCATCAGTAATCTGACCGCGTCGCGGTGCGAGCAGCGTCGGTGTTTCGACCTCAAGTCGCGCTTTGCTTGCTAACTCATAGCTGCGCACAACTTGCAGATCGACCAACCGTACCGCGATCACGACCACCATGGTGAGGCAGATCAGCAGTAACACGTGCAGCCGCCAGCTAGCCAACCGACCAACTGGTGGTGTGATGGTGGTGGTTGGCGCAGATGATGTTGAACGGCGGGTCGTAGCAGCCATACGTCGTTACTCATCGAGATCGGGTAACTGTGGAATACGAACGTAACGGATCTGATCAGGGGTCGGCTGACGAAAACCCAATTCGGTGGCCCGCTTCAGCCGTGCTTCAACCGATTGCACGCGAGCCATCTGTTCTTGCAACCGCGAATACTCGCGGGTAAGCTGCACCTGCTGTTGACGCAACTCGACCAACTCATAATTCATCCGCACCACCAACCCGGACTGCACAAGGGTGATTAGACTGAGTAGGCAGCAGATCAATACCAGGAGCAATATGTAGCGTGCCCCATCGAGGCGGAGATAACGTGAGAGATCGATCCGACGTAACCGGACACGCCCCAGAATGGCAGGAATTTGTTCGCTTCGGACGGCCATACCTTCCTCTCTTGCCAACCCAATACCCCTATGCAATCCGCGTCGCAACCCGCAGCTTTGCACTGCGCGCGCGGGGATTGGTCGCCACTTCATCATCGGCTGCCATGAGCGGCTTCTTGGTATTGATCACCAAGCGGGGGGTTGCACCCTCGGCTTCAGCACGCATAAACTGCTTCACTATCCGATCTTCGAGCGAATGAAAGCTTATCACAGCCAACCGGCCACCCGGTGCAAGCAGATGAACCGCCTGCGGTAACGCCGCTGCCAGCCGGTCGAGTTCACGGTTAACGGCAATCCGCAAGGCCTGAAAGGTACGTGTCGCCGGGTGGATCCGCCCCCGGCGCTCACCCACAACCCGTGTGATCACGGCTGCCAGATCGGCAGTACGCTGAAACAACTGAGTACGACGACGTTCGACAATCGCACGGGCAATCCGCCGAGCCGCGTGTTCTTCGCCGTATTGAAAGATGATGTCGGCTAATTCTCGTTCACTCAAGGTATTGACCAAATCGGCAGCAGTCGAACCTTGGGTCGGATCAAGCCGCATATCAAGCGGACCATCGGCGGCGAACGAAAACCCACGTTCCGGTGTATCAAGCTGATACGACGACACCCCAAGATCGAACAAGACACCATCAACGTTGATAAAGCCGGCCTCACCGGCGATCACGGCCAAATCGGCGAACGAACCATGACACAATACCGCGTGCTCGCGCAGACCTGCCTCAGCCAAACGGTCAGCGGTAGCAACCAGTGCCGCCGGATCAGCATCAATACCAAGTAACCGACCACCGGGCTGAGCTGCTTGCAGCACTGCCAGTGCATGGCCACCACCACCGACTGTTGCGTCGATATAGCGACCACCGGGCCGTGGTGCAAGTGCGGCAACCACTTCGGCCACCATTACTGGTATGTGCTGGAACGTCACCGCCATCAAATCCCCAACTTCCGCATTTGTTCATCAAAGCGCGGCCCCTGGCTTACTAACCGCTCTTCGACCTCACGCCAGCGTTCCGGTGACCACACCTCGATAAAGGCATCAAGCCCGATCAGTATCGCCTGATCGGCCAACCCGCCAATTTCGCGCAGGTTCTGGGGCAAAAGGATACGCCCCTGCCGATCCATCTCTTGCTCCGAGGCATTGGCAAAGAGTAACCGGCGCAGCATGCGCGCATCTTCATCAACCAACGACAACGAGCTGACCCGACGGGTGAGATCGCTCCAAAACGGCAGTGGAAAGATGAGCAGACACCGGTCGAAACCACGGGTAAGCACCATGCCACCGGCCAGTTCTGCCCGAAAGCGTGCCGGAATGGCCAGGCGGCCTTTTTCATCGATGGCATGTTCGTGGGTACCTAAAAACACGGTGCAGTTTTCCCACTTGCAGGAAAAGCTCCCACTTTTCCCCACTTTTCCCCACCTACCACCACATTATAGCCGACATACCTCATGGCTTCAAGCCATGAAAGTATCTACTAATCATGACAGTTTGGTTTCAAACTGCCTAAAAGGCAAGATCGAGTAGAATATTTGTACGAATACGAGAAGAAAGTGAGGAACATATGAGCGAATCATTTGATCAACTTAGCCATTTGGATGCTGCGGGTCGGGCTCGGATGGTTGATGTTGGGAACAAAGCGGTTACAGCGCGAGAAGCCATTGCCCGTGGGCGGGTCGTTATGCAACCGGCGACACTTCAACTGATTGTGAGTGGGGGTACGCCAAAAGGTGATGTGTTGGCGGTAGCGCGTGTCGCCGGTATTATGGCGGCAAAACGCACCGCCGAACTGATTCCCTTATGTCATCTTCTCAACCTTAGCCATGCTAGCGTCAACTTTACCCCTGATCCGGCAGGCAATGCGTTGGAAATCGAAGCGACGGTCCGTTGCACCGGTCAAACCGGGGTGGAAATGGAAGCGCTGACGGCGGTCAGTGTCGCGGCACTGACCATCTACGATATGTGCAAGGCTGTTGATAAGACCATGCAAATCGACGGGATTCGGCTGATTGCCAAGCGAGGTGGGCGCAGCGGCGACTGGCAGCGTGAAGAGTCGGCTTGACGTTGAACATATGTTCTGGTATACTAACGCAAAGGCCGCTAAGATCGCCGAGGTGTGTCACTGAGAGCAGCCTCCACCGCCGACATTATCGTTTGCCATTGTCGAAATGCTATCAGAAAGAGAGATCGGTTATGGCGCGCAAATCACTAACTCCAGCTACTCCATCACCTGCTGCTATCAACTCTTCAACGGCAACACCTGCTCAATCGAGCGAATTCACGTTTCGTCGGCAGCCACCTTTTTTGATGTGGTACGATGACAATCCCAAAACCCTGGTAGTGCAGAAGATTGCCGCGGCGATTAACGCTTACAAGGCTCGCTTCCCTGGGGTAGAACCAACGTTGGTGTTGGTGAACGAGGCCGAAGTTGTACCGGTTGATGGTATTACGGTGCGTGGGATGGTGACGGTGAGTCGGCATACGTATTGGGTGGGACAGATTTGAGCTAGTATGTCAAGGGGAGAACGCACGGCTGTGCGCGTCCCCGCCGGCTGTGCCTCTCCGTCGGTTGTCCGCATCCCCGCCGGTCGTGCGCTTCTTCACAGGCAGCACGTCCTTGCCGGCTGTCTCTCCTTGCCCCTACTTCTTAACGCGATTGGGTATCGAGATAGGCTAGACCTTCTTGCGCGTAGGGATTATCGGGGTCGAGTGCCAATACGTTTTCGAGAGCTACCCGCTGATCCTCAGGATCATCAACTGCACCGCTCAACCAAAGCCACGCTTCCGGGATCTGTTCGTTCAGCTCGACCAATTCGAGTAACAGTTCACGGGCGCGCGCTTTATCACCACGTACCAGAGCTTGTGCCCCTTCGTACAACAGGCGCGCTTGATGCCGATCAAGGGTTGGCATGGTTTATTCCTCACGTTGCCACAATTGTTCGGTGAGACAGAGATCGTATCTGCCCCGGCCATCACCTATCTGCGTCCACCTTGGCGGGCAACCTGCACGACCTCGGCAAGTATACTTAGCGCGATCTCTTCCGGCGTCTTGGCTCCAATCGGTAGCCCAATTGGGCCATGAATGCGGGCCAGCTCTTCCGGGGTAAATCCCTCGGCAGCCAACCGTTCGAGGCGGCGAGTATGCGTTTTTGGGCTGCCCAATGCGCCAATGTAGCGCGCCGGCGAGCGTAAAGCAACCCGCAACGCCGGATCGTCGAGCTTGGGATCGTGGGTGAGCACTGCCACACTGCTGCGCGCATCGAGCCGCCCGGCTAACGCCTCATCAGGCCATGCGATGATTAATTCATCAACATGACCAAACCGCTCGTCGGTGGCAAATGCTTCACGGGCATCGATCACGACGGTCCGAAAACCGACTACCTTCGCCATTGCGGCTAGAGCAATGCTGATATGCACACCTCCGACCATAAACAGCGTCGGTGGTGGGGCAAAACTCTCGACAAAAATCATCACCTCAGGCGACAATGCGACAGTTTGAGTTTCGCCTTGCGCCAGCAACGGTAACGCTGCTTGCACCGCCTGCGCCGTGAGCGTAGGATCGCCGAGATCACCGAACGTCTGTCCGTCCGGGGTGCAGGCCATCTTCGCGCCAACCGGCCCTCCCGCCAGCACCGTAATCGTCGCCAACGAGCGACCGTTACGCACCGCATCACGCACTAGTTCGTAAATAGTACCCATCATGCTTTCTCGCTCCGATAGTGATCGTAGAGATCGCGGCGCTAACGCAACGGCTCGACCAGCACATCAATCGTACCACCACAAGCTAACCCTACATCCCACGCCGTCTCATCAGTGACACCGAAATGGAGTAAGCGCGCTTGTCCGGTCGCGATTGCCTCTTGGCAGGCCTCAAACACCGCACCTTCGATACAACCACCACTGACCGAACCGACCATTGCACCACTCGACGAGACCGCCATCTTCGCACCCACTTGCCGTGGCGATGACCCCATCGTGCGCACAACCGTCGCAATCGCTACCCGTTCGCCACGGGCCAGCCACCGATCAATTGCGTCGATAATATCGTGCATTGTGCATCACCCTCCGCAAACTAATCAGCCATACTTGACTGCATCTTTGCCTGGCGCTGGCGGCGCACATCGTACCACTGCCACAACCACACCCCACCGACCAGCATCACTCCGACCAGATCGGTCAGTAAGCTCGGCCAGAAGCAGAGAAATGTCCCAACCGCGGCGACAATCCATTCCCACCAATTCGTCTTACGCACAAGGTAGAACATCGATACTGCCGAGAAGGCAATGGTACCAAGCGTGGCCGAGAACCACGACATCGCCACTTTACTCCATTCTACATCGACGAGCGGCTGACCACTCGAACCGATTATCAGTATTTCCGGGGTAAAGGCAAAGAGAATGGGCATGACATAGAGCAGCTTGGCAAACTTAAACGATGTCCATCCCGTCTTCCACGGATCGGCGCCGGCAATTGCTGCTCCAGCATACGCTGCTACACACACCGGTGGGGTGATGTTGCTGTCTTGGCTAAACCAGTAGACGATCATATGCGCAGCCAACAGGGCGACCCCGAGGTTCGTCAATGCCGGGACCGCGATCACGGCGGTAATCAGGTACGATGCTGTTACCGGTACGCCCATACCGAGCAATAACGAGGCAAATCCGATCAAAGCCACAGCAGCTAAAATATTGCCACCGCTCAGACTAACGATAATGTTAGCGAAGCGCTGACCGACACCGGTAGCGTAAATCGTCCCGACGATCATCCCGATCACGCCGACCGTCGCGCCGATCACTAACGTATCGCGCACACCTTTTTGAATTGCCTCATTAATCGCCTTGATCACACGCACCGTACTGCGCAAAAACGCATTGACGAGCGTCCCACCTTGAGCAGCCGGATTCTTAAAATCAGCCACATTTTCCGGCAACAGATACATCAGTGGAATACACGACAAGATCGACCAGAACGCGGCATAGCCGGGCGAGAAGCCACGAGCCAGCATCACAATAACGACCACCAACGGCAGCGCCAGATACCATTCGTGGCGGATGATCTGCCACGCGGTCTGCTCGGTTTTAATGCCGGTAAGACCGAACTTCTTGGCCTCGAAATGCACCATTGTCAAGACCGAGAGAAAGTAGAGGATCGCCGGTACAATCGAAATCGCTACAATCACTGAATAGGGTGTATTAGTCAATTCAGACATCAAAAACGCACCGGCACCCATGACCGGGGGCATAAACGCTCCACCAATCGAAGCTGACGGCTCAATCGCACCGGCCACGTGAGGCCGGAAACCGGCCCGTTTCATCATCGGAATGGTAAAGGTACCGGTGCTGACCGTATTGGCAATTGCACTCCCTGAAATTGAACCAAACAACGCCGATGAAAGGACAGCAACCTTGGCCGGTCCACCGGTACTCCGCCCGGCTAAAGCGAGCGGCAGATCGATGAAAAAGCGACTGGCACCGGCTTTATTGAGAAAAGCGCCAAAAAAGATGAACAGAATGACGTAACTGACCAGCACGTTGGCCATCACGCCGAATACACCCTCTTGGTCGAGGAACAGCACCGTCGCCACCCGTTGCCATGGCTGACCACGATGGGCAAACGTGTCTAAAATGGGAATATCGTAGAGCACAAAACCAAACCGCAGATAAAGGATGAAAAAGAGACCAATCAGCGTCATCGACCAACCGAGGACACGCCGAGCAATTTCGAGCGAGATAATCAACCCGATCACGCTGACGGTAAAGTCGGTTGGATTATACGCGCCGGCCCGCCGTTGCAGCGCCGGATAGTTCAGAATGAAATAGCCAACGACCAAAACTGTGACCACGATGAGCACGAGATCGATAATCGTTGGCCCACCACGCGGCATGATGATCGTGCGTAACGGAGCCGGCATCCGCTCAGCCAAACGGTTCAGCCACGGTTGCAACGGACTCTTCTTGCCGACGGCCGGGTAGAGCAGTAGCACGAGAATGTAGGTCAGCATGACATAGATACCACGCTGCCACTGTACCGGCGCCGGGAGAGTTCCAGCGGTATAAATATAGAAACCGGCCATTCCAACCGCAATCAGCGCCACAACGGCGCTCCAAAAGCGGCCTAGCATCCGTGTGGGTTTCTCTTCTTGTTCGAGGTACTGACGAACCTTTTCCTGATCGATCTCGTCGCCGGTCGGCAGTATGCCATCTTCGGATCGTTTTACTTCAGCCATATCAACCTCTTTACCATAAGACGGTACCGGAGGGAGTCATGTCGGTGCTCCCTCCTGCCCTCCATCAGCTCGCCCGTTGTCGATTGGCTTACTTCAGATTATCGGGAATCTGCACCCCTTGTTCGGTCCAGAACTTGACTGCACCGGGATGCAGTTTATTGGCAATACCGGTAATACCTATTTCCAGTCCCATCTCCTTAGCCGAAGGATGCGCCTCGCGCAGCCGATCCAACCCGCCTTCGAGATAGACTGCTTTCAGCGCCCGATAGACGATGTCTTCCGGTACATCGGCATTGGCCACCCACAACGCTGTATCTTGGAAACTCGGCACGTCATTAGGAACACCATCATACGCGCCACCGGTCAGCATACGTTGCGAGTAGAAGGGATACTGCTGGAAGAAACCACCTTCCACACCCGGCGTGTAGATATCGATCAATTTGATCTTGGTTGCTGCCGCTGCCTCACGCACCGAAGCGTTGGGGAAGCCAGCCAGCACCCAGAACCCATCCAGTTGGCCGTCAGCCATGGCCGCGGCTGCCTGCGAATAGCCGAGGTATTCGATCTTGATCTTGTCGAACAAACCGAGCGCTTTGAAATAGCGTTCAGCACTCAAGGCGGCTCCCGAACCGGCATTACCGAGCGCAATCCGCTTGCCGACGAGATCGTTCACCGAGTTAATGCCACTGGCTTCCGATACCACCAAATGAGCGACACCGCCATACAGTGGTGCTACCGGCATCACCTTATCGTAGACAGTTGGATCGTCGGGTAACTGGCCAAGTGCACCGAGAGCTACATCTCCTGAATAGACGATCCCAAACTGGCGATCACCTGCATTTACCGAGCGTAAATTCTCGGCTGAACCACCGGTGCCTTCTGCCGTAATATCAACACCGGGCACTTTCTCTTTAATAATCAGCGAAAGTACGTCGGCATACACTTGAAACACGCCACCTACCGGTCCGCCACCGAAGGCATAGCGAAGAGTCTGTGCAGGAGCAGGTGCCGCAGCAGTGGCTTGTGTCTGCTCGATAGGCGCTGCGGTTGGTGCAGTGGTTGTCGATGAGGTACCACACGCACTCACCAGCAACACCACGAGTAGCAGTCCGATCACGCGCATAGTAGAAACCACGTCGTTTCCTCCTTTGCTTGTAATCAACGAGCGAGCTGATGTCAGATAAAATGGATTATAACTGATATGAAAACCATTGTGGGGAAGAATTTGACAATGATAAAGGGTATGGTATGACAATCATTAAGGGACACGCGCCGTTCCGCCAAACAATCACCGATGGTATGACGATTGCCGGTGCGATTGGCGGTAGTGGGCCGCCACTGCTGCTCTTGCACGGTTACCCACAAACCCATGCCATGTGGCATGCGATTGCACCGGCATTGGCAGAATCGTTTACCGTCGTTGCAGCCGATCTGCGTGGCTACGGCGATAGCGATAAGCCGGTTGATGATCCGGCACATCTCACCTACAGCAAGCGAGCGATGGCGGCGGATATGGTGGAGTTAATGGAACGGTTGGGTTTTCTCCACTTTGCCGTCGTTGGTCACGACCGCGGGGCACGAGTAACGCATCGGATGTGTCTCGATCATCCCGATCGCATTATGCGCGCTGCCGTGCTCGATATTGTACCGACGCATCATATGTACCTGACTGCCGACCGCGAATTTGCCACTGCCTACTACCATTGGTTCTTTCTCATCCAACCTGCACCGCTCCCCGAACGGCTGATCGGTGCCGATCCCGAGTTCTGGTTGCGGAGTAAGCTGGCACACTGGGGCCGCGCACCGACTGCCTTCACTGCGACGGCTGTCGCTGAATACCTGCGCTGTTTTCGTAATCCGGCCACCATCGCTGCCAGTTGTGCCGATTACCGGGCGGCAGCCAGCATCGATCTCACGCACGATGACGAAGATGTCCGCGCCGGACGCAAGGTGAGGTGTCCGTTGTTGGTGCTCTGGGGAGCCGATGGCTTTGTCGATCGAAAATACAATGTGCTTGAGGTATGGCGCCAATATGCCGTCGATGTGCAGGGTCACAGTGTCCCCGGTGGGCATTTTCTGCCTGAAGAGGCACCGGCAGAAACCCTCGCCGCGCTCCAGTCATTTTTGGCCGAGTAGCAATCAGCAGTAGCGAACGATTACGGAACATTCAGCAAATCAAGTATTCGGTGCACAATCGCTGTATCAACCTCATCGAGGCCATAGGTCAAGCGCTGCCGGCGACGCTCACCCTGCCAGATCTGACGCACAGCTTTACGAATGCGCCAGCCCTTACGTTCAAGATCATCCAACGCACGCTCGACATCAGGTCGCTCGCTCTCATCACCGCGTGCCACCGCCACAATTGCTTGTAACAATGGTTCAAACTGTTGCACAGCGTGGGTTGCATCTTCTGCACTCTCGGCGAGACTGATCAGGCCAATGGCAGACAAACGGTCGATGATCATTTGTTGCTGATCGGGTGGCAGCGTATTAATGGCAAATTGCAGCAGTGCGCCATCTCCTTGCTCGAGCGCCTGGCGCACTGCCAGGGGCAGACTAGCAAGAAACTCCGGTGTCAGATCGGCGGCGATATCTTCGGCCGCAGCACGATGACGCTCGGCGAAATCGGCCAATCCCAAATCGGCAAAGATCTCGGCGGCGCGCGCAAGGTAGGGGCGGGCCAGATCGGGACGACCCATGCGCCGCAAGGCCCAACCGTAGTTGCCGGTCTGGGCTGCCGCACTATAGTACTCGCCTGCCGCCCAATAGAGCCTGACCGCCTGATTAAGCAAATCGGTTGCTTGTGGCAAGTCGGTAGCGATAAGAGCCTTGCCACGAGCAATCAAAGCATCGGCTTCAGCCTTCAATTGATCAGGATCACTCATTGCACTCCTCGCGTCGTGGTTATGCGCTGTCGGCGCGGTGGACGCTGCGCACCCAGCGTCGCTAGTTTCGCACCGAGCTGCTCTAAACTGACCAAATTATGCACCGGCAGAAAATCATCAACGAACGGGAGGGCAGCCTGCATCCCCACCGTCAACGGTTCATAGCCGGGTGCCCCGAGGAGTGGATTCAGCCAGATCAGCCGATGGCACGAGCGTTGTAACCGATCCATCTCACGTGCCAGCAGCTCAGGATCGCCACGATCCCAGCCATCGCTGATCAACACCACCACCGGGCTACGTCCAAGTACCCGTCGGCCCCAGCGAAAATTGAACTCCTTAATAGCTTCGCCAATGCGTGTACCACCGCTCCAATCGACCACGTGCTTGCTCACCGCATCGATCGCATCATCAATATCCTTGTGGCGTAACTGACGAGTAATGCGAGTCAGCCGTGTCCCGAACACGAACGTTTCAACATCGCCTAAACCGGCCGAGATGGCATGCGCGAACTGAAGTAGAATGCGCGAGTAGCGTTCCATACTGCCCGAGATGTCGCAGATCAACACCAGTGGACGCGGCTCAGTACGAATATCATGCCACGATAATGTCAGCGGCTCACCGCCAAAGCGCCAGCTCTGACGCAGGGTACGGCGCATGTCAAGCAAGCGACCAGCGCGGGCTGGGCGACGACGCCGGGTACGGCGCGGTTGAATCCGCCATTCCATTCGCCGGATCAGCTCTTTGCAGGCTTGTACCTCTTCCCACGTACACTGCGCAAAGTCTTTGGTACGCAACGCCTCATCCCGACTAAAGGTAAGTTGGATCTCGATCTCTTCCCGTTCTTGACCCTCCGCTGCATCGGCATCATCGGCGACGGGTTGGCGGCGTGGTAAACGAAGCTGACGACGCGGAATCTTAACCTGCGGGAGCAGCATCTGCATCATCTCTCGTTCGAGATCGATGCCGAGCGCTTTTTTCCAAAAAAACTCGAAGGCTGCGTCGAATAGCGGCAAATCTTCGCGGCGCAGCACCAGCATGCAGCGCATTGTAGCCCGCAAATCTTCGCGATGGAGCAAACCGACGTGCTCGATAGCTTCGATTAGCTCGACGATCTGGCCGGGGCTGACCGGGATGCCCATTTCACGCAGCAGATAGCCAAAGCTGACAATGTGTCCGAGTAGGTTACCGCCGGAGGTAGAGGACGTTTGGATCATAGCCGTTGTTCTTGGTTAGCCAATAGCCTGCGTGAGTAATTGTAGCACAGACCCAACAGCGTCGGATGCTAACGCAAAGACGCAAAGATCACCAAGGTGGGGCCGGCCCCAGCGTGGCGCCGTTGGTGCTTGTCGTGTTTCTGTAACGCAAAGACGCAAAGACGCAAAGACGCAAAGACGCAAAGACGCAAAGACGCAAAGACGCAAAGAGCGCCAAGGTGGGGCCGGCGGGTGGTGACCCATCCACACAGGCGGAACTATTGGCGATACGTACCGATAGATTGTATAATCAAGCTATGTTGATAAGATCTATCCCGTTACCGTCATGACAACATGGCACGTTCAACTTCTTGGCGGTTTCGACGTTCGGCGCAATGGTGTCTCACTCAATGGGGCATTCCAAACCGACAGTGCACGAATTCTCTTTGCGTGGCTGTGTTTTCACCAAAAGCAAGCCGTTCGCCGTGAAACCCTCGCTACGTTGCTCTGGTCAGACAAGCCGCAGAGCGCTGCGCAAAATGCGTTGCGCGTTACGCTCAGCCGCATCCGGCAGGCCATAGGTTCAACCCTAAACACGCTGATTACCGATCCTGCTACCGTCACTCTCAACCTCTCCAGCGACTGGCACATTGATGCACTAGAGTTTCTCCAGACCGTCACAACGGTTCGCAACCATCCTCACCGCTCTGCCGCCGGCTGCCCAATCTGTCAAGCGCATCTGCACCGAGCTGCTATGCTCTACCGAGGTGCATTACTGGCCGGAATGCCCCCTGAAAGTGAACCGTTGCTCGCATGGATAACCCATCAAAGTGAAACGATGCATCGAGCCGCCATCGAGGTGGATGGACATCTGGCCGAATATGCCCTACGTGTAGGTGATTGGAGGGCTGCGCAGGACTACGCTGGCCGGCAATTACAGCTTGAACCATGGTGTGAAGCGGCACATCGTCAACTGATGGTTGCCCTCGCCCGTCAAGGGAAGCGCACGGCGGCGCTAGCACAGTATCAGAACTGCTACAATCTTTTGCAACACGAATTCGGCATCGAACCAGAGGACGAGACCAAACAGCTCGCGGAATCCATTCGTACCGGCCAACTCGCTCATTTTATTGAGCCGATTCTACCGTCACAACACCAAGCCGATGCTATCAATCGATTGCCACTCATCGGACGAGAACGGGAGGTCGCCACCCTGATCGACTGGCTGAATCAAGCCGGTCTCCAACTGATCACCATTATTGGGGCCGGTGGGATCGGCAAAACCCGACTGGCACTGCGGGCCGCCCATCTGATGCAGTATGCATTTCGCGATGGCGCACGATATATCTTTTTGCATCCAGAGGATGGTGCGGAGATGACCAACAACGATGCAACCGCGTCATTGGCCCGCGCTATCGCCACTGCCTGTCATATCGAAGTCAATGACCATTATCCGCTGCCGGTGCAGATCATTGCTGCATTACAATCACGCGCCTATCTGCTGGTCTGCGACAGTTTCGAGCACGTCGCCGCTGCCAATTTATTTATCAACGAACTGCTCACTGCCGCACCCGACTGCGTCGTGTTGGTGACATCCCGCCAGCCGCTGCACCTACGCCGCGAGCAGATACTTAAGCTCGGGCCACTTTCTACCAAAACTACTACGGCAGAACCGAGTCTGAGTGCGCAGATGTTTATCGCATTAGCCCAACGCAGCGGCGTCACCGGCGAAGGTCAGTTGGCGCTAGCCGATATTGAACATATCTGCGCCGATCTCGATGGGATGCCGTTGGGAATTGAGCTAGCCGCGGCTGCGCTGCACACCATGAATTTGCCCGAATTGCGGCAAACAATGCAGCAGCGCATCAAGATGCTGCACAACCCTCTCGCCGATGCAGCGGCGCGTCACCGCAGCCTCTCTGCAATCCTGGCTTCGACATGGCAAACCTTGACGGCAACCAGTCGGCAGGCACTGGCGATGTTGAGTGTAGTGCATGCGCCATGCCCGCTGGCAGCAGCACAAGCGATTATCGGTAGCGAGGAGGCATTAGTCGAACTATTCGATCTTGCCTTGGCCCGTCGGCTCGATGATGGAACGGTGTGGCTCCACGAGCATGTGCGCCAATGGGCCGGCGAACGGCTGCTGAGCAATTTTGATCCCACCATTGCAGATATAGCCCACCATCGCCACGCTGAATGGTTTCTGGATTGGCTGGCCGGTGCATATCACGCTATGCAAGGCGCCGATAGCTTTGTCATCCGTGAGCGACTCCTCGCCAGCTCGAAGGACATTGAAGCCGCATGGTACTGGGCGTTAACCCATGGGGCGTGGGATCGAGTCAGCGCTGCCGTGCCCGCCTACGAAGCTCTGTTTTACCTCAGTGGACGGTTCTTTGATGGTCTTGAGCGATTTCAGCAGAGTCTGGCTTATGTCAGTCAGCCTGACCAACCGGAAACCAAGTGGCTACGAGTGAGATTGCTGATCGGTCAAGCGACTTTGCAACGCTTACGCACCAGTGGACAGGCTAGCGAGGCGATGCTTCAGGAAGCAGTTACCCTGGCCGAGCAATTGGCCGACCGACAACTCCTGGCGAACGCACTCTTACGGCTTGGCACGCTCCAGAGCACCGGAAGATATAACGCCAGCGGTCGTGCCACACTCGACCGCCTCCGTAAAGTGCTCGATCAGCAGATTACTATGCCGCTGAACGAACTGTACGTGATGGAAAGCGCATACTGGCGGCTGATGAGTTGGCTTGAACTTCACGCTGGCCGGAACGAGATGGCCATCGCGTATGCCCAGCAGGCGCGGGAACTGGCCGAACAAGCTCATCAGTACGTCATGATCGCTCATTGCTACGAGTCCCTCAGCGCGGTCTTCAGTACGATAGGCAATTTTGCCGACTCCGAGCACTATCTACAACAGGCACTGACCATCTATCAGCAGCTTCGTTTGACGTATCATCAAACCAATGTGCTTGATTTACTGGCGCAAAACGCTGATGCACGTGGCGATTATGAACAAGCTCAACGCTACTATTGGCAAGAATTGGTGCTGGCACGTGAATGCGGTAATCTTGATGCTGAATTAGTAGCGCACATCAATCTCGGTATTTCTTACGACCAGATGGGACACTACGAACAAGCACTCACCCACACGCAGATTGCAATGGCGCTTTGCGACAAAGTGGGTAATACCAAACATCACACGGTGATACTGGCCAATTTAAGCTTGCACGCGCACCACAACCATCGCCATGAGCTAGCTCTTGCCTACGCACGCAGCGCCACCGAACAAGCCGTACATCTTCCCGATCTGCGAGCTTACGGGTACGATTTTCAAGGCCATGCCTTACTTGCGCTGGGCCGTCTCGATGAGGCTGAGCAGGCCTACCATCAAGCCAAAACGATTCGCCAACAGATCAACTACCCTGTACTCGTGCTCGAATCGCAGGCGGGTCTGACCCGTGTCGCGCTAACCCGCAACGATGCCGCAGAGGCATTACGCCGCGCTACACCGATTGTCGAACACCTGCTGGCCGGCGGCCATCTCTACGGTGCTGAAGAGACACTCCGGATCTATTGGACGGCGTATCAGGCGCTCGTGGCTAATCACGACCCGCGGGCTGAGGCTGTTCTCGAGCTAGCACGCAACGTGGTGCGTGAACGGGCCAACCGGTTAAGCGATCAGACCAACCGTACAATCTTTTTGAACGCTGAGTTCAACCGTCTGATCATGACTGCCGGCTAAATAGCGACGGCACATCATCCGACGGCAGCCTGATCAGAACATATCACCGCCTTGACATCTAGCTCGTTTGTACTCATCGGTATGAGCCGGCTTGACCGATCAAGGAATATGCGTTCGGGGTCGCACCGCCGTGCAATTGCGTCTTTGCGCCCTCTGCGTCTTTGCGCCCTCTGCGTCTTTGCGCCCTCTGCGTCTTTGCGCCCTCTGCGTCTTTGCGTTACCGTCCTTTGCGTTACCGTGTCTCCACCACATCCACCACCATTCCCAACGCACGCCCATCAGGGGCCGACCAAGGCACTACTCGTAGCTCAATTTCGCGCAACCCTTCGCCCATTGTCACTGGCGGCAAGGAGACGATCAGCCAGCGCCATTCAATACCGAGCCGAAACACCTGACAGTTGCCTTCGACACAGATGTGACCCTTCACCGGCGCATCGGGGCGTAGGGCCGCCACCCGTAGCCGCACCATCCGCACAGTCGCCGGGAGCCGGATGCGCGCGACCGCTCCCGTCCAGCGTGCTGATGAACCGGCTAACGATTCGGCTGGATAGAAGCCATGCAGGTAGCCGAAGTCCAGCCCGCCGCCGACATCAATCACCGGTTGCGCCACCGGGCTAGTCTCGCGCCATGCGAGATCGAGTAAGGTTTGTTCACTGACGTATTGCGGACGGTAGCTTTGCCGTGCTGCACTCTCATCACCCCGTTCACGCAAGATGTCGCCGAGATGGACGTAGGGCAACGGATAGAGGATGTTGCTGCGCACGGCGGCTCGATAGGCAGCGATAGCGCCATCACTGTCACCCTGCGCACGTAAGACATGCCCAAGAGCTAGATAGCCGTCGGGGGTTGGTTGCACTGCTAATGCTTGCCGGTACGCCGCAATCGCCCGTGACAGATCACCGGTGGCACGGGCGAGATCGCCTTGGAGACGCCATACGCTGCGCCCGGCACCGTGCCAAGCGTATTCCCAGTGATAAGCGATGAGGATCGACAGACTAACGATAGCGACAACGACCAAGCTTCCAGCCAATGCAGGCCGGGACAAGCGGCGCAGGTTGGGCAGTACCAGCCACGCCCGTGCCGCGTAGGGAATGAGCGCGCAAAAGATGAAGTGGCGGTACCTTCCTTCGCCGTGGGTGACCAACGATACCGCAATGAAATAGCTAAGCCAAAGCACGAACAAGATGGCCGGTGCTCGTTTACGGATTGCCGCATAGACCATCGCCGCAACTCCCCCCACTGCGATACATCCGTAGAGCAGATCATCGAACATCAGGGCAGTGAGGAAGAGCAATGGTGGTGGATCGGCGCGGTAGTCTGTGAGCAGAAAGCGGTCTTGAATAGCTTTGACACGCCAAATCGCCAGCCAATTCGGCCACAGCTTACGCAGCATAATCGCCGGGTCTTCGCGTAACCGCTCAAGCCCATGCGCAGTCGCATAAGCTGCCCGCTCTGATGGGTCGGGAATCTGTTCGAGGACCCGAAAGATGGTTGCCATATCCTCACGTGGCTCGTTGAATGCCCACAGGTTGTACGAGAGACCGGTCTCGATCAGAATGCAACTACGGTAACTGAGGCAGTTGCGGATTGTCCACGGCGCAACCACGGTAAGGGCGGTGATGGCAAAGATGACCCCGATCAGGATGGTGGCCGGGCGACGCAATAGGGTATGCCAATGCCCGGCAGCGACTACCCCAATCCATCCAACGACGACGAGTGAGAAGTAGAGCGGCATTGAGCGGGTCAGGAGGGCTAAACCCCACAGCCCACCGGCGACGAAGATGCGCCAGTCGGGCCACCGTGCGCCACGCTGTCGCCACGCTAAGAGGAGCCACAGCGCTGCGCTGAAGAGAGTGGTGAAGAGGGTTTCGCTCATGTATAGCGCGGCAAAGGTGGCATTCGTGAGCAGGATCGCGGTAATGAAAGCGGCCAGACGATGAACGACTGGGTTGAGGGTATCACCAATTGCCTGGGAGAGACGGTAGACGAGGTAGACGTTGAGCACACTTAGCGCAATGTTGGGAAGTGCGGCTAACCATACGTCACCACCGGCCAGCCAGAGCGATCCGGCTAGCCAGAGCGGGTAGAGCGGTGCCCGTAACCAGTGGTAACGTTCGTAGAAGCTCCATCCCTTCCCGCTTAACAGATCACGAGCCACGGTGAGATACTCGACCTCATCGTTAGCCGGCAAGTGAAGTGGTTGCAACCAGAGCGCGATGCGAATCAGCGCCGCCAGTACCAGAATCCCGATAATCCACCGAGTGTCACGTTTCATAGGGTAACTGAGAAGGTTGTATAATCGAACGTCCCTTATCGCGGTCTAACGCACTACAACCTGCCGCACCTGCACGCCTAGCCGACGACCATCAGGACTTGCCGGATCGTAGGTGCGCGGCCAGAAGGTTGGTGATGTGATCGATACCACGACCGTGCGAGGTTGATCGCGCGAAACGAGCGGTATGGTGACCGTCTGCCAATCCGCTCCTACCACAAACGGATATTGTGCGCCGTTGGTGAAGGTGATCCACATCCGCACCGGCTTGCCGTCAGGTCGGCCACTGCGCACCGTCAGGGCGATGGTCTCCGCGCCGGTCGGTACTGTCAACCGAACCTGTGCCCACCCGCCTGTCCAGCGCCAACCGTGTTCATTGGCAGCGGGTTGGTGCATACCGCGGATGAAACCGAGATCAAGCCCGTCACCAAGATTCAAGACTGTCGGTGGCGGCGTGACACTCCGTTCCCAGAGCCATGTCGCCAAATCCTCGCGTGAAGTGGTGGCAAAGGCAGTTAACTCAGCACGAGCCGTGATCAGATCACCTTGTTGCCGCAAGAGATCGCCGCGGAGTAAGTGTGGATAGGGATGGGATGGTAACACCGCGATTGCCTCATCGAGCCAGCGTAAAGCGGTTGGTTGGTCGCCGTCAAGCAGAGCGGCCCGCGCGAGGGCTACTCTCGCCAAGACCGACTGCTGATCGCGATAGAGTGCCTGTTGCGCCGCAGCAATCGCAGTCCGCGAGTCACCCCGTTCTAACGCTTGTTCCGCCTGTCGGAGTAACCAATGCTTGGCGGCTAACTGCCATCCGAGCCAGGGGTAGGGGGCATGCCAGAGGGTGATTGCCAGCGCCAGTATGGGCATCAGCAAGGCTACCGGCTGTGATCGGGGCAACATGCGCGACGGTATCGGCCATTGCGCCGCCCCGACCATCCCACTGTAAGCCAGCAATACCGGATAGAGCGGTAAGCGATAACGCAGTTCGACATGAAAGATTAAGGTGGTGAGCAGGACATATGCTGCCCACGTGCCCAGCAGCCAACGCGGATCGGCGAAGATGCGCCACAGTGAGCGCCAGAAACCCTCTGGAGTGGCCGAAGTAGGTTGCCAGCATCGCACCAACCCGTAGCTGCCGGTCAGTAGCATGAGTACCCATATTCCATCCCCCAACACCAACCGCGCCACCATCTCTCCGGGCGATACCCAAATTGCCGGACGCGCCCGCATGTCGTCAACCTGTTCGAGTGCAAAGAAGAGGCGCAGCTCGCGGCTCATTTTGGCGATGAACCGGCCTGGATCGGCGGTAATGACCGCGATCCCGCGCTCGGTGGCAAGACGCTGCCGCAGTAGTCGGTCTTCGCCGAGTGCGTAGAGCTGTGCTTTTACCGCTTCACGCCCAGCAGGGTCGTTATCGAGCCACAGATTTTCTGCTCCGGTGGTATCGATGAGGATCACGCCGCCATACGTCAGCGTGTTGCGTACCGTCCAAGGCCCGATCATCAGCGCACATCCGAGCAAAAGCAGTGCTGCTTGACCAAATCCACGGCGCACGTGCTCGGCACGTATGGCGTTGACCAACCACCAGCCCATTGTTAGTGGCAACAGCGGCAACGCTACCGAGCGAAGCAGGCAGAGCGCACCGAGGATCAGACCGGCGATCAGCGCCAAACGGTAAGACAGAGCTGGCCGGAGCACTAGCCAGAATAGGAGACTCAAGCCGGCCAAAAAGAGGGTCTCGGTCAATAATTCGGTGGCGTTGGCCGCCAGCGTATAGTTGAAGGCGGCCAGCAATCCGGCCAGCAGCCCGGCCCGGCGGGCAAACGCGGGTGGCATCTGCGGCGCACTACGCTGAGCGAGCGTCCGCGCTAGCAGCGCGATCAGGGGCACAGTCAATGTACTGATCAGCGCCTGTACTAACCGCAAGTTTTGCACCAACGAGTCGACGACCACAATCGTTGCGGCGAGGAAGAGCGGGTAGAGTGGTGGCCGCATCAGACGCAACTCGACGTAGCGCCGCTCTTGCAACAAGGTGATGGCCTGCGCCAGGTATTCAGCTTCATCGCCGCCCAATGGGTAGAATTCGCGCCAGCGCCAAACGAACAGGCGTATCACCAGCGCCAGCGCTGTGAGTGAGGCTACCGCTACCCACCAGCGACGATCAGGTTGTCGGTCGATGTCCATGCAAGGATTACCATTTCTCTTGATAATCGGCTGTGACTCATCCGAAGACGTTGCCTATAGTCGCCGGCAATGATGACGGGCAATCTATCTGCTCGTCCACAGCCAAGAGCAATCTATCGCGGCCTGCAAATGTACCCTCACCGCACCTCACCGCACCTCGGCCCAATCAAGCTGAAAAGCTAGAATCCGCACCTGACCCACTTGCGGCCCTTGCCGGCGCACCAGATCGAGCGCATCGGGCACAAAGCCGGGGCTGAGTAGCGTGATTACGTACTCGTCACCGGCCGGCAACGCCGGTAGCGGCAGACAATACTCGTACAAGGAACGATTGGGTATGAACGTACCCACTGTCATCTCACCGATCATCACCTGCACGGTTGGTAACGGCAGATCGAGTGGCCAGTTCGCCGCTGCGCGTAAGCAAAGTTGGCGGGGCTGACCGGTAGCCGCTGCCGGAAAGCGTAATCGGCTCGTCTCGCTCGCCCACCGCACCGTTGCACCGAGCACCGGATCGTATTCACCTAGAAAGAAACCATCGATGTAGCCAAGATCGTTATCATCGGCCAGATCGATCCGGTCGCCGGGCAAGCGGGGTGGATGCAACCAGCGCCACGCCCACGCCGTCGGGTTCCAGTCATCGACCAAAGTCAGGCCGAGCCACTGCCGTGCGCCGGCCAAATCACCCATCTGGCGCAATAACTCGCCGCGTATAATCGCAGCTTGCCATGGGTAGAGTGGCTGACGCCGATCTAAGAGTTCCAATCCCCGCTCAGGCTGCCCAAGGCGAGCCGCCAACAACGGCTCGGCTACGGCTCGTGCATACGCCGGCACCGCCGGATCGGTCAGCGCTTGCGTCCACGCCGTTAGATCATTGTGAGCAACCGCTGCCTCCAAGCGGGATACTGCTTCATACTGTGGACGGCGTTGCCACGCGATCTGCGCCGCTGCTATCGCCGATGGGTATGGGCCAAAATACGACGCCCAGCGTGAGGGTGCGTCCGGTAACCGAGGTTCAAGGTAGGCATACGGCGTAGCGGCAACCAACCACAAGACAAGCGCTAACACCGCGTACAATTGCGTTTGCCGGCTTTTTAACCATTGTCGCCACTGCGGGAGCGCCGCCCACGCGAATGCGGCCAAGATAAAGAGGAATGGGAGCAAGGGGGTGCGAAAGCGGTTGATTGCAAATAACAGCGGGGCAGCAGCCAGATTATAGAGTAGCCACAGCCCGATTAAGCCCAGTAATGGCCCGCCGGTATTGGTCCGGCGTACCACCGCCCATCCCAACACTGCCAGTGGCAGAGTGATGATGTAGAGCGTGTCATCGAGCAACAGCATCGCTAGCGTATACCAGCGTGGTAACCGCCCTAACGCAAAGCCTTCGGCGAGGCGTTCATCGCCACTAAAGTTGATTTGAAACAGATCAACTAATTCGATCAGGGTCTTTCTAACAAATGCTGCCGGCTTTGCCCGGATCAGACACCACCCTTCGGCACTGAGCAGTTGTTGCCGTTCGGCTTGCGTGATCGCGGTGACCGGTCTCGCCAATGCGGCGCTGAGGCGTGGATCGCCGGTTTGGGCGAGACACGAACCGGCGCTCAGCGTGGCGCGCGTTGCGTCATCGAGTGACGGATCGAGCAGGGCCAAGGTAAAGTTGCGCGTGGGCGCATCGCTCCGACCACCGTCGTAAGCGGTACGTCCACCCAGTGCCAGATTGTACGCACCGGTAGTATCGATCACGATCAAGCCGCCATACGTGCGCGAGGCGTAGAGTGCCCACGGCCCAATGAGGATACTTGCTGCTAGCAGTGGCAGTAGCGCTCCTATGAATCGTTCACGCCAGTTGCCGCCGGCACGCCAGCCGATCCAGAGCGCAGCCAGTGGCAAAAAGCCGAGTAGGAGGCCGCGCGTTAGGGTCGCCAAGCCCAGCAATAGTCCACCAATGAGCACACGCTGTCGACGCTGTGGATCGGCTAAGAAGGAGAACGCTATCAGCAACAAACTGATAAACAGCGTCTCACTCAATAAAAACTGCGGGTACATCACCAGCGGTAACGCGATTGCGCTGAAGAACGCGGCACCACCGGCCACGAGCGGTGTAGCGCCGAGCTTCCGGGAGAGGACATAGACCAACCCCACGTTCAGGAGGCTTAGCAAGGTTTGACTGACAAAGATCGGCGCAAGGTTCCGACCGAACAGTACGATATGTGCTGCTAAAAACAGTGGATAGAGCGGTGCCCGCGTCCAGAGATAGCCGCTATGCCACGCAAAACCACGTCCGTGGGCCAGCCAATCGGCAGCAGCCAGATACTCAGCTTCGTCGGAGATCAAACCGAGCCGTGGCAGATTGCCCCACAGTGCTACCCGGAGGGCAATACCAATCAGGATTGCCACCAGCAACGGCCAGTGTCGAGTATAGCGATTATCGTGAAAGATACGCACGTTGATGATGCCACACGTCTGCAACTATCTTGTACCGAGATGAAACTCCGAGCTGCGATAGGGAAGTTCGGAAAGCGCGTCGGTATCACCCCGTCCCCCCTCATCATCGCCGATAATCTCAATCGTTGCCAACCAAAGCCGACCCACCCCAAGCGCACCATCACCGCGCACCGACAAACGTCCTTCCGGTGATGGATCGGTCGGTCGGTACCAGCCGATCAGAAGCTGATACTCGCCCGGCGGTAGATCGTGCGGCACATGAACGGCACGGTCGTCACGAGCCGGCTTGCCCGGCAACCATGTGCTCGTCGGTAGGTAGCCGGCTAACGGTTGCCCATCATCACCCGCTACCGGTGGCTGTTCGCAATCGCGGCAGAGATGAATGAACAGACTGTAGTCTTCCGCCAACGGCCGGCGGACATCCCAGAACAGACTCAACGGGATGTTGCCGCCGGCACGGTATACCCCCGGCCCGGCCAGTGTGGTGGCCTTCAGCGTATACCCCAACAGGATCAGATCATCGCCAAATGTCGCCGTCACGGGCGTGGCCGGCTCAATCACCGCACCGGTGATATAGGCTTCCGGTGCTTCCTGGCAAAAGAGGTGGACGCCTTGAAAACGCCAAATCCCGCACGGCCATGTCCGCTGCTCACGGCTAAAAGCCCAGAAATTGCCGACGAGTCCGTACTCATCGCCGGGCAATGGCGGATCAACAGTACGAGCATGGTCTGGCGCAATCACCAAAAAGCTGCGGGTATAGCCGGCTAACGCGACCCGTCGCTCGGCATCCCAATCACGCTGACTATAGCTGGTTTCGCCCATCCAGAAATTGGCGAAGGTTAGGGGCGACGGGGCAGGATCGGCACTCAAGCGCGCCATGTAGTAGTCGTACAACGGTCGTAGATAGCCGGGATGGACGACGACTGCATCATCGGGATGGAGCCGACGGGCCAATTCGGTGATGGCTTCACGGTACTGTTCTTTGACCGGGTCGCCTGAGAAGAGACCGAACCGCGGCTGAAAGAGCGACCAACCACCGGTGATCAGCACTCCGCCGAGAGTCAATGACCCGATCACCGTCGCTAACCGCCAACCCGACCCACCGTCACGCTGTGGCGCCAACCCTAGCGCCAACACCACCACCCACACCGGAAAGATGATCATCAGATAGCGCGCTTCGTAGAGACGGGTGAGTACCAACTGAAGTGCGAAGAGCAACAACGGTACCCCACCCATTATCCCCAAGACTAGTGCCGTCCGATGCGAGATAGTACATACTACAATCAAGCCCAAGACCATCAGCACCAGCCACGGAACGAACCACACCCACGGCACATCGCCCGGCCAACGGTCGAGGCTAAAGCGGGTAAAGGTCAGCCACAACGCTCGTAGCGGATCGGCCGCAATTGACGCACCGCTGGTAGCACGGTCACTACCGATCCCGGCTACCATTGCCGCAATCATCCCCACCCCAATGAGCAGAAGACCGGCCGCGATAAGCCATGCGTAACGGCGTGGACGGCTGAACAGCCATATCAGTGCCGCACTCAAGGTCAATAGTGCCGTTAAACGGTGGATAAAGAAGGCAACAATCGCCAATCCGAACAGCCATCCCCAATCTGCGGTCCGATCGTGCTGCACCGCACGCAATGTCAACCAGAGCATTGCCGCGCTGACCAACAAAACGAGCGCATAGACCTTTGCCTCTTGTGCGTACCATAGGGCAAAAGGCGACCACATACTGATCAGCATTGCCGCCACAGTGACAATAGCGCGCCGCCGGTCGGTGGGCACCGCTGCCCGTGCTGCCAACGCCAGCAGCGGCACACTGAGCGCACCGGCCAGCGCCGAGGGCAGCCGTAATGCCCATTCGCTTGTCCCGGCTACAACCATCCACGCCTTGAGTAAGAGGTGGTAGAGCGGATAGGCCGCATTGGGTCGCACCAAATCAAGCAACAGTACCGACCACGGCTGCATCGCCATAGCCCAACTGTTGCCCTCATCAAGCCAGAGGCTCTGAGCATCAAGCCGGTAGAGGCGGAGAACTAGCGCAGCCAAACCACTGAGGATAAAGAACACCGACCAGCTCCATCTCATTACCCAACCTCCTGCTGATGGTGGAGCAACGCATAGTCGGCGTATGTGCATCGATAGGCGAGACAATCGATCTCCAACTGTACTATCGTCATGCCCAACTCCTACCGCGTACTGCCGCCACAAAGGCTGCTTCGTAGCGAGCCGCGGTATTCGCCCACGTCAATTCTTCGATAATCCGCTGGCGTGCTGCGGCACCTAACCGCTCGGCCAGCGCCCGATCGGCGATCAATCGGCCAATCGCAGCGGCGAGCGCTGCCGGATCACGTTCAGGAACGATCAAGCCATGTACCCCATCGCTGATCACATCAGGTACACCGGCCACCCGCGCAGCCACAATCGGTCGCGCTGCACCCATCGCTTCCAGCAAGACGTTGGGCAGCCCATCCACCCCATCACGGATAATCGGGAGCGCAAACACATCGGCCGCTGCCATCGCCATCGCTGCCCATGCCCGATCGAGCTGGCCGGTAAAGATAACCATCGGTGCAATACCCAAGCGAGCGGCTTGTGCTTCGAGCGCCGGACGCAGATCGCCGTAACCGGCAATCACTAACCGCGCTGTTGGATGCATACGTAACACTGCCGGCCACGCATCGAGTAGAACGCTAAACCCCTTTTTCGCCACCAACCGGCCCAAACCCAACACGAGCGGCGCATCGGCAGGAATGTGCCACACATCCCGAAAACGCTGTGCGGCCGCTGGATCGGGCCGAAACTGTATGGGGTCAACACCATACGGAATGACAAACGTGCGCGCGGGATTGGCCCCCAAACGTACCCCGCGCATACTCAGATCGGCGCTACACGCCGTTACCACTGCCGCCTGTCGGAACACCAAGCCGGCAAACTTCCCCATCACCGGCTGCGTCTCGGCCAGATAGATGTCGCTGCCGTGTAAGCTCACCACCAGCGGCAATTGGGCTGACAGCGCTGCCAAGGCTGCCGGTGGACCGTTGGGCAACACCCAATGCGCTTGTACCAGATCAAACGGCTGACCAACAGCCTGTGCTCGCCGCAATTCCCGTCGCAACGCCCACCACGACGCCGTCAAGGCAAAGGGTGCGGCCAACCATGCCCGTTCACGCACCTGCGTATCGCTCTGCAACGATTGCGCATACCCCCAGATATTCAATGCTGGATGCGGAGCATAACGAAAAAAGCGTAGCTCAATCCCCCGCTCACGCGCATTGCGCCGCAGATCGGGATGCCACGGCGCAATCAGCGTCACCTGATGACCACGAGCCACGATACCGGCTGCAATCTCTTCGATAAACGGAGCGGTAGTCTCGCGCGGGTATTTCGGTAATGAAGAAGCCAACATGAGGATACGCATACGACAATCTGTTTATGAATCGGGAATGCGATAGATAAAGGCGCGAAAATCGGGCGTCGGGCTAGCATAGAGCAATTCAAACCCATCAATCACCATGCCAGGCTGGTTGCTATGATCCATCAACGGTGCCAGCAAGCGTCCGGCATCACCCTTTACCCGCATCTGATTTTCGAGTACCAAATAGCGCGCACCGTAATGACGAGCAATCTGGAGCAACAAAGCCCGATCATCGGTATTCGGAATCATGACTGCCGGCCGCTCGGTATGCCAATTAACCTGCCACGGCAAGCGGGTCATAATCACCGCATCAGGCGGCGTATTGGCCTGCACCCATTCGTAGGCAGCGAGGTCTTGCTGCCAAATACGCGGTTCGTTCCGTATTTTGTCGTCAATATCGGCCTGCGATCCGGCCACAATGGTTCCAATCGCTACCAACGCCAACACCAGCCCCAGCGGTGCCCAACGCCGATCGCCGATTGCCGCCAACCGGTCGTAACCGGCCCAGATCATCCACGCCGCCAAAAGTGCCAGCCACGGAATGATCATCACCCAGTACCGTTCCTCGTTGGTACGCCAGTAGGTGAGCATGAAGGCAATGTACGGTGTGTAGGCAAAGAGCATGAGGCTCAACCATTGCCGTCGGAAGACCACCGCAGCAAACACACCGGCCAGCGCTAACCACGCACCTAGCGGGGTGAGAATATTTTTGCGCGCGTCATGACTAAACAGTACCGCCAACGGTTCCGGCAACCCCGGCCACGCCGGCATCAGATACGCCCGTAACTCGCGCACCTGCGTCATAAACTTGGTCAGCGTGGCATCGAACCCCCAGCGCAAGATCCAACTGCGGTCAGGCACTCCCGGTCCTCCCCATGCCGGGGCAAAGACGCGGTAAATTTCCGACCACGCATCGCCACTCACACCACGGTAATCCAGCACCCACGCATCGTGGCTTTCGGTGCTGTAGACCGGTTTGCCGAACAGGATCATGTTCCGCACCAAATAGGGCGAGAGGACAAGGAGCGCCAGCGCTGACCAGACCACCACCGGGGTCAACCGTGTGCGAAGCTGTTGCCAGCGTTGCGGCCAAGTTGGGAGAGTTCGTAGCTCGTGGGTGAGCAACGATAGTTGCCACAGACCCATACCCAGCGCAAACATAGCACCACTCGGTTTTTGCAACATCATTAGCCCGGTGGAAACGGCTGAAATGAGCAACCAACGCCACCGACGCCCCTGATCGGTATGGCTACGCAACAGAGCGGCCAGCGCTGCCATATTGAATACGACAAAGCCTAAATCGTTGGTCACGTAGATCGACAGGCGAAAAAAGAGATAGTTGGTCAGCACGAGAATGACCGCCGTTACCCCGACCCGCCGATCCCAGAGCCAGCTCCCAACCGCGTACATCAGCCCCACCAGGATGAGATCGAAGATAAAATTGGGAATCTTCGCCGCCCATGCCGTTGGACCGAACAGCGCAAAGAAGGGCACGATCCAGACCGGCTGCAACAACGGCCACGTCTCTTGCGGGCGCGTCAAACCTTCGTACACGGTGTAGAATTGGCTGACGTAATCGACCACCCACCCCCGCCCACGCACTAAATTACGGGCCACGATGGCATTATCGCTGTAATCGGCGTGTCCGACGTAGGGCAACGTAGCGGCGACCACTACCTCAAAGCCCAACCAGAGCAGGGTAAAGCCTACCAACACCACCCACGCACCTCGTCGGGCCGCAAACCAATCGACAATTGCATCGCTCAGACGCGGCAACCCGGCCCGGCCATAGGTTAACCCTAACGCCACCAATGCTGTCCCCAAGAGCGCCAGTAGGAGCGAATCAGGAAAGGTCTGCCAGAATAACCGCACGCCGATCACTGCTGACCAATTGATGGCGTGCAGGAGCACATAGCCAAAACAGAGCAAGGCAACACCGACCAGCCCATACCCAAGCGCCTGACCCTGGTTATAGCGCCGTACCAACATCTGGATTAAGGACACTAACGGTTGACGATAGGCAATCACCAGCAATACGAACAAACCGGTCATCGCCACCTGCAAGATCGCTGCCATCCAGATGCGTGCCAACGCCAAACCGATTGCTGCCGCACCGATACCCAGCGCGGCACCACCATAGACCAGCGGCGGACTCAGCCGCAACCGCGCTAACAGGATGTAGAGCAGCACAGCATTCCAACCGAGCAAGGCGACTGCCGGCCATGCAGGCGGCAAGAATAGCGCCGGCTCGCTCGCCGGCTCAATCCGCACCTCGGCCAGCCGTACCCCCTTCTGACGTGGATCACGACTATCGGCCAACGTCGCCGAGGTTTGCAATGTAATCGTCAGATCACCGGCGCGGTGCGCAATGCCCGGCACGGTGAACGTGTACGTCTCCCAACGTACCGACGGCGTAAACTCACCGACCGGCGTCTCATCGATCCAGACCGTCACCGTCGGTTGCCAACCGATCTCCGCCGGCCAACCCTGTGCGGTCAGTGTGACTTGCAGCGGTGAACCGGCGCCAACATTCGGCAACACCAACACCGCTCGTTCGCGTGTCCAACGTGACCGTCCGGTTGGCGAATCGGGGGTTAGCTCATCGGCGAACAACTCACCGCGCTGCACCGGAGCTGCTCCCAACCCCGGACTCACGCCGAAAAAGAGCCGATCACCGAGCCAACCGATTGCCACGCGGCCTTGTGGTGGCGCTTGATAGGCCATCGCCCCGGCCAACAGGGTGAGCGTCAGAATCAACACCAGCGCGCGCACCGTCGCCCAGACTACGTATCGGTCTCCGGTTACGTGCAGCTTCTCAATAACTGAACGATCGCTAACGGCCATAATACACCTTACCCGGTTGGCCTAATGCCGACGGCTATTATACCGCCAATTATGCTGAGCTATAGCTCACAGCAAAATGATGCACCGATGGGATGCACCGATTACACGAATGCAGATTTCTACTTGTCCGTGCTACAATATATTCATTGTTACAGGAGACAGTTATGAGCGATCAGAATATACTTGATCCAAAGACCACTGCTAGGACAATCAACCTAGTGGAAGACCAAAAAAGCCATCTGAGTCATATTGCCCAGCTTGCCGTGTTACGAGCTTTACAACGCTGTGTTCAAACGGTAGCCTCCGACATTGCCACATGTATCGGTCAGAAAAGTTTTGAAATTGTCTTGGTTCATCACCTTATCGATGAACATGACCGATTGTTGATCGAAACGGTGCGACAATTCGTTTCAAGACAACCCAGATCGAGAGAACCGGTAACCCGCCAACCAGACGTGCCGGTTCTAGGGACTAATTCGCTCGCGGCAATGATGAGTCCGGTTCCAGCGATGCTTGACAGTATTAGCAATAGTATTCAGGCGCTCGCTGCCGTTGCCGAGAACACGGCCAAACTTGTCGCTCTTTTGCGCAGCGATTACACACTCTACCCGACCAACACTACCATCGACCAAGCGACCCTCTATGCCGCGCTCGCCCACAGCCTCCTCGCTCAGCAGCAGCGTGTCTATACCTTCCCACCGCTTGAGGCAGATACCCAGCAGTTTCCTATTGAACATACACTGCGCGAAATTTTGTTAGAACTACTAAACAAATCAACACCCGATGATTCCAAAGAGAACGATGCTCATATTCTGAAGCAGCTCTTCAATCTCCTGATCACTTCGCAATCGGTCACTACACCACCGGCAGACACCTCAACCGAATCACTTCTCTTCCGCGTTCTCCTTGCCGAACGCCTCTTGAACAGTACCCAAAACGGTCAGCCACGCTTTCACCAACTTGCCGCACGAGTGACACAATCGGGTTGTGATCTGATCGCGAAGAAAAACTTTTTCAACTCAGGCTTCCTGATCTTTGTCGGTGGCTGTACGGTTGAATATACGCTGGCCACGCCAAACGGCAACGTTATTGCGGCAAATGTTGTTCAAAGTTCCGAGCAAGTCACGTTTAATCTCGGTTCTGGCAAACTGACCCATCGCCCGCTCACGCCTCCGTCGGGTTGAAGTGAACCGTTCAGTATATCGGCAGTTGCATTGCACCGCCAAGCCTGTTATCATCAGGCGCTATGATCTGGACAATCTCTGACCTCCATCTTTCGTTTGCCCGTCCTAAGCCGATGGACATTTTCGGTCCCGGTTGGAAAGATCATCCCGAACGGATCGCCCAAGCGTGGCGCAATCGGGTCGCCGCCGACGACTGGATTCTGATTGCCGGTGACATCTCGTGGGCAATGAAATTACCGGATGCACTGATCGATTTACAGTGGATCGACGCCTTGCCCGGCACAAAGGTATTGATCCGCGGGAATCACGACTACTGGTGCCCACGCAGTGTCAACTCGATCCGCCGCCATCTACCGCCGAGCCTGCGCCTGATCGGCGCCGATGCTCTCGATATCGGCGAGGCCGTGGTCTGTGGTACGCGCGGTTGGATTACCCCCGAAACTCCCGGCTTCAGTGAGAAGGATCAACCGATCTATCAGCGTGAACTGGGGCTATTAGCTCGCGCCCTCACCGCCGGACGCCATCTTGCCATCGGCAAGCCGCTGATCGTGATGATCCACTTCCCACCGTTTGTGAATCGCCAGCCGACCGAGTTCGCCCGTATGATCGCTGCCAGCGATGCGACGACATGCATTTACGGTCATTTGCACCGGCGGTACGATTGGGATAACGCGGTGCAAGGCCGAGTCGATGGGGTGTACTATCAATTGACGGCATGTGATTATCTGGGGTTTGGACCGGTAGCCGTCCGCGGGCTTGATTCGTAACGCCGCCACTCGAGCAGCGTTACGATAGAGCTTATAGGCGGTGAAACACGTCACGGATTTCGGTTAACAACCGCTCAACAATAGCCCGCATTTCACCAATGGCTACGTCGAGATTGTTGTCGGTTGGGGCCGCATCTTCGTTCGGCATCAGTAACCACAACACCAGGTAGATGATCACGCCAATTCCGTTCACCAACCCCAACCCGACAAAGATCAACCGCACAATAATCGGATCAATCCCAAAATAACGCGCTAACCCACCGGCTACTCCGGCCACCATACGCTCGGTCCGCACACGTAAGAGCCGTTGCGTTTGCGTGGTCATAGTACCTCCTCATATTCTATCAACTCTGACCTGGGTATATGACGATAGCGGTACGGTGCCGGTTGCGGCTTTCTGGTGTACTGTGCTGCAACATCTCGGAGCGGCGTTCCGGCAATCTAAATCAATAGAACCATTGTATACCAAACAATATAGCTGCCGTTTAGTACATATATGTATAGGTATCTTTGTGTTCTTTTCAGTAAAATTATCAATAGTAATACGATAAATTGTAGTATTTGATCATTATTACAAATCGATTACAATATCAGTATGATGATCGCATATCTGAATTTACGTTGACGACCAATCAATAATGACAAACACATCATCATCGATCACTTCAACCGGATATGTGGCGATCCGCAATCCAACCGGCGGCACAAGACTCTTACCGGTACGCACGTCGTATGTCCAACCGTGCCATGGACACGTGACCGTATGACCGATCAACACACCTGCCGACAGTGGCCCACCCTCGTGTCGGCAACTGTCGCTAAAAGCGTAAATCGTCCCGGCGACATTCGCTAACCCAATTGGTAAGCCATCGATCTCAACGTAACGCATCTGACCGGGGAGCAGCTCACTGCGATGACAAACTTTGAACCGTTCCATAACCATTCTTCCATTGACAGTCATCTTCTCGATCCGGTACAGTACAAACAACACGCTATAATAACCCTTATTAACACGTTTGGCTTTTCGCCTGTTGCCACAGTTCGAGGTGATCCTATGCCGCCGCTTGCAATTAATCAACGCCAACTGGAAACGCTGAGTCAGCTCCTTATTGCCGGCGGTCATCACGAAGTGGCCGATTTGCTTCAGTCATCGCTCGACCGCTTGATTGCCTTCTGGCCGGCTCAAGCCGGCGCCTTGCTCTATATCTCTCCCTACGGTGAGACGATTAAGGTCACCCGCGGTCAGCTCGACGCCGAAACGAATTCGTTGATCGAACAGGCACGTGAAGGGTTTGCTCGACGCGATGATAACGGCGAACCGATTGTTGGTTCGTACTCGATTGACGATAGTCGCGATCTGATCGAGTTGCCATTACAGAGTGGTGGTCAGGGGGTTGGGTTGCTCCATCTCGTGGTAAGTCGCACCGATCAACAATCCGGCAACCAACAGCCACTCGACGAAGAACTCCTCGTGCTGCTGGTGCGCGCCATCGGTGGCGAAGCCGATAAGATTGCGATGTTGCGGCGTGCCGAGCGAGATCTGCGGGAACTGCATTTACTCTACGAGATCGGGCAGTCGCTCGCCGTGAACCTTGATCTGAACAGCCTGCTCAACGATATCAAACTGCGGGCGCCGAAGGTGGTCGGAGCCGAACGATGTTCGATTTTCATTCTCGATGAAGAGACCAACGAGCTGGTACTGGAAATACCCGGTGAGCAGCGCCAGTATCGTATGCCGGCCGACCGCGGGATCGCCGGTTGGGTCGTGACCCATGGGGTCGGGCAGATCGTCAACGATGTTGAGCATGATCCACGCTGGTATGATGCGATCAGCCGTGAAGCCGATTTTGTGACCCGTTCTATCGTGTGTGTGCCGATGCGGGTGAAAGATCGGATCATCGGCGCAATGCAGTTGCTCAACAAGATTAATGGTCAACCGTTTAGCGAGCAGGATTTGCAACTGCTCACTACACTTGCTGCCCAAGCGGCTATTGCCATCGAAAATGCACGCCTGTACCAACGGTTAAAGGAAGAACGTGACCGGTTACTGCAAAAAGAAGCCGAGGTACGGCACGCAATCGCTCGCGATCTCCACGATGGCCCGACTCAGAGCATTGCCGCAATTGCGATGAATATCGAGTTTATTAAGCGTCTGTTTAAGGCAATGCCGGAACGTGTCCCCGCCGAACTCGATACGCTCGCCGAGTTAGTCCAAAAGACGACCCACGATATTCGTAACTTGCTCTTTGAGTTGCGACCACTTGGCCTCGAAACACAAGGTTTGTTAGTAACCCTCCAACAGTACGTTGAACGTTGGCGTGATCCCTCGGGTCACGATACGAAACTGCGGCTCGAAGCGCCGGCTCACGTGCCACGGCTCCCTCCTGAAATTGAGGGTGCCATCTTTATCATTTTGCAGGAAGCTATTAATAACGCCCGCAAGCATGCGCGCAGCGATTCGATCACGATTTATCTGTATGTCGAAGAGGATCATCTTGTGGCGAGTGTGCGTGACCGTGGGTGCGGATTTAACGTCGCTGCAGTGGAGAGTGGCTATACCAACCGCGGTAGCCTCGGTCTGCTCAATATGAAAGAGCGTGCTCGCCTCATCGGCGCCGATCTCCGCATTCGGAGCGAGATTGGGCAAGGAACGACGGTAGAGCTGCGGATCCCGCTCAATCAAACTCCGTAAAACGACGACGGAGCAGGTTTGATACCTGCCCCGCGTTTTCAACCTGTCCTCCTGCGTTATTGTACGGCGCGGGTAGCTAATGCATCCTTCACCAGGCCGGCAATATCGGTGGGCATGCGGGCAACCCGTACCCCAACGCTTTCCAGCGCTGCAATCTTCTCTTGTGCAGTGCCTTCGCCACCGCTGATAATCGCGCCGGCATGACCCATCCGCTTCCCGGACGGGGCCGTCTGCCCGGCAATGAAGCCAACGACCGGCTTAGTTACGTGTGCTTTGATATACGCGGCAGCCTCTTGCTCGGCCGTACCACCAATCTCACCGATCAGCACAATCGCCTCGGTCTGCGGATCGGCTTCAAACATCGCCAGTACATCGATAAAGTTGGTTCCGATAATCGGATCACCTCCAATACCGACGATAGTGCTCTGACCGATTCCAATCCGGGTAAGTGCATCAACGGCCTCGTATGTCAAGGTGCCCGATTTGCTGACAATACCCACCGGCCCCGGCATTGCGATGTTCCCCGGAATGATCCCAACTTTGGCTGCGCCCGGCGTGAGTAGCCCAGGACAATTCGGCCCGATCAGCCGCACACCACACTCTTGGACAAACGCATAGGTGCTGACCATATCAAGCGCCGGTATCCCTTCGGTAATGCAGACAATGAGGGGAATCCGCGCTGCCGCCGATTCCCGAATTGCATCAGGGGCAAACGGGGCCGGAACGTAAATCACCGCTGTGTTGGCTCCGGTCGCCGCAACGGCTTCCGACACCGTATTAAACACCGGCACTCGCCCATCAATCGCCATCTGGCCGCCTCGCCCCGGTACTACTCCGGCTACTACGTTCGTGCCGTAGTCAAGCATTTGACGGGTGTGAAATTCGCCCTCTTTGCCGGTAATGCCTTGTACCAACAACCGGGTGTTGGCATCGATCAAGATGCTCACGCACGCCTCCTTGGTAAAGCTGAACACGAGCTAGGTCACATGTACGTCACTATGCAACTATATCATCACTACTATGCAAACAATCGCTACCGTCGCAAAAGACGTTGCCTCGCTATGGCGCGCATTGTACCATGTCACTAACCTTCAGTACGCATCTTGCGCTGAGCGGTCTGAGGGCGTCCCTTCCGCTTCTTGGACAATTGTCACTCCTGCTGAGGTCCCGATTCGGTTTGCTCCGGCAGCAATCAGTGCCTGTGCTGCGGCTAGCGAGCGCACTCCTCCCGACGCCTTGACGCCAATCGTCGGCCCTACCGTCGCCCGCATCAGCGCAATATCAGCTACGGTTGCGCCACCCGGTCCAAAGCCGGTACTGGTCTTGACGAAATCGGCCCCGGCCCGTACTGCCAACAGACAAGCCATCACTTTTTCGCGATCGGTAAGGAGGCCGGTTTCGATGATCACCTTAACCAGGACTCCACTCGCGTGAGCTGCATCGGTGACCGCCCGAATATCGTCAGCTACGACATGATATTCCCGCCCACGTAATGCACCGATTGCCATCACCATATCAACTTCGCGCGCACCATGCCCAATTGCTTGCACCGTCTCAAACACTTTCACCTTCGTGGTGGTAGCGCCCAACGGAAAGCCGATGACGGTACCTACCCGCACCGGTGACCCTGCCAACGCGCGCGCACAACGTTCGACGTAACGCGGATTAACGCAGACACTGGCAAAACGATACCGTTCGGCTTCATTACAGAGGCGATCAATCTGATCGACCGTTGCTTCAGGCTTTAAGAGTGTATGATCGATGAAGCTGGCAATAGGTATGTCTGAAGCAGGTGGTGGCTGGTACGGCAACGGCGTACCGGTTGGTAAGCCGACGAGTGCATCGACTTGCGCACGCACCTGCGCGATCAGGTCTTCCACGACAAGGCTCCTCTTGACGGATAACTCATTGATCCGGCATTATTCACGTTGCTATTGTAGCACAGCCGGTCAAGGTATTCGCTAAATCGCGATGATAGGCATATACCATGGAGCGGGTAATATGCAGTTTGATGTGATAGGGGTAGGTGTCGCAAGTTGGGATATTATTGGAGTTACGGCTACCCCACCGGTGATCGGGCAGAAGCAACCGTTAGCCGGATGGGCCGAGATGGGAGGTGGTCCGGTCGCTACAGCCCTAGTTACCCTCGCCCGCCTAGGATTACGGGTAGCATTGTTTAGCGCTGTCGGAGATGATCATTACGGCACTGCCATTCGCACCGAACTCCACCACTTCGGAGTTAACACGTCACTGATGGCGACCCGACACGGCTCATCACACGCGGCCATTGTGCTGGCCGAACCGGGTAGCGACCGCCGCACGGTCTGGTGGTACAACGAATCGACAGTCCTCGCCAATCTTGAATTTCCCATCGAACTTGCCACCCAGACCCGTGCCTTACTGGTTGATAGCCATCTGCCGGCAGCCCTGACCGCAGCCCAACACGTGCGTGCCGCCGGTGGGCGCATTATGATCGACGCCGAACGGGTTAATCCTACCGTTATCGAACTCCTCCCGCTGTGTGATGATATTGTTGTCTCGGCCAATTTTGCTCGTGCGTTGACCGGTTTGTCAGATTTGGAGATGGCAACTCGCGCGTTGGCCGAACGGTACGCACGGCTCGTTGTCGTCACTGCCGGTGAAGCGGGCAGTTGGGCGTGTAACGATGGTGAAGTGATATACACGCCGGCATTTCCAACTCAACCGATCGATACGACCGGCTGTGGCGACGTATTTCACGGTGCATTGCTGTTTGCACTGCTCCGCGGTGATCCATTACCGATAGCATTGCGATTTGCCAGTGCGGCTGCAGCCCTCAAGACGCGCGGTCTTGGTGGTCGCAGCGCTTTGCCAACCCTGGCTGAAATTGAGGCATTGGTGCGAAGTTAGAATGCTATTTGCCGGTGACGCATATGAATACTTTGCACCAAACCGACGGCGGCAAGTGTCGTGACCATAAAACTACCACCAGCCGAGACAAACGGCAACGGCAGACCGGTCACCGGTAGCAGACTCATATTCATGCCGAGGTTGATCAACGTATGACTGAAGAGCATGCCAAAAACGCCCAAGGCGATCAAACGCCCAAACTGATCACGTGCCTTAGCAGCGACTGTTAACGTCTGCCAAAGCAAGATGGCGAAAAAGACGATCAAGACAGTTCCACCGATAAAGCCTAATTCTTCACCGACGACGGCAAAAATGAAGTCGGTATGCTGTACCGGTACATAATTGCCTTGACTAAAGAGGCCACGTGTCAGACCAGCTCCGGTTAGCCCCCCGGCGCCGATCGCATTGAGCGCTTGAATGACGTTGTAGGCAGCATTAAAATCAACCGCCGCCGGATTGGTCAGCAGGTAGTAGAAGGTGCTAAGCCGGATCTGCTGATAGTCATCGAGAACGTAGTGCCAGGCTACCCATGCGAACGGAATAAACGCTGCAAACAATAATCCCAGTTGGCTCAGACGCATCCCACCACCCCAAGCGATGGCCAACCAAATACTCGCCATCACGAGGGAAGTTCCCAAATCGGGCTGCACAAACACCAGTGCCATCGGTACAGCGGCTATCACCAACCCACCGGCTTGCACCAACCAACTACCACCGCGGTCGGCGTAGCGTTGCCAGTAGGTAGCCAACGCGAGGATCAACACCAATTTGCTTAGCTCTGCCGGTTGAAACGTTCGTTCGCCGATCGCGATCCAACTTCGCGCACCTTCACTCACCCGACCGATGACCAATACTGCTGCCAGCAAGCACACGATGCCGATGTAGAGTGGACGAGCAAGGCTCGACAGCAGGCGATAGTCGAATACCATCATTGCGACCATCGCGATTAACCCGACGACGATGTAAATGAGCTGACGTTCAAAGATAGGGCGCAACGGTAAGCCATTACCGGCGACGGCATTCAAGGTGGCGCTATGTAGAGCCAAACCACCGAACACCAGCAAGACGACGACACTACCGATAATTGCCCAATCAACATCACGCCAACGTCGTGTGTCCACCGTTCACCTCAACCCGACTCAGCAGCGGACGTTCTACCGCCGCCGCTATGCGTGCAAGCTGATGCATCATCGCAGCAAAGCTGTCCGGTATAAGCGCCTGTATCCCATCACAGACTGCGTAGGCCGGATTATCGTGTACTTCGACGATCAATCCATCGGCGCCGGCTGCTATTGCGGCGCGCGCCATAGGAATGACAAGATCGGCCCGCCCACTCGCGTGTGATGGATCGACGATCACCGGTAGATGCGAGAGCTGTTTGATCAGTGGTACGACCCCCAAATCAAGGGTAAAGCGCAAACTGTCGTCGAAGGTACGAATGCCTCGCTCGCACAGCACGACGTTTGAATTCCCCTCGGCCAAAATGTATTCTGCCGCTAAGAGCAAATCTTTCACCGTGGCGGCAAATCCACGCTTCAGCAAGACAGGTCGCTGAGTGCGTCCAACTGCCCGCAACAGCGAATAATTTTGCATATTGCGCGCACCGATCTGCAACATGTCGGCATATTCAACCACCAACGGCAACGTCTCGGTATCCATGACCTCGGTCACCACCGGCAGACCGGTCAGTTCACGCGCTTCGGCTAATATGCGTAAGCCGGCTTCGCCTAAGCCCTGAAAAGAATACGGTGAGGTGCGCGACTTGTACGCTCCACCGCGTAGCATGATCGCACCGGCCGCACGTACTGCCCGTGCAACGTTGAGGGTCTGTTCTCGACTTTCTACCGTACATGGACCGGCGATTACCGCAATACCGGCCCCACCGATCGGTACACCACTGACCTCCACCACCGTATCGAGTTCTTTAAACTCACGACTGACGCGCTTGTAGGGTGCGGTTACCCGTATCAACTGACTCACACCGGGCAACCGCTGCAACCGCCCGGCCTGCTCGATTGGGCCTTGGTTACCGGTAATCCCGATGGCAGTTCGGGTCGGGCCGGGCATTGGGTGTGGCGTAAACCCCATCGCCCGAATCTCGGCGCAAACAGCTTCGATCTGCTCCGCCGTCGCGTGTGCTTCCATTACGACAAGCATAGACAAGCTGGCGGTTGGCAGTAATCACGTGACCGTGCCAACCGCATTGCCGGACCTAAAGGTCCGTTCACCGTATACAACGCGATTACTCGTAGATCCAACCATCAAGGGTACGGTTCCAATCACCGATGAGTTCGTGGGGTTGAAAGAAAATGGCCGTTTCTCGTTCTCCACTCTCCGGCGAATCAGAGGCATGGATCAGATTTCGACCAATATCCACACCAAAATCGCCACGGATCGTACCCGGTGCTGCCTTCGCCGGATTAGTTGCGCCAACCATTGTTCGCACCAACTCGACTGTGCCCGGCTTCCCGGCTACAACAGCTACCACCACCGGCGCCGACGTGATGTATTTCACCAAACCTTCAAAGAAGCTCTTGCCCTCGTGCTCGGCATAGTGACGGCGAGCGAGCGCTTCATCAACTTGCATCAGCTTGAGACCTTGAAACTTCAGCCCGCGCTGTTCAAATCGGCTGATGATCGTTCCGATCAGCCCGCGCTGGACAGCATCAGGTTTTAAAATCAGTAATACGCGTTCCATGCATACCTCATGGCATCAAACAATGAATTCCGTTTCCGTTGGTCAGTATACCATATGCCGGATATTTCCCAACAATTGCCGCTACTACGTAAGCCGCCTGAGACGCAAAATATAAAGGCAACGCACAGCGTTGCCTTTGCCCCAAATCATCCAGCCTTCACACTTATTTAGATCGGCACTGCTTCACTAATTCGCTTTGCTGCACGACGCATCTCCATCTTCACCAACCCGAGATTGACGGTACGCTGCGTGATCACGACAAGGATCAAATCTTTTGCTTCAAGCAGTAAGATTGAACCATCTTTCGCATCGATAATCGAGTCGACGAGATTACCGACACCAAGCCGCCGGGTCGCTTTGTCGATTTCGCCGAAGACAGCCGCCGACATTGCGCCTAGTATCTCAGCATCTTCTTCATCGAGCAGCGTACTGGCGACAACCAGACCATCTTTGCCAACCAATAGGCTACCGATGACCCCATCGACCCGAATGAGATCTTCTACGATACGGCGCATGCTAAACCTTTCTTGTGGTGCCATCTTAGAGACTACTTTCGTCTAGAAAGAGACGGATCCCTGTTATTCAGCAAAAGTTACACTGTACGCGGCAATTGCCTCATCCAACCGACCTTGCCGCGAGTAGACATCGCCAAGCAACCGGTGTAGGTGACGGAGGACGGTCGTATCGTCAACAGTGTTGATCAGATCCTCCAACTCCTCGGCCATCCGCTCAAGCAGGGTATGCTGCTTGAGTAAGCGACGATAGACTACTGCCATCAATTCGGCCTGTCCGGTCTGCGCACAGAGTCGCGCAATAGTGAAGGCTAACGCATGATTAGTCGGATTCGCACTTAACTGCCGTAAATATTCATCGAGTTTTGCATTCCCCGTTGGGATGAAGTCTTCGGGCGCGCGGGGCCGAAGTGGTGCGCGCGCTGAGCGTCCCCGACCACTACTGGCTGCTTCACGGCGCGCAAAGCGGAGATCATCACGGGTTGGAGTAACACTGCGACGCTCTTCAGCCGACACCGCACGTGCAACCGGCTGTGGCTTGGGACGTTCACTTAAGGGCGGCAACACTACTCGTGCCGGCTCCGGCATCGTCGGCTCAGGTGGCGCCTGCCAAATATCGTCAAGCGCATCGAGTGGCTCAGGGACAAAGCCCATATCTTCCGGTTTTGGCACTGGCTGCGGCTCCTCAACCCGTGGCGCTGTACGTACAGCCTTTGCGACCGAAACAGTTTCCGCAATACTGAAATCGAACAAGTCATCTTCAGCCGTAGTCTCAGCAGGCTGCTCGGATTGTGTGCTGCGCTGCGCCGCCTCAAGCTGTGCAATCTCCTCCGGCGATAACCCCAGCTCTTCCAGCGAGAACGGTTGCAGCTCCGGCTCAGCCAGCGAGAATGGCAGTAACTCTTCACTCTCCGCAGTTTCCGACCCTTCAGCCTTACCGGTCAGCGCACTTACTGCACCGGATGGCACCAAACTCTCATCAAGACCCACCTTAGGCAGACGGAACGTACCGGTCAACCGTTCCGGTGAACCATCATCTTCCCGCAACGACACATCATCGCTTGAGAAATAGGCATTGATATCGGCCTCGGTTAACTCCACCGAACTCAGCGAAGGCTCTTCTGCGCGTGGCAATGAAGCAGCACGCTCAACCAACTTGCTAAAGATCGACGGTCCACTCGGTTCCGGTTCTTTCGGCAATTGGATACCGCCACTACGCGCTGACGGCGCTTGCCAACTGTAAATACCCGGTTCAATCGACTCAGCTAGTGGTGGAGCAGTCGCTGTCTCATCGAGCGCCAAATCGTCAAGCGAGAAAGGCTGGAGCGAAGGTGGCAAATCTTCACCGGTTGAGCCTGCACCAAAATCCAGATCATCCAACGAGAAGGGTTGCAGATCACCAAACTCATCGGTAATTAATGTACCACCTGTGCTTGGCGCTGCCGTCCCCTCAAGCTGCGCGATCTCCTCCGCCGACAACCCCAAATCCGCCAGCGAGAACGGCTTTAGTTCCGGCTCAGCGGACGCGCTTGGCGCCGCCGTCCCCTCGAACTGCGCGATCTCCTCCGCCGACAACCCCAAATCCGCCAGCGAGAACGGCTTTAGTTCCGGCTCAGCGGACGCGCTTGGCGCCGCCGTCCCCTCGAACTGCGCGATCTCCTCCGCCGACAACCCCAAATCCGCCAGCGAGAACGGCTGAAGCTCTGGCTCGGCAGATGGCTCTGAAACTTGCACACCAATCTCATCGAGAGTCAAGCCGGTAGGGGTCACCTTTGCACCGGACAAATTAAAAGCATCAAATTCATCTCCCCCCACGACCGCGGGTCGCGACTCCACAACCTGGGTAGTCGGAGGTGAGAAGAGTAGCATCGCCAATAAATCATCATCTGAAACACCGGCAGCAACCGGAGCCGGCTGTACCGCCGGTGTCAGCCAACTCTCGTCAGCAAAGAAATCATCAACCGGTGCGGTTGCTGCCGGCGAAGCAGCGGCAGCCCGCTTCGCCCGCCACTCTGCTTCATCCCATGCCGGTAGTGACACATCGGGAATCGGCACACCGACCGGCAACTTCTCAAACAACACACTAGCGACCGTCTGATAGGGATCGAGTCGTTGCGCAGCTCGCCAATGTTCGATCCCCCTTTGGTCGCCCTTCTGAAGCAAGATTGTACCGAGGACAAGATGGGCTTTCAGCAAATGAGGACTAAGCTGCAACGCTTTACGACACGTTTCGGCAGCTTCATCGAGTTGACTATGACGCCACAGGGCCTCGATCAAACCAACCCAGGCATCAAGGCGTTCAGGATGTTCAGCGATAAAGTGCTTAAATTCATTGATCGCCTGTGGCAGCATATAACCACGCGCATACAGGCGTGCCAAACCAGAGCGGCTGAGGCGCAACGCGGCGTGCTCGCTACCCCAAGCCTCGGTGTAGAGGCGCACCAACTGAGCGCGTAATTCGGGCATGTCAGGCCGAATTTCTAGCGCTTGCTCGAATTCAGCAATTGCCTTATCAAGACGGCCTTGCCACTCATACGCCATGCCAAGACCAACGTGGGCCGGGATATTTTCTGGATCGGCCTGCAACACTTGCTCAAACGTAGCAATCGCAGCCGACAAATCGCGTTGTGCTAAATACGCTTCGCCGAGAATCCGCTGCGCTTCCAAATTATCGGGATGGTAGGTGAGAATATGCTGGGTCAGGCCAATTGCCTGCTCAATCTGGTTTGCCTCGAGGAATGTTCTGGCTTGTGTATAGGCATCTTGCAGGCTAATAGTCGCCATCCCGGTTCCTCCCACATGATGTGTTGGCGCCGCCTGAAAAAGAGAAGTTATGCGTTGAGGGAACGCAATAGCAGCGCGAATGGTGTTCGCCACATGCTTGCAGTATAGCGCTGAATAATGGGAGGTGTCAAGAACAATCACTCATTTTTACGGTATCGCCGGCGAAAAGACCGTTTACGGAACGAAGAAAATGCACAAAAATACGTAAACGCTGGCAAGCAACACTTGCCAGCGTTCACCGTATGGTCGGGGCGACTGGATTTGAACCAGCGACCTCCTGAACCCCATTCAGGTGCGCTACCGGTCTGCGCTACGCCCCGAACGCGCCTTGATTATACCCCGGTTAAGGCGAAGAGTCAACCTTCACGCCAGATATGTGAGGCAAAAAAGCCTAATGCAGCACCAAACGGGAGTGCGCCAATGCCCCATATCAGAATTGAAGGGAGTAACACAGACAGCCACTGTTCCCAACCGGCGTCCGGGGAGAGTTGTCCGGTAAATAGACCGATCACGGCTGTAAACAGCCCACCCAACACCATTGCCACGAACGCCAGTATCAACGCGCCACGTACAGCCCATCGTAATCGGCGCGCAGGTGAAGGATCGTGTGCCATCACATCCGTACCCACAGATATACAGACTACCCGGTATGGTAGCGAGAAAGCGCGGACCGTCAACTCAGCCTAAACACAACCACCAGACGGTTAGTGTTCACACCCAACCCTGTTCGTATCGCTACCATACCATCCGCAGTATCTTAGCTTAACCTTTCGCACAACGTGCGAACCAATACAGTTTCTCCGCCAGACATGTTATGACCGAAACACACTCAGTGCCATGTAGAATGATACACACCAGTTGGGCGCATCAACGATCTGGCTAATCCGTAGATCGCCGGCCAAACTACACAACACATATGCATCTTCCCGACTAAGCTGATAATTGTCGGTCAACCACTCGATCATATCACGCACCGCATTGCGGGCATTCTCCATCAAATCAGGCCCAATTGCCGTCGTCACGTAATAGCCACGAGCATCGTAAGCCGGTTGAATCGGGCCAGGCGGCGTATGAAAATGATAACGCCACGGCTTGAGTGAGCGTCCCTTGATCACGTGAAAACGCAGCGAAAATTGCATCGGACACTCGATCCCGGTTACACACACTTCGCCATCACCTTGCGCTGCGTGGCAATCACCCGCCGAAAAGAGTGCTCCGGGTACAAACACCGGCAGATACAATGTTGCACCGACATTGAGGTGGCGCGTGTCGATATTGCCACCGCCTTTTCCGGTTGGCAAGACATCAAATGCACCGGGTTCATCGAGCGCAACCCCCATCGTACCGCAGAAGGGTTGGAGTGGAATATGAATATCATCGCGTAACGGCGCCGTTTGACCGTTACTGAGATCAAAGTGGCGGATATAAGGTTCTGTAAAATCTTGGGCGAGTAACCCCAAACCAGGAATGATACCCGTCCACCCCCAATCAAGCGGTTGGAGACGGAGAATCTCAACTGCAAGAATATCACCGGGCTGCGCATCCTTGACAAAGATCGGGCCGGCCAACGGGTAAAGTTGGGAAAAATCGAGATTCATCAATACGCTTGCGTCACACCCGGGTGTCACCTGATTATTTGTCACTTCCGCCGTCTCACAATGGACAACGTCACCTGACTCAATCTCGATTGCCGGTGGTAGACTATTGTCCCATTTGTGGTGAACCTTGCCCCTCTCCAACACATACTCGGCCATCACACAGCTCCTCTCACCCACACGATCTCACCCGATAACCATACACGTGATGGTTCGCTTCACCCCACTAATCGCGTGAATATCGTTCATAACCAGCCGACCGATCTGACGCGGATCAGGGGTTTGGACGGTAGCAACGATGTCATACGGGCCGGTCACAGCATCAACCGCGATCAGACCATCAATCGCGCGCAATGCAGTCAGCACCTCGCCGATCTTTCCGGACTCGGCCTCGATCAACACGTATGCTCGCGCTTCCATGATCTCCTCCTCTCCTCAAACGGCTTGAGAACACCCCTTTAGCTCGACACCACCTCATACGCGCCGTGCTAATGTACACGTTCGGTCGCGCTCACCAATTCACGGATGTAGGCCATAGCACCGGATACCCGCTCCGATGGGGCCAACCGTTCAAGCCGGTCGATCAACGCACTCCCCACAATTGCCCCGTCGGCCAACCGAGCCACCTCCGCGACATGGGATGGCTGGCTGATACCAAAACCGACCACGAGCGGCAGATCGGTTTGTTGACGTACTGTGGTGATCAGATCGGCAAGGTTAGCAGCTAACGTCTGCCGGGCGCCGGTAACACCGGTCAACGACACGATATAGAGAAAGCCACTCGCGTGAGTCACAATCTGCGTGACCCGGGTCGGCGGTGTGGTTGGCGCAATGAACATAATGAGATTAAGATGGTGGGCAGCCGCGATTGGGCGCAACTCGGCCGCCTCTTCAAGCGGCAGATCGGGAATGATCCAACCATCACCACCGGCAGCGGCTAAGTCGGCGCAAGCCCGTTCGAGGCCATAACGTAACAACGGATTGTAGTAGCCCATTAAGAGCAACGGAGCCTTGACATTCCGAGCACGTAGTTGGGCCACCGTAGTAATACAATCGGCAATCGTCACTCCGTTCTCCAACGCACGCTGCGTCGCGCGCTGGATGGTTGCACCATCGGCTAATGGATCCGAGAAAGGGATGCCCAGTTCAAACAGACTGGCTCCCACCGCTTCCAACGCCGGCACCAACTCAAGCGTGCTTTCCCGTTCGGGAAAACCAACCGTCAGGTATGGCATCAGGGCGATTCGCCCAGATGATCGTAGGCGAGCAAAGGTTTCGGTAATGCGATTCATAGAATCATACGATGTGGTAGCGAAAAACAAGTTGTGCTTATCATCATACCACAGAAGCACTATCCCGCAGAGCTGTTTCGCTCCTATTGATGCATACCATATTTTATATTGCATGTCCGTGCGTGCTATAATATGACACTACAACCTTGCTTTTAGCACGAGGAGCCTTGCTATGGCGATGGCAGATACCTTGCTGCGTCCGGTGCGTCAGGTGCAACACTGGTTGGAAGCCCATCCCCGGGTGCGAATGTGGCTACGTGTGTTTCGCCTGAGTCTGTTCCAATTTGGGATGGGGCTTTCACTAGCGCCACTCACCGGTACGCTCAACCGCGTTCTGATCAATGAGTTAGGCATCGCCGCTTTTCTGGTTGGTTCCTTGTTGGCGCTGCACTATTTTATTTCGCCAGCCCGTGCCATTTTTGGCTATCGTTCTGACATCCATCGCGCTGCCGGGCGTTGGCGTACACCGTATCTTGTGTTAGGTGCAATGCTTACCTACGGCGGTTTAGCGACCGCACCTTTCTCGCTGATTTTGCTCAGTGGTGAAGGGTTTTTACCTTTTCCCCTCGCAGTCATCGTTTGTTTTGCCATCTTTTTTGCTTACGGGTTAGGGGTCAATATTGCCGAGACGATCTATCTCGCGATTGTCAGTGACGTGACGCCACCGGAAGAGCGTGGGCGGGTGTTGAGTGTGTTGTGGGTGGCGCTAGTCTTGGGCACGATTGTCGGATCGCTGTTGATCGGCGAGCTGTTGCTTGACTACAGTCATACTCGCCTGATACAAGTCATGCAAGGCTCGGCGCTTGCCTTTGTCTTCCTCACATTTATGTCAATGCTCGATCAAGAGCGGCTGAAGCCAAACGGTGAGTTGGTCGACTTTACACCGGTGCGGGTACGCGAAACGCTCGGTGAATCGCTGCGGATGCTGGCCGCTCAACGTCCACTACGTAATCTGTTTATCGTGCTGGCCCTCGCTACAACCGGCTTCGCCGTTCATGATGTCTTGCTCGAACCGTATGGCGGGCAGGTATTGGGTATGACCGTCGCCGAAACGACCCGCTTGACCGCAGTGTGGGGCGGCGGTATGCTTACCGCCATCGTGCTGACCGGTTGGCTGCTCTGGCGTGGTCATTCGGCACTGCGCCTACTCGGTAGTTCGACGTTGTTGGGCATTCTTGGTTTCGCGACGATTAGTCTATCAACGACCCCCGATCATATCGGTCAGTTCCTGGGCGGGATTGCTCTCATCGGTATGGGACGCGGGATGTTAATCGTCGGTGGTCTTTCGCTGGTGATGGGATTGTGCGACCGCGCTCATGCTGGTCTCTTTATCGCGCTCTGGGGCATTACCCAGGCCTTAGCCCAAGGGATAGGCACGATTAGTGCTGGCTTGGCCCGCGATGTGATCGGACGTATGAGCGGGGTCGTTGCAAATGGTTATATCGCCGTCTACCTCAGCGCACTGACGCTGATCGCGGTGGCCGGCGCAATACTGTTGATCTTGAGTTGGCGCGGCCAATTACGCGCCGAACAAGTGCGCTCGCCATGGAGCAGCCTCGACCAGGTTAATGCCGACCAGATTATCTTCTAGCGCCTACGACCGGGGTGCTTCAGTGTAGCACCGCTCGTTTGCCGTGTGGTACTGACCAGTAACCAACTGCCAACGGCAACGATGCTGAACCAACCAAACCAATCGCCAGCAGCCGTGTAGAGGGGCCGTTCAGGAACGGTGAATACCTGTCCGGCTTCTGCTACGGGCTGGTTGATCATGATCGCAAACACAATGCGGCCGACCGGATCAACGGCCAACGCCATCCCGATGGTGTTCCCGACAACTATAGCAACCCGATTCTCAACCGCGCGCAAAACCGTATCAGCAGCATGCGTGCGTGGAAACCGTGGATCGCCCATGAGATCATCATCAGCCGGCATTGCCACGATCTGGGCACCCGCCCGCGCTAGCATACGTGTTACGTGTTACTGCCGGTGTGTGACGATCATAACATACGCCTAATCCGACTCTATAGCGTGCGCTGCCCACTACCGAAATAGTGTATCATCTGCTGCCAGCGTTGCACCAATTGCGCAACCGGCTTCATACTACTATCCATGGCTGCAATACGTACTGCCACCAATTATTGAGCACGCCATCGGTCTCACCAGCAACCCGCGGCAGGTGATCGAGCCACCAGAGATGATGCAAACGCATATCACCGCCACCCCACTCGGTACAGTGCATTAGTCGGGCCGGTGCATTCAGGTCGGGAAACTGATACCACGCATCGGCCCGTGACCACACCGGTCGTGGATTACCCCAATCGTAGTCACGCTCACTTGAGGGAGCAAAATGAACGTTACCACACTCATCGAGTTGGGTGAAACGTACCCACAGATTACGCTCTGGGGGATGGTGGCGATAGACGTGGGCCATAATCGACTCGACGCGATGGCCAAAATTTTCGAGCATACATCCTACATCACGTTCGACGTTAAACCCCATGACAATATAGCGGCGTTGCACATCGGGTAAACGTAAAGGCGGGGCATTACACCAAAAGGCATCGGCGCCGATCATCCGGCTTTCGTAGTAGCCGGCATAGGGAAAACCAAACAGCCAAAGCTCATCAATCTCACCACGTGCAATCTCATTAGCCAACCCGATTTGGTCGAGTAATCGCTCATAATCGGCTTCATCGGGTTGATGAAACGGGATACGCCGTTCCCAAGCCGCCAAATACATCGCACTATTGTACCGAAAACCATCAATTTTGACCGGAAAGTCGGTATAATATCGCCGCATCACAATCTGGTAATCGGCAATCCCCCCCGAACACGCACGGAGATCGGCAATATACTGCTCGGCCAACATATCGGCATCGTACCAGCCCATCACCCGGCTCAGCACTGCCCCACCTCGTTCGGGAACTGGCGGATCGTGAACGATCATCGCTACCTTCAACCGTATCGGTACACCGGGCCGATCGCCACGAACGACCGATAGACGGGTATCGGTCTGCTGACGGTTACCGCGACCAAAAAGACGGTTTAACATCGGTGATCCCCATACGCTCGTTGCTGTCCTGCATGGTAGCACAACCGATACCGGTTGGAACACAGATAGAGTGTCGCGCCATCAGATATTCGGTGCCGGGCAAGGCATGCTATGATTAAGAGCATGATACGCTTCATACTGCTTATTGTCATCACCCTGATCGGTTCCGGCTCGTGGATACAACCGGCCGTCTTTCGCGACGAACCAGCCATGGCTACCGCGGTCGTCGATCCGTTCATTACAGCGCAAACCATTGCCATGCAGCCGGATTATATTACCGATCTCACCTATCAAGACTGGGATCGCTACACGATGCAGATTCAGCTCGATCCGGCGGCATTACAACTCAGTGGCAATCTAACTGTGCGGCTTACCAATCGCACAACGGTCGATTTCGATACGATCTGGTTTCATCTCTACCCCAATCACCCCGATTTTGGCGGCAGGCTCGATGTGACGTCGGCTCGGATTGATGACATTCCCGTCCCTTCACGTACCCTCCATAACGACACACTGATCGGGTTACAGATCCCACACCCCATTGCTCCCGGCCAGAGTACTACCGTGGCCATGACCTTCACCGCCCGTACCCCGCGTAACGCCAGCCGGAAGAGTTTCGGCGCCTACAATTTTGAAGCGGGGGTATGGTCAATCGCTTCGTTTTATCCAATGCTGGCCCGCTACATCGAAGGCATCGGTTGGGACACCCGTCCAATTGTGTCACGCGGTGATTTTACGGTGAGTGCGATTGCGCTGTACGATGTCACGGTTGAAGCACCGGTAGATTGGCAATTGGTGACGAGCGGCAGCCAACTCGAACAACACATACTCGCCGACGGTCGCCAACGGGTACGCTTTGTCAGCGGACCACAGCGTGAGTTCTACCTCGCAGCCCTACAGGGGCTGGTAGCAACCAGCGCCGACGTTGACGGAACACGAGTCATTAGCTACGTCCAGGCCAACGATCCTGACGCCGGTACCCGTAGTCTGGCAATCGCAACCACAGCTTTGCGCATCTTCAACCAACGATTTGGTGCGTATCCGTATGCCGAGTTCGAGATCATCCAAGCGGCGCTGACCCAATTTTATGGAATGGAATATCCGGGTGTTGTGCTGATCGAACAGCGCCTATACCGGCGCAACGACCATTTGCTCGAAACGACCATTGCCCATGAGATCAGTCATCAATGGTGGTATGGTCTTGTAGGCAACGATGCACAAGGTGAAGCCTGGCTCGATGAGGGTTTGGCCAGTTACAGTCAAATCCTGTATTATGAGATGACCGATAATCTCACCCAAGCTCAAGCCGAACTAGACGCCTTCCGTGCCGCCTATCGGCGACTGCGCGAACGTAGCGGTGATGCCCCATTAGCGACACCGCCATCGGAGTTAGTCAACGGCCGCTACGTGCCGGTTGTCTACGCCAAAGGGGCACTCTTCTTTCACGCCCTCCGCCAACAGATCGGCGAAGCAGCATTCAATGACTTCTTGAAAGGGTACGTTGCGGCTGCTCGCTATCGCGAAATCGCCGGCCCTGATCTCCTCCGTGCTGCTGAAGAGGCCTGCGCCTGTAGCTTAGATGCAATGTTTCACAACTGGGTCATCACGGCGGAACCGGTAACGATACCGTGAGGTAGGGTCAGAATAGGGGGAAACGCGACAACATACCGACGAGGACACAATCGTAGGGACACAATACACTGTGTCCCTACGCCACAATACTAACCCTTCACCGCCTCTTTGAGCGTGCTGCTCGCGCTAAAACCGGGGGTCTTGGTAGCGGGGATGTGAATCTTCTCGCGGGTCTGCGGGTTCACACCCTCACGCGCCTGCCGTGAGCGCACCTCAAACGTACCAAAGCCGGTCAACGTTACTTTCTCACCGCGCGCCAACGCTTCAGTGATCACCTCGAGCGCAGCATCGATGATTTGCTTCGTCTCCTTCTGCGAAACCTTTGCTCGTTCGGCCACAGCCTTGATGAAGTCCGTCTTCTGCATGAACTCCTCCCTCTATACTCCACACCTTTCGTAGCTCTTCACAACGCAGTATACCGTATCTGTCAAGACCTGTACGCGTTACTGACGCGATAAACGGCCATTTAGACTTTCCAGTTACAGTTTATGGCTTTGCAATGCGCATAATTTCTTAGAACGCATTGCAAAGCCATATTAACGCAAGACGAGTAAGCTGTCAATGAACAGCGTCGCACGAACAAGCGACAAAACCAGCGGAGCGACCCCAACCGCTCGGCACATCGTCAGACCAAAAGGGGCACGGTCAACCGTGCCCTCTGATGGAATACACGCCACATCTCAGGAGATACAAACGTTGCTACGAGCTAGCCGCTACCGATCGAAGGAGCCATGCGGCCATGCGAACACCGGCCCCCCAAAGCATGGCGCATCAATCTTCGCTCCGCTCTTGAATCACATAGAGCAACTCGAGCAAGACATTCTTTACACTCTCGCGATCGGTCGCCGTACAGGGCAACACCTTGATATGCGGCGGCTGACGCAGAGCCAACCGCAACTCTTCCGGCGACCATGCATTCGGACGATCCTGCTTATTGGCAGCAATCACGTATGGCGTATCGCGATACGACACGAAGAAATCGATGATCCGGTTCGTCTCACGGAACGTCTCCGGGCGCGTGCTATCGACGAGGATCACCAGACCCAGCATACCTTCAGCAAGGATCTCCCACATAAAGTCGAATCGCTTTTGTCCCGGCGTCCCAAAGAGATGGAGCACGAGATCATCAGAGATCGCGATGCGCCCGAAATCCATCGCGACAGTTGTTTCCTTCTTGATCAGCCGAGTATCGTCGGTCGCCCGGCGCTCCGTCGAGACGACCTCGATCTCAGAGATCGTCTTGATAAACTCGGTCTTGCCGGCGTTCACGGCACCGCTGATCACCATCTTTACCGTCTGCACACAGCCCTCCGCTCCGATGCTCCGGCCCCAGCTACATGCTGCGGATCCGATTGATGATCCGGTTAACGAGGCTCTTCTTCAAACGCGGCTGTTCAACCGGCGGCATACCGGTTGCCAAAACACGCTGACGTTTCACCAACTCCAGCATACCGGCGGTCAAGAAACCGTAGACCGCACGGCACACATCAAAATCACTCAACCCGGTCTTTTGGGCAATTTCGGCCAACGTATCACGGCCATTAATACGGGCAAACACCTTCCACTCATCCGGGGCGAGGCGCATACCCTTGAGCTTTTCACCCGGTGGGGCCAAAAAGCGCGGCACCAGATCGGTCGAAGGAATTCGGTCACGGATCCGTTCCCATTCATCGATCCGGCGCACTCCTTCCATAATGAGATGATCGATCGAGATCGGCACCGGCACTAACGGCGCATCAGGCGCCGGACGCTGATTATGCTCGAAGAGAAAATCCCCTTCTGGCCACGCAAACAAACCGTAGACCGATTGCTCGGTATGGTTCATCAACGCCTGTTGTAACCGCTCGGCACTTGTCATTCCAGCCTCAATGACAACCTGGCTGAGCGTGGCACCATTCCCGTACGCGGCCAACGCCCGACAAGCCTGTGCCACCTGATCGGCATTCAGCACCCCCAACCGCACCAACAACTCCGGTTTCTCGTCCTCTGGACGCCGAGCAGCCAGTAGCAATTTTCCCTTATCAAAGTAGAGGCGTGCCGTTTGATCCTGGTATGACAGATGCAGGGCGCCCGTTTTATACCCGCGATCAACGAGTGAAAGAAAATCTGATAAGCTAAAATCGCGGATGTTCCCTACTAGCGCCATACGTTCCTCCGCAATCGCGGGTCATGCGTGACGGACGATTGTTACAACGATTGTTACATGGTTGGCTGCGTATCGGCCAAACCAGAAACAACATCAACCGTGACCGCCGGTTGAGCGCCCACAACCTGATCGGCGGCAAGCACGGGCTCCAACGCAGCGATGGCCGTTGCAATCATATCATCATCTGGCTCACGAGTTGTCAGGTATTGGGCAGCCAACGTTGGCGTCAACAACCAACGCACCCATGGCAAATGATAATAGTTTGCGGCGAGTTGTTGAACTTCAAAAGCTACTGCTGCCACCAATGGAATCAACACGATCCGAGCGACAATCCGCTGCCATACCGGCAAAACGGCCACCGATAAGAAGATAAGAAACCCGATCAGCGCCACCGCCAGCAAAAAGCTAGTTCCACAGCGCGGATGGATACGACTACACTGCCGCACTGACTCAACCGTTAGCGGCAAACCGGCTTCATACGCATTGATAACTTTATGTTCAGCGCCATGATAACCGAACACCCGGCCAATATCGGGAATACGGCTAATCGCAGCAATATAGGCAATAACGAGGGCCAGATTAATCAGCGCCTCGATCACTTCACGCAGCAACACCGGCGCGCCCAGTTGGCCGATAGCGTTGGCAACCAACGACGGCAGAACGACAAATACACCGATTGCGATGACCATCGTCACAGCAAAGATCAGCGTCTGCATCCATGGCGACAACCGATCTTCTTCCTCAGCAGCAACGACCGTAGCCGAGAAATCCAACGCTTTACGCCCAATCGTCAATGCTTCGGCCAAAGCGGCAAATCCGCGCAACAATGGCCACCGTTGCCAGCGAGCGTGACGTGCTGGTATTGGCAGATCGAGCCGAGCAAAGCTGCCATCAGGCCGACGCACGACAACCGTTGCCTGCCGACGACCGCGCATCATCACTCCTTCGAGTACTGCTTGCCCACCGTATTTAAACTGCGCCTTGCTCATCTTCGTTCTACCATTCGCCGAACGACCTGCTATGCACAGGCTCGTACTAGTTTCTATCTTACCATACCGGTAGGCACGGTAATGTATCGAATAGGGGGATTATGAGGCCGGTTCTTCGGGCTTTCCGCGCCGGGCCAATGTTACTGCGGCTGCGCGTACACCGGTGACCAGGCTTGAAATACGGATAATTGGTGAGACGACCCGTTCGGCGACATAGGTCGTTGCCGTCGTCGCCGTTTGCGCCGATTCGCGCACATTATTGGCAATCGCGCGCGTCGTATCTAAAGCCTCATTCGCTTTCGATAGCGCCTCATCAAGCTTGGGAATCACGTTATTGCGCGCTAACCGGTTGATCTGTTCCACTGCGTACAGGATGGCAATGAGAATCGCAATCGACAAAACAGCACTAATCAATTGCAACGCCGCGAGAATCACGATGAATACATCGCGCCATGCTGCACGAAACCCTTCACCGAGGAAGATGGCAGCAATAATGAACCCGAATAATACTGCGGTTAGCAGACCGATACCAATCCCAATCCAACGTAACACGGGGCCACCTCCATACCGGGCCGCACATGATGCGGCTGAGAGGGCACTCTAATGCGCCAAATTATATCATAGGCGTAAGCGTGAAACAACTATTAATACTACCCACGCCAACAGTGAGGCTTCCAGCATTGGCACACCTGCCGGCGTCGGTAGGTTCAGTGGAAACCGCCAACTGAGGACAGTAGCAATGAGGCAACCGGCTGCTGCGGCCACCCAAAAGATCGGTAATTGCCGCCACGTTCGCCCTAGCAGAGCATGGGCCAACGTGGCATGGGTCGTTGTCAATAACAGCAAGAGGAGAGCTGCCGGCGAAAGTACACTCATCCTACCTCCGGGCGGGCAATCCAACCACCACCCAACAACCGCGCCCCGTCGTAAAAGACGGCAGCTTGGCCGGGGCTAACGGCACGCTGCGGTCGTTCGAGTTCGACCAGCCAGCGTCCATCCGGCTGTGCAGAAACACGGGCAGGCAGCGGTTCGGCATGGGCACGCACCTGTACCTGACAGTGAAACGTCTCTGCCGGTGGTGCATCATCTACCCACTTGGCATCGGTCACGATGAATCGCTCGCGGTTGAGTGCCTCGACCGGCCCGACGATTAGCGCGTTGCGGGCCGGATCAATCGCGACCACGTAGCGCGGCTCGCCTCCACCTAACCCCAAACCGCGCCGCTGGCCGACGGTGTAGAGTGGGAGACCACGATGACGCCCGATCTCGCGTCCTTCGAGATCGACGATTGGGCCGGGGATTAAGCTCTCTGGGGCTTCGATCCGCAACAAGTTACGATAGTCGCCATCAGGCACAAAACAGATGTCTTGACTCTCTTCACGATTGGCACTAGGTAAGCAGCGCGCTGCGGCCATTTCCCGCACTTGTTGCTTTGTATATTCACCAATAGGGAAGAGTAAACGTGCGAGATCGGCCTGCCCCAGCATGTGCAGCATATACGACTGATCTTTCTCGGTATCGACTGCCCGCCAAAGCTGATACCGGCCACGATCGTCGCGCACAATGCGCGCATAGTGACCGGTAGCCACTGCATCAAAGCCCAACACCCGTGCCCGGTCGAGCAGGGCACGGAATTTAATCATACGGTTACACTCGACGCACGGATTGGGCGTCAGACCGTGGGTATATGCACGGATAAAATACTCGATAACGTGACGACGAAACTCGCGCTGATAGTTAAACACGTAAAAAGGGATGCCAAGCAGGGCACACACCCGTCGCGCGCTCGTGGCCGCCTCGGCCGCACAGCACAGGCTCTCGCGCAATCCCTGCTCATCATCATCCCACAAATGCATGGTTACGCCGGTTACCTGATGACCGGCTTCCTGTAATAAAGCGGCTGCCAGTGAACTATCAACGCCACCACTCATTGCAACCAGAACGTTTGCCATAATGGTATTATACTCGGTAACGGTCTCTTTCTCAGTTCAAGTTTGACGTATGCGCCAACCAACTTCACTCAAAGCTGACGTCGTAATCGAACGCCATTTTCACGACCGACTTGGGATTAGTTTTCTCACAGCGGGAACGAATGGGCCAGCCATCGTCTTTCTCCACGGCTGGGGTGCCTTCAAAGAATTGTGGTGGAGCGCCTTGCGCGATCTTGGCCGTGATTACCGCTGTTTTGCCCTTGATATGCCCGGTCACGGTGAAAGCCGGATCGGGCGAGCCGACCGGATCGAAGCTATCGCCGCACTTGTCGCCGAGTTTTGCCACGATCACGGTCTCTCCCAGATTATTCTCGTCGGTCATTCTATGGGCGGAAGCGTAGCGGTCGAAGTAACCCTGCGCTATCCCGAATTGGTTGCCCGGCTGGCCCTCATCGACGCGGCAGTTGATGCTTACCGCATGCCGGCTTATACCCGCACCTATCTTTTGCCCAATGTGGGTTGGGCCGTCTTCCGCTTGACCCAAACTATCGGGCGCACGTTTCGTCCGCTTGGCCAGCGCATCCCACACGAGCATGGTGGTGGCTGGATACGCCCATGGCTGCGGCGGGCATCATACCTTGCCACCTTCGATCCAGAAGGATTGTACCGCATTTTGCGTTCACTCTTTGCAACTCGCGCCGACGATAGGCTACGACAGATTCAGGTGCCAACTCTCGTGATGACCGGCCAGCTCGATAGTCTCGCCCCACCTACCCACGCCCGTCGGCTGGCGGCATGTATTCCCGGCGCGCAGTACGTGATGATCCCGGCCAGTCTGCATAACCCTATGGACGAACGTCCGCGCGCCTTTACCCGTGCGTTACGACGGTTTCTAGATCACACTTCTATAGAATAGAACAGATTCGTCGCACTGCAACGTCTCACCACGTACCAACCGGCGTGTATAGTGGGGAGTGGCGATCCGGCAGCACTACCCCAGAGATAAGGTTATGAACCTCGAACCGTACCGCAAAGAGATCCACCTAACCGGCACTGCACCGGTTCGGCTAAGCGTGGTTGATGTCGGACCATTGCAAGGAACCGGCAAAGCGACGATTGTCTGTATTCACGGCTGCGCCGGGAACCTTGAGCAGTGGGCACCGCAAATCGCACATTTTGCCCCCCACTACCGCGTAATCGCTCCTGACCTGCGCGGCCACGGCCGCTCTGAGGTGGTCAATTCGGCCTATTCGCTGGAAGAGTTTCTCTGGGACCTCACGCAAATACTGACCCGCTTGCAAGTTACCGAGCCATTCATCTTGATGGCACATTCGTTTGGCGGGCCGATTGCGATCACGTTTGCCGCCAGTCAACCACAGCGGGTGAGCCGCCTCATCCTGATTGCCACCGGGCCGGAGATGCATTTGCACCCCTTGCACGAGCGGATTGTGAAGCTGCCGATCTCTCTCGCGATGCTCGAACGGCTACGCCCCATCTTGATGCCCAAGACCTACGCGCCGGTCAAGGTTATTCAGAAAATACTGGCCGGTACCCTCTTTCGCTGGAACGGACGAGCCATATTGCCACACGTATCAACCCCAACCCTGATTATTGCCGGCCAGTGGGATTTTATTGCGCCGGTGGCACAGGCCCGTGAGAGTCAACAGCTTATGCCCAATGCCCGGCTCGAAATTGTGCGTTACACTCGCCATTTGCCCCATCTGGAACGACCTGATGCGGTTAATCGTCTGATCGACCGGTTTCTGGAAGGGCCAAGAGTCTGGCGTGAGTAACCGCATCGATTGGGGATCATGGTATCCCGCCATATTGACGTGACGGGTGATACGGCTGATAATCAGAATACACAACCTGTTCCACAATCTAATACATCAGACGGCACACTGTTGTGAAACCGTAGAGGAACTATCGCATGACCCTTGAACTCTTGGCGACTCGCCCGTGGTTGCGTCACTACGACCCCGGTGTACCGCACACCCTCAAGCTGACCCCCGAACCATTACCGGCATTATTGCAACGCGCCGCAGAACGGTTTGCCGAAACGACCGCTATTGCCTTTTATGGCCGGAACCTACGTTATGCACATCTTTGGGAAGAAGCCCAGCGCTTCGCCCGCGGCCTGTTGGCAATCGGCTTCCAACCCGGTGAGCGGGCCGTGATCTTGTTACCGAACATCCCACAGGCGGTCATTGCCTATTATGGTGTTTTACTGGCGGGCGGCATTGTGGTGCTGGCCAACCCCATCTTCGACGCCGAAGGATTCGCGCATGAAGTGCGCGACTCCGAAGCAACGACCGTGATCGCGTTGAGCATGTTTTACCGACTGGTCGAGCAGGTCCGTGCCGAACTCCCCTTCCCCCGCCTCATCTACACCAACCTCAAAGAGTATCTGCCGTCGAGCCAACGCATCATCTTCACCTTACTCCGGCAAGAACGCGAAGGCCACCGTGTACCCGCTGAACAAGCAGCGCACGCTCATTGGTTTCAGCATGTGTTGGCTGCCAACACCAACGATGATCTGCCAACAGTACGCGCCGATGATCCGGCGGTTATTCTCTACACCAGCGGCACCACCGGCAAGGCCAAAGGTGTCTTGCACCGCCACGCCAGCCTCTACGCCAACACCTACCAAACACGAGCATGGTACGCCGATGCCGACGAGGGAAACGAGCGGGTCTTGTGCGCAATTCCCTTCTCGCACGCCTACGGCATGACCGCCTGCATGAATGTTGGCATTGTCCTCGGCGCGACCCTGATCTTGCTCCCGACCTTCGAGACGCACAATGTCCTCCACGCCATCCGCCGTGAACGTCCCACCTTCTTTCCCGGTGTGCCACCGATGTACGCGGCGTTGAACGAAGTACGCGACGTGCGCAAATACGGTCTATCGTCGCTGAAAAGTTGTCTAAGTGGTGCTGCACCACTGCCCATTGAGGTGCAAGAAGGGTTCGAGCGCATCACCCGTAGTCGGCTGGTCGAGGGCTATGGCTTGAGCGAAGCCGGACCGGTGACGCACGCGAACCCGTTGCGTGGGCAGCGGCGGGTGGGTAGCATCGGGCTGCCGCTCCCCGACACCGAAGCCCGCATTGTCGATATGCACAGTGGCGACGACGTACCGGCCGGTGCCATTGGCGAGCTACTGGTGCGCGGCCCACAACTCATGGCCGGATATTGGCGTAACCCACAGGCCACTGCCGATGCCATCACACCCGATGGTTGGCTGCGTACCGGCGATGTGGCTCGCATGTTGCCTGATGGCTATTTCCAGATCATCGAGCGCAAGAAAGAGATGATTATCGCCGGCGACTACAACATCTACCCACGCGATCTCGAAGAGGCCCTGTACGAACACCCAACCGTTATTGACGCAGCGGTGGTCGGTGTCCCGCTCCCCGACGGCCGGACAGAGGTGCGGGCGTTTGTCGTCACGCGGCCCGGTGAGCAGGTGAGTGAAGAAGAGGTCTTTGCGTTCTTGCGCAGTCGGCTGAATCTGCCGGTGATGCCGGAGAAAATCGAGTTTCGCGAAGCACTGCCGCGTAGTTTCATCGGTAAACTGCTGCGCTGGCGCTTGGTGGAAGAGTTGTTGCAGCATGAGAAGTAGGGCAGAGCACAAAGAGGTTGCTGTGAAAGGGATATGACCAGAATCAACGTGCGCGATATTGCTTGCTGTGCAGCGGTTACTAGATAGATAAAGCAGCCGAGCTGCTCAATCACTATTTGCAGCAACACGACCGTCAGGGTTACGTAGCTTATGGTCATTCTGCGAGTTGCCGGAAACGGAAAACGAAGCGCATAGGCGAGCATACCGTTCAAGCCTATCAAGAGAACGCACAAGTCTACCTTAGCCTGCGACACGCCCTCTGTTCAATCGCCTCGTCGTCTCAGGCGATGGTCTTGACACGGCCCAACCTCTGATCACGGCGCAATCGTTGCCAAAACTGACCGCACTGCGGATGGGCCGAATTAGGAGGAATGAACTGTAAGGCCGCACAGCGACAAGCAAGCCCGTCGTCGGTTGACAAATCGCTTACCATCAACGATAATTTTCAACTGAAAGGAGACGTTTGGTCATGATCAACCAACGTTTACGCCAGCTCCGACTGGCACGTGGAATGACGCTCGACGATCTGGCACAGGCAACCAACCGTATCGTCACTCGGCAAGCCATCTCGAAATACGAACACGGTCAGGCGCAACCATCACCTATCGTCTTACAACGACTCGCCCAAGCCCTTGGTGTACGACCGACCGATCTCCTCGACAGTACTAACCCCCAGATCGAGTTGATTGCCTACCGCAAACGGGCCACCCTGAGCAAACGCTATCACGATCACATTACAGCACTGGCGACCGAACAGTTGCGCGCACGACTGCGGCTCCAGCGCCTCATTGGTGAACCGATTCGGTTGGATGTTCCCATCTATGGCTACCCAATCGATCAAATCGAAGCTGCCGAAGCTGCTGCTGATGATCTGCGGATGCGGTGGGATTTGGGCAAAACGCCACTGGCCAATCTCACCGACATCTTGGAAGATCACGGCTTGCATGTCATCGCCCTCGATGCAGACAACGGCTTCGACGGCGTTGCGGCCATCGCCCGCGATGAACGCGGTGAGTCATTGGCCGCTGCGGTGATCGGTCGGCGCAGCCTCGATGGGGCACGCTGGCGAATGAACCTAGCCCACGAGTTAGGTCACTTAGTCTTGCAGCCAACAAGTCAACTTGATGAGGAAAAAGCGGCATTTCGCTTTGCATCAGCATTTCTCGCTCCGGCAACAACGCTCCGTGCTCATGTAGGAGAACATCGCCATCACCTTCATCTCGGTGAACTCCTGTTGCTCAAGCGCCATTTCGGCATGAGTATCCAAGCACTGCTTTACCGGATGCAGACGTTGGGTATTATCAATCAGCGCCTCTACCGGTCGTGGATGGTCAAGATCGGTGAGCAGGGTTGGCGCACCAACGAGCCAGAACCCTTGCCGATGGAAGAGCCGCTCTGGTTGCGTCGAATGGTGCTGCGAGCAGTAGCCGAGGAATTGCTCGATCCGGTAGAGGCGCAAACTCTGCTCGGCGAGGAAATCGATCTCTTGACCGAATCGAGCCGGCAAGACAGTCTGTGTCACCGTTTGCTCCGTCAACCGCTGGCCGAGCGCCATGCGGTTCTCGCTGCCCAAGCGGCGCAAATGGTCGATCTCTATCAAACGTCTCCCAATGTAGCCAACGAGGTCGAAACACGTGAGCATTCCCGGTAAGTACCAGCGTGGCGAGATTTGGCAGGCCGATCTCGGTACCGATGGCTCGCTGCCGGTCTTAATTCTGAGCACTGATGCGTTAGGCAACCTGCCGATCCGTTTAGTCGTACCGTTGCAGCCTTGGGATGATCGCTTCACCCACAGTATTTGGATCCACCGGCTGGATGGAGGGTGGCCACAGCAACTCGGCACACCACACGCGGCCGATTTGCTCCTCCTCCGCAGTATTGCAACAAGCCAGCTACAACGAAAAATTGGGCGTGTATCGGCAACGACCATGGACGAGATTGTGGCCGCTTTGGCGATCATCGTGGATTATAATCCGTCAACACTATCATAGGTATGACAACCACACCATCATCCTTTACCATTCACGCCGGAGCGTTATTGGCGAGCACGCCGGCGAGTGCCACAGCCACAGCACTCAATCAGGCGCTCGCTGCGTATGGCTTGTGTCTGCCGATTGTATCGTTACGCGCCGAGGTGACCCTCGCCGAGTTGGTGGCTTGTAACAGTGGCGGACGCTATCGATTGCATAGCGGGCCTATCGGACGTTATGTGCGAGCAGCAACGCTGGAGCAAGGTGGCAAATTGCTGACGATTGGCGGTCCAACGCTTAAGCGAGCGACCGGTTATAACCTGCACCGGGCCTTGGCCGGGCAGGGTGTACGGTTGGGAATGATTCGCGAACTGACGTTCAACCTACGCCCGTTACCGGTAGCAACGGCGCTGTACGCAGTACATGGACCGATAGATCGTCTCTTGACGCTCTCCGCCTACCTTATCAGCGAGGGATTGAGTATCCGAGGATTGGCGTTCGATGCAACCGGCATATTGCTGATCGAGCTGGCCGGTTTACCCACCGTGATAGAGCGCCAAGCCAGTATCTTGGCCGCGGCTGTAGCTCAGGCACAAGTGACCCTTATGCCCGATCCAGCAATGGGCTGGTACCATTGGGAGCAACTAGCCGAGCAACATGCTGCGCTCCTGCCCGACCAACGGCTCGATTTTACTCTCCCGCGCCGTGCATTGCCGGCCTTAATCGCTACATGCAGCTCGCTGACAGGCGTAGCAATCTGGGGCGACGCCGGGGTTGGCAGTGTGCATATCGGCCCTCTACGAGATCGTGCCCTTTATGCAACCCTGAAAGCACAAGCGTCTGCGCTCGGCGGACAACCCTGTACCGAATTCGGGCCACCACCTGAACCGACGTTCCCCTCTCTGGTACCGGCAACTGGCGTGACGGAAGCCGATACGGTGCGCGCGATGCAACAGGTTGTCGGGAAACGCTTCCTCATTCACCACCCCGATCAACTGGCCGTGTACGGGCAAGATGCTTCAATTGCGCAACCCAACGGCCTACCGCACGCCGTGGCTCTACCGGCCAATACCGATGAGGTCGCAGCGTTAATGCGGATCGCTGCGGCTCATGGGTTATCGGTAGTCGCCCGCGGCGCCGGCAGTGGGCTAGCCGGCGGGTCGGTACCCACGGCGGGCAGCCTCATGATCGGACTGAACCGGATGGAGCAACTGGTGATCGATCGCGAGCAGCAGGTAGCCCACGTTGGCGCCGGGGTCATTACCGCCGAACTCCAGCGCGCTGCCGAGCGGGTCGGTCTCTTTTACCCACCCGATCCGAGTAGTCAGACTGCTTCAACCATTGGCGGCAATATTGCATGCAACGCCGGTGGGCCGCGCTGTCTCAAGTACGGCGTTACGGCCGATTATGTTCTCGGCGTCACCGCAGTCCTGGCCGATGGCACGATCGTGCATTATGGTGACGGCCTTAGCGGCCAAGGTGAGAGTAACGGGCTTGCACAGTTGCTGGTCGGTTCCGAAGGAACGCTGGCAGTCATCACCGAAGCGACCCTCCGCCTGATCCCTTTACCACGCGCTCGGCGGACAACGATGGCAATTTTTCGCACCCTCTACGAGGCCTGTGCAACGGTAGAGCGAATTATGGCCTCCGGCCTTATTCCGGCCAGTCTTGAACTAATGGACGACACCACAATTGCTGCCGTTGAGGCGTATCTCCAGATCGGCCTGCCGCGCGATGCCGGCGCATTGCTGCTGATGTTGGCCGACGGTGAACCGGAAGCAGTTGATCAAGAAACGGCGACCCTTGCCGAACTAGCACGCACGAGTGGCGCCGAGCGGGTGGTCGTCGCCCGCACCGCCGGTGACGAGGCAAATCTCTGGCAAGCACGGCGGGTTATCGCGCCGGCGCTAGCACGCATTCGGCCCAACCGGCTCGGCGAAGACATCAGCGTTCCGGTACCGCAGATCGCGGCATGCGTTAGCCGGATCAAGCAGGTCAGTGCCGCTTATGAGCTACCGATTGTTGTTTTTGGGCACGCGGGTGATGGCAACCTACACCCCAACATCCTCTTTGACACACGCAACCCCAGCGAGCTGGCCCGGCTCTGGCCGTGCGCCGAAGCGATCTTTGCCGTAGCCCTGGAGATGGGAGGTACCCTATCGGGCGAACACGGGATTGGCACCCTTAAACGGCCTTTTATGCGACAAGCGTTGGGAGAAACGCAAATTGCCATCCAGCGCGCGATTAAATCCCATTTCGACCCAGAAGGGCGGCTCAATCCCGGTAAGGTTTTGCCGTAGGTCACGACTCGATTACCATGCTTGTCACCAGTCTTACCAACCCAACTATCAAAATGTTGCGTGCGTTACGCCAGCGCAAAGCCCGCGATGAGCAAGGTCGCTACTTGATCGAAGGTATTCGTCTGGTTGGCGAAGCAATTCAGTGCGGCGCACCACTCGAGATGATCATCGTCGCTCCCGATTTGCTAACCAGCTCGTTTGCCCACGAACTTGTCGAGCACTACACTGCCGGCGGTGGTCGTGTCTTGACCGTCAGCGCCGAAGTGCTCGGTAGTCTGGCCAGTAAAGAGCATCCCCAAGGAATCATTGGTGTGGGTCGCGCTCGCTATACTCCGCTTGCCGATCTGGTGGCGGGAGTCAACGGCTGGGTTGCGCTGGTTGACGTCGCCGATCCGGGGAATCTGGGCACCATTTTGCGAACTGCCGATGGTGCAGGGTTTAGCGGGGTCATTTTAATCGGATCAACGGTTGACCCATTTGATCCGGCGGCAGTTCGGGCCAGTATGGGTGCCCTCTTCAGCCAGCAGATCGCCCGTGCCGGTTGGGATGAACTGCTTGCGTGGCGGCAAGCACGCAGTCTACCTGTGATTGGCAGCTCAGACCGTGGTGCCGTCGACTATCGTACTGCTACTTACCCAAGACCACTCATTTTGGTGCTTGGGAGCGAACGGCAAGGTCTCAGCGACGATCAACTCGCCGCATGCGATACTGTGGTACGCATTCCGATGCGTGGACGTAGCGACTCACTCAATCTAGCAGTTGCAGCGGGTATTCTCATGTACGAAATCACTCGCAACACCTAACTTTCAACTGCCATACGCATCCCCAACACTGCCAACACTGCACCGGTTGCGTAATTGAGCCGTCGGCGCACGGCTGCTTGCCGCAACCACCCACTTACGCCGACCACAACAACAGTGAGAGTCGAAAACCAAAGCACACTCAACCCGAAATGGATGGTCGTCAGGGCCAAGGCAGTGGTGAGGATCGGATCACGAGGATCAATAAACTGCGGTAAAAACGCCAAATAAAACACTGCTACTTTTGGATTGAGGACATTACTCAACACGCCCTCAACAAACGCATGGCGCTCTTGACCGGTGGGCAGATGGAACTCAGGCACAGCATGTTGCCGCCACGTCGTTATGATTGTCCATCCCCCCAACCCGATCAGATACAGAGCGCCGGCCAATTTCACGGTATGGTACAGTTCAGCCGACCGCACGACAATTGCGGCCAACCCCAATCCAGAGAGGATAGCCTGGACAAACAGGCCACAGCCAATACCAAAAGCGGTTGCAACGCCGGCCAAGCGACCGCGGGTTAGGGCATTACGCAGCACCAGCATCGTATCGGCGCCAGGGATAAGCGTGAGAACCGTGACGGCAACGGTATAGGTGATGAGGTTTTCGGTGAGCATAGGTTGATCTGAAACTGTAGGAACGGTGATTGAGGGATATGATACATGATTTTAGGGGATAGGGTGCGGTGGAACGGAAGGTTTGGGGGTGGCCCACGGATGGAACGGATCGGGGTAGGGGCCACGCACCGCATCGCCCGTACAAGCTGTAGGAACGGATCGAGGCAGCGGCCACGCACCGCATCGCCCGTACAAGCTGTAGGAACGGTGATTGAGGGATATAATACCGTCTAATCCGCGATGCAGGGTTATATGCCAACCTTGCCGATCAGCGGCAACCTATGGTAGATTGAAGGCGACAGTGACCATATCTACGGTACTGTCATCACTATAACCGTAACGATCTTGGACAACCCATATGTACCGTTTCTTATTACTCTCATTACTCATTCTCACCGCCTGTACCGAACAAATGACTACCACACCGGTTACTCCTACCTTGCCACCGACCCGTGCCCCAACATCGACACCGGTGACTGCACAGAGTGAGCCGATAATTACCGCATATTACCCCGACCTACCGCGTGGTCGGACTCCCGAAGGCTACCACTACCTCGGAAATCCTGACGCGCCGGTCACGATTATGGTCTATTCTGACTTTCTCTGTACGACCTGCGCGATCTACACTATCGATCTTGAGCCACAGGTTATCGAGGCCTTTGTCGCCACCGGTAAAGCTCGTCTCGTCTATCGACATCTTCTCCAATTGGGGGAGCGCTCGCAATTGCTCGCCGAAGCCAGCGAATGCGCCGCCGATCATGGTAAATTCTGGGAGATGCGCCACGAGTTGTATGCGCGGTATAATCAACTTTACTTCAATACGCGTGAGACGACGATCGATCTTGCCCAGGGGTTAGGTATCCCGGCTGATGCTTTTAGTGCATGTCTTGATGCACACACGTACCGTGCCCAAGTTGAGGCTGATTACGCCGCCGCAACGGCTGAAGGTGTGTTTGCCCGACCAGTGTTTCGGATCGGTAATGAGACGTTGGTGGGTATACCGCGCTTTGAAGCACTATCTCAAGTCATTGAGCGGGCGGCACAGCGGTAAAGAGTGCAGGAGGTGCAGCAGGTGCAAGAAATAGCTCCCTGAAGCCCTCACTAATCACAGACACACACTGCCGGGGATCGCGGTGTGATGATCTGAACCTGAGAACACCTACATCCCACCAGGTCTAATCCACGTAGTCGTTGCAAAGCGGGTATGAATGATGCGGGATAAAATCGCTCGCAGAGCACTTAAAATTACTGTAGGATGATAGGCTGAGCCTTTGGCATCCGTCAACACAGATGCACGTTAATTTACCTGAGCGATACTATGGCTTGTTCACATTATGTTTGGCCGTTGAGTATTATTGCTGTTGGGCTCATTTTGTTCGGGTGGCTATCACTGGCAAGTAGTCCCAGTCCATCATGGGCTCAAGTGAGCTGTGACGTGCAGCCGACGTATCCGGGATGTATTGAGATTCCAATCAACTGTGGCCCGTATCCTGACAGTGTCTGCCAAGTGACGCAAACGGCTGTGATCGCACGACGTACCGCGACGGTGGCCGCAATATATACCCAAACTGCTCAAGCCGGTGGATTACAGCCAGCTTCACCAACGGCAACACCCACTGCTACCGCAACCATAACACCAAATGCCAGTACCGCAACTCCAACCCCCAACATCACACCTAGCCCAACCGTGACTCTTATGCGCACTCCACAACCAACAGCAGTCCCACGCCCAACGTTTACCCAAACTACGCTACCCACCGCTTTCCCAACTCCAACGGTATCATCGTTACTCCGCTGTGCTCCTAATGATCGGCTCGAACTCAGTGGTACAACTCGTCCACAAATTGCATTACTCGTGTTGTTTGATGATCGTCCAGTAGGCGGTGGGTTTAGTGATCGCAGTGGTGCATTCCGTCTCGAATTGCGGATCGGGGAAGAGCATGTCGGCACACACAAAATTGTGGTACGTGAACGAGAGCATGAGACGATTGTCGCAACGTATACGTGCGAAACACCTCCGCCACCAACCCCTACACCGACCTTTCGGCCAATTCAAGTAACACCATCACCGTAGGGACATCACGACACGATGTCCCTACGATGACAACGAGGCTTGTTCGCCACGAGTATCATCCGATTGGCGGATTGCATCCATAATCAACGCGATTGCCTGTTCGTGTGAGCGGGTCAGCATTTCAAGTTCAGCGAGAAGCCGCGTCAGTCGTCGATAATCGCGTCGAATGGCTTGTTCATCAGCCATCGAGAGGCCGGGTTGCATAGTCGCAAGCCATTCATCACACGAAACCCGTCGGGCGAGCAGATCGGGCGAACCAAACTGGCTAAGCCGACGCCACAGAATTGCAGCGCTATCGGTCAACAGTCGCACACTGTCAATGGTCATAATACCGGTGATACCAAAACTATGCACCCATTCCCATATGTCGTCTATCACAAAGCTTGGCGACTACCCCGTCGGTAGCACATCAAGTGATAGCACGTACCCTCTGTATAGTAGAAGGTTATGAATTCAGTGCGGATCGGTCGCGAGATTGAGTTTCGCCTCTGGTATAATCGAAATAGAAATACTGGTAGGAACCTATGCGTGAACCAATCTCTCTCCAAGCAACCGAAACCGCCAATACCGGCGCTGTCCCCCGTCCAACCGAACCACCCCGTTTTCGCCCGCGTGAGCGCTTCTTGCGGGTATCGTCGTTCTTTCTTGGCGTTGTTATCCATATCTATATATGGGATGTCTTTCTCGCCCGCTTTGCCATCTTCCGTTGGTATGTGCAGCGCACGATGCTGCGCCGCTGGGTGAATATCGCCCGTCGTTTTCGGATGCTGGCTGTTGAACTCGGCGGGATGCAAATCAAGCTCGGACAATTTCTCTCATCACGTGCCGACATTATTCCTGATGTGGTGCGCCGCGAATTGACTGGTCTGCAAGATGAGGTACCACCGGCCCCTACTGGCCACGTGCTGGAAGTGATTCTGGAAGAACTCGGTGCCCCGCCTAGCGAGATTTTTCGCAGCTTTGAAACAGCATGTGTTGCTGCGGCCTCGCTGGGCCAGGTTCATTACGCGGTGCTCCACGATGGGCGTGAAGTGGCGGTCAAGGTACAGCGACCGTGGATTGACAAAATTATCGAGGTGGATCTGAGCGCAGTGACGTGGGTAGTTCGTTTGATCAAGAACTACCCACCCATTCGCCGCCGTGCCGATCTTGAAGCGCTGTTAGCCGAGTTTGCGCGAGTCTTGGTGCAAGAGCTTGATTATATCCAAGAAGCGCGCTCAGCAGCGATCTTTCGCCAGAACTTCGCCCATCATCCTGGCATTTATATTCCTGAACCAATCTTCGAGCTGACCACCCGCCGCGTGTTGGTCATGGAGCGGATTAGCGGGATTAAGATTACCGACTTACATACTCTTGATCAGTTAGGGGTTAGTCGGATTGAACTGGCGTCTCGTCTCAATAACTGCTACCTCAAACAATTTTTTATCGACGGCTTCTTCCACGCCGATCCGCATCCCGGCAATCTGTTTGTGCGGGTAGAAACGAATACCTCGCTTACGCCGAGCTGGCCTACCGCACCTCCCTCACCGGTCGGCAACAACGGCCATCTGACTAATGCTGTGCTCGAACAGCAGTTGCCGATTGACCATGCGCCGGATGAGACACCCGCGGGCACACCGTTCACATTGATCTTTGTCGATTTCGGCATGGTCGGACGACTTACACCGGAGACGATGGAGATAATGCGGCAAGGGGTGCTTGGGTTAGCAACCAATGACGCCGACCGTATTCTCAATTGTCTCGAACAACTGAACATGATTTTACCCGGCGCCGACCGTCGTCAGATTAAGGCGGCTATCGAGACGATGTTGCGCTACTCGTTTAACCGCACGGTGCGTGAGTTGACCAATCTTGATGTTGAGGCCATTATGGCCGAAACAAAAGACTTGATCTACGATCTGCCATTTCAGATTCCGCAAGACTTGTTGTATCTGGGGCGCGCTTTGAGTATGGTGGCCGGATTAGCAACCGAAATTTACCCCGATATTAACCTCTTCCAAGAACTGCGTCCGTTCGCACGAGCGATGCTCGCCCAAGAACAACGTAACGGAAATTGGATGGAGAAGTTGCAACAAGAGCTAAGTGAATTAGGCCGCATTTTGCTGGCGCTCCCCCGCGAGATGGATGCCTATTACCGTGCAGCCAACCGCGGCGAATTGCAAACTCGCTCGGATTTGAGCCGGCTCGAACGCAGTATGAAACGTGTCGAGCGAGCAACTGAACGGTTGATAGGTGGTATGCTTGCGACCGGCCTGTTCCTCGGTGGGGTACAACTGCGCACTCGGGGACTTGAACGCGAAGCAAATCGGGCGTGGTGGGCAGCCGCCGCAGCGATCCTGTGGGCATTGTGGCCGCGTAATAGTTAACGCAAAGAGCGCAAAGAGCGCAAAGAGCGCAAAGAGCGCAAAGATTCATAATTCTATCCTACACTATACTTTGCGTACTTTGCGTACTCTGCGTCTTTGCGTTTCTATACTTTGCGTACTCTGCGTCTTTGCGTTATCGATATGAACCACGAAATCCGCTTTCCGACGAACTTTATCTGGGGCGCAGCCACTGCTGCCTATCAGATTGAAGGTGCCTGGAACGAAGATGGAAAAGGCGAGAGCATTTGGGATCGCTTTGTCCGCCGACCCGGTGTCATTGCCGATGGTAGTACCGGTGATGTCGCCTGTGACCACTATCACCGCTACGAAGAAGATCTTGACCACATGGCGGCAATGGGGCTGAAAGCGTACCGTTTCAGCATCGCATGGCCGCGCATCTTCCCCAATGGCACCGGTCAACCCAATCAGCGCGGGCTTGATTTTTATCGCCGGCTCATCGACGGCTTACACCGGCGCAACATTCTCCCGGTTGCAACCCTCTACCATTGGGATCTGCCGCAAGCGGTTGAAGATCGCGGCGGCTGGATCAGCCGGGATACGGCTTTTTATTTTGCCGAATACGCTGATTATCTCTTTCGCCAGATCGGTAGCGATGTTGCGCTCTGGGCTACCCACAACGAGCCGTTTATTCAGGCCTTCTACGGCTATGGCAACGGTGAAAACGCGCCCGGTAAGCGAGTGCCGTGGCGGGTATTGCACGTTGTACACCATCTTTTACTGTCACACGGGCTGGCAGTGAGCGCTTTTCGCGCCACCAAGCCGCAACCGATATGCACCGATCTACCACCGCCCCAGATCGGGATTGTCCTCATGATCTGGCCGCAGTATCCGGCCTCTGATCATCCTGCCGACTGTAAAGCTGCTCAGCGCATCGACGGAGCAATGAACCGGCTCTTTCTTGAACCACTCTTCCGCCGACATTACCCGGCCGATTTGGTCGCTCACTTTGCTCGCCGGCTGATCGTGCCGCCGATTAAGCCCGGCGATATGGAGATTATCGGCCAGCCAATCGATTTTCTTGGTATTAACACCTACACGCGGCTCTTCAATGCGTTGGACTGGCGCGAACCGTTTTTAATGACGAAGCAGGTGCCGGGGCCGCTCCCCAAGACGGCGATGGGCTGGGAGATATACCCCGATTGTATCGTTGAGGCGTTACAAAAGGCTCGTGAGTATACCTCGCTTCCGCTATACATCACCGAAAACGGCGCAGCGTTCGACGATCCTCCACCCGGCCCCAACGATCAGATCGTTGAAGACCCAGATCGTGTTGCTTACCTCCGCTCTCACATTGCAGCTTGCCATCGCGCACTGACCGCCGGGATCGATCTGCGTGGTTATTTTGTCTGGACACTGCTCGATAATTTTGAGTGGGCGAAAGGGTTCAGCAAGCGCTTCGGACTGATCTATACCGATTACGCTACCCAACGCCGTGTCTGGAAGCGTAGTGCCCATGTCTATCGCGACATCATCGCGCGGAATGGGTTGTGAAGCACAGCTTGTCTCAGGGTAGGATTTGGCATGCTGAAAATACACAACCGGTGTTGGCAGTGTTGATACGATAATATGCGCAACGATCATCGTTATTTATTGGCCATTGGCCTGTTGACCACCGGTCTGACGGTGGGCTGGTTGTTTGCGACTATTGCCTATGCCGAACTCGGGTATGGCACTTACCGGCTAAGAGTACCACTATTCGGTAATTTGCCGCTGATCGGTCTCCTCAACAGCGTGTCGGTATTGGCCGGTGGTATCAGCGGGCCGGTGGCATGGCAAGCCGTGCGACGGTGGGGAGCACGTCCAACATTGATCCTCGGATGCCTGGCACACGGTTCAGCCCTGCTGACCCTGGCGTTGTCACCTCACAGCGAAGACCTCACGCCGCTGACAGCATGGACGGTGGTCGGTGGGATTGCCCTCAGTGGGCCGGCCAGCGTGTTGTTTAATCTGGCCGGTCCACCTCTCATGATGCAATTAAGCGGCACGTCCAGCCCCGATCGACTTTTTGCCCGCAGCGCCGCCTTGAGCTTGATCATCGGCGGTATCGCTAATCTGGTCGCCGGCAGTTTAGCGACGGCGTGGCGAGTGGCGCTGTTCGAGAGTGATGCCATCGCGCCGTACCGGCTCAATGCCGCTCTCAGCGCAGCGATCGTCGCTCTCGCTGGGTTACCGTTGGTGGGATTACGTCTCACGGCACAGCCATTACCAACACCGGCGACGTCGATTCGCCGCGAGATCAGTGACCTTTGGCGCACGCTCATCAAAGCGATCATCTTCGCCCCGGGGCCGCTGCTCATCTCACTCGGCGCGGCGCTGTTCATCCCCTACCTCGGACTCTTCTTTCGCCAACGCTTCACCGCCACCGACGCCGCTATCGGGCTGTTGTTCGCGCTCATCAGCCTCGCCACTGGTTTGGCGACGCTCGCCGGGCCACGAATCGCGGCGCGGATTGGCCGCATGCAAGGCGTGGTACTAACGCAGGCGCTCGCTATTCCCTGCCTGATCGCGCTAGCATTTGCCCCCGTCCTCCCGATAGCAGCGTTGATCGCAATGCTACGTAGCGCACTTATGAATATGGCAACGCCCCTCTTCGAGGCCCACGCCCTGAGCCAAACCCCACCAGAACATCACCCTACCGTTATCGGTCTTATCCGAGCGGCGGCCTCGGTCGGCTACATTGCCGGACCCACCATCAGTGCCGAGCTCCAAAGTATTGCCGGCTTTACCCCGATCCTGCTCATCGCAGCACTATGCTACACGATCGCAGTGATAGTCAATGCAACGCTCTTCATCTGGCACGCACCGTCTCCTCAGCACAATCCCACACCTTAGCCGAGCTGTACCATGCTGCTCGTTTGCCTGTATATACCAAGGACAGGTATACTGACAACAGTGTGTAGTCATTCAACTACTGAGAGAGCGCCATGCAACCACATTTATTTACACCACTGACCATCGGCAGCGTCACCCTACGCAACCGGATCGGCATGTCGCCGATGTGTCAATACAGTGCCGTCGACGGCTTCCCAACCGATTGGCATCTGATGCATCTAGGAGCACGGGCAGCCGGCGGGGTTGGACTTATCATTCTCGAGGCCACGGCCGTTTCGCCCGAGGGACGGATTTCTCCGTTCGATTTGGGCATCTGGCGCGATGAACACATCGCTGCCCTCTCCCGTATTGTTAAGCTGATCGAGAGTCTCGGTGCAGTGGCCGGCATTCAATTAGCGCATGCCGGACGTAAAGCAAGTGTGGGTCGCCCGTGGGAAGGCGGCAAGCCGATTGCGCTGGCAAACGGCGGCTGGCCGGTGGTCGGCCCGACGGCTGAACCGTTTGCTCCCGGCTATCCCACCCCGATCCCGCTCGATGCAGCCGGTATTGCCAAGGTTGTGGCCGATTTTGCCACCGCCACCAAGCGCGCACGAGCCGCCGGCTTCCGCTGGGTCGAAATCCACGCTGCCCATGGCTACCTCCTCCACAATTTCCTCTCGCCGCTTGGCAATGACCGCAACGACGAGTACGGCGGTGATCTCCGTGGGCGAGCACGTCTGCTCTGTGAAGTAACCGCCGCAGTGCGCGCAGAATGGCCGTCTGATCTCCCGCTTGCTGTTCGCCTCTCGTGTAGTGACTGGACACCGGAAGGTTTAACCATCGCCGATACGGTAGAGGTAGCGCGCATGCTACGCGAACAGGGAGTTGATCTGATCGATTGCAGTTCCGGTGGGATTGCCCCCGGCATTACTATCCCGGTCAGAGAGGGGTATCAAGTACCATTTGCAGCGCAGATCCGTCGCGAGGCCAACATCGCCACCGCTGCGGTCGGTCTGATCACCCGCGCCGAGCATGCCGACGCGATTATTCGCAATGGCGACGCCGATCTGGTACTGCTGGGCCGCGAACTGCTCCGCGACCCACATTGGCCGCTGCGTGCCGCGCGAACCCTTGGTCACGATCTCGCACCACCACCGCAGTATCTGCGGGCGTGGTAAAGATTAGTCGGAGGAGCTGCCTTGTGCCTTGCTCCTCCGCACTGTTCTCACCTCACTGATGACACATCTGACATGCCAGATCGGGGATTGGCTCATGCCGATTATCAACCTGATGCATACTGTGACAGGTTGGGCAGCCAACCCGACTCGATGAACCGCGGTGGCAATCGTTGCAGGTCGGGTTGAGTGAGTGAGGCATCTGTACCTGTTGTGGATGTAAATTGTGGCAGTTAACGCAACCGAGGTACTGTTCTAAACCGGCCTCACTGACTACCGGCGGTATTGATGTCGGCTCGACCACGGCCGTTGGTGTGGGCGGCAATGGGATGAATGTTGACGCCGGTAGTGGTGTCGTTGTAGGTGGGATGAAGATTGGTGCAGGGGTAACCATCGCCAAAACAGTGAGCGTCAATGTCGGTAGAGGGGTGAACGTTGCACTAGGCGGTGAAGGGCTTGGTGTTACTGGCGAGACGAGCGTTGGCGTGGGTTAAGAAGCCCATGTCGCTGTTGCCAACGGAGTTGGCGAGGCAAGCGTTGGCGTTGCCTAAAATGCCACAACTCCACCATCGGCAACCTCTTCTGCTTGCTGGTGCAACAGAAAATCGACCAACGCTGCAATCTGCTCGTTCGGCAAGAGATTACCGTAATCATCACCGACCACTGCGCGCACAATCCCTGCTTGGTAACCGGGAACAACAAACTCATCATGCACCTGGATCGAACGCTCAAGATACGCTTGTGCACTCAATCCGGGTACACGATCACCTGCCCGCAGACCAATCCCGGCCAGATTAGGACCAATGCTAACCCGCTCGCCCGCGTTGAGCGTATGACACGTCACGCATAGCACACCACCGGCCAACGGTGCACGTCCAAAGAATAGATCGGCGCCGCTCACCTAATACCGGCGTCGGTGATGGTGCGACCGGTCGCTGCGACGTACAACCGGCCATCACACCGATGAGCATAACGCCGGCTAGCAACTGTGTTATCCACGCCGGTACTTGCACCATCGTGGACCTCCCGTATACCACCAGTTGGGTCTTAGCACAATACCGTGCGGTGGCAACACTATCACCGCACGGCATTGCACTACATACCGCTACTACGATCCGATCACACCACTATCGAAGCGTTGTACCGTGATCACGCTGGGCCGCGGCAAGCCTTGCCGGTCGGGCCACGTGCTGCTCGGGTTCTCGAAGGTACTGCCCTCACCGGGGTGTTGGATGGCTAGGAAGAGCGTGCGGTTGTCGGGGGTAAACTCTGGCCCGCACACCTCGCTGCCGGCCACCGACGAGAAGAACTGTTGCAGGTTGCCCCGCTGCGAACCGCTCACCGGCACAGCGAACAGACCATCGTTGAATTTGATTGCGCGCGGCGCGCCGTCGGTGGCAATCCATAGGTTGCCCTGACTGTCGAAGGCCACATTGTCGGGAGCGCCAATCGGCGAGACCTTGCTCTTGTCGAAGCCGGCGAAATAGGTGTCAGGCTGCGAGGGTAGCCCTGCCAAGATGAAAATCTCCCAACGGAACGTGGTAGCAGCGTGATCGTCATTGCGTTCGGTTAGCTCGATGATGTGGCCCCACGCATTGTTGGGACGCGGGTTAGCTGCGTCCACGCCGGGTTGGCCGCTCGCGCCGCGACGGGTGTTGTTGGTTAGCGCGATGTACACCTTCTGGTTGACCGGATTGACTTCTACGTCCTCTGGTCGATCCATCTTGGTTGCCCCCACAAGATCGGCAGCCAAACGGGTGTTGATCAGCACATCACCCTGCGAGCGGAAGCCATTTTCCGGCGTCAGCGGGCCTTGCCCGAACACCAGCGGCAACCACTCACCGGTTCCATCAGGATTAAACTTTGCCACGTACAAGACACCATCATCGAGCAAATTCATATTTGCTTCGCGATTGCGCGGGTTGAATTTACCGTTGGTAACAAACTTGTAGACATACTCAAACTGCGCATCATCACCCTGATATCCAACCACCCGACCATCGCGCGCAACCACAAAGGTAGCTCCTTCATGGCGGAAGCGTCCCAGCGCTGTGCGCTTCACCACCGGTCGCAATGGATCATACGGATCGATTTCCACGCACCAGCCGAAACGGAAACCCTCATTCGGCTCTTTTGAAATATCAAATCGACTGTGGAAGCGTTCCCACTTGCGCTCCGATTCAGCCGTCGGCATACCATAGCGGCGATGCACCGCATAGCGTGAGTCGTTGCGGTCAAGGCCATTGAGATTGGCGAAATACTGGTGGAAGTTCTCTTCGCCGCTCACCACCGTACCCCACGGGGTCTTGCCACCGGCACAGTTGTTAAGCGTGCCAAGAATCGCATCGGCACCGGGATCAGCGCTAGTCCGCATCCACGGATGATCGGCGGCAGGGCCACTCAGGCGGGTCGCACTAAACCCGCTTACCCGCCGGTTGTAACGTGAATTTCGTACATAGCTCCACGTACCATTAGGCGCGCGCACCACTTCAACCACCGATATTCCATGGGCTGCAATTCCAACATCGACCTGATTACGTGTCGGGTTCTCAAAATCGTACTTCGGGAACATCAACTCTTCATTGGTGTACTCGTGATTAACCACGAGCAGACCGCGGTTCGAGGTATTGGAACCATAGGGCAATGGCAAGAAACCAACAAAGTCGCAGTTATAGCCAAACTGCTTCACCTGCGCTTCCGGCGTCTGCAACCAGACATCGAAATCGGGTGCATCGGCACTCAACGGCTCCCCCCAGCGAATGAGGGTGCGCGCATAATATCCCTCCGGTACAACCACGTCATCAAAATCCGGGTCGGTAGGCTTCACCGCTTTGAACTTCAAGCCAGGATTCGCAGCCAACGCTTCCTCGACAGCCGACAGACTCGAACCGATCAAGACAAGACGAGCGAACCACCGATTGCCAACGTCTTGAGCATACCACGGCGCGAAATCCGCAGTGCCAACACCTCTTCCAGCGTCTGACCAATCCCAGCCTGCGAACGGACAATCCATTTATCTTTTTCGTCACGACCACCCATAGTATGATCACCTCCTTAGAATTACCCTTAGGTGCGAACCGCCAATGTATCGTGGGATGGAAACGTTCTGAGCATTCGTGATTATATGGAATGTTTATAAACAAGAATTGATGTACATATGAAACAAAGATTAAGCAAGAATGATCACTGCATAACATTATCGACGCTGGCGAGATGCGGAAACAAACAACGCCGCTCTCTGCGCTGAGAGAGCGGCGCCAGAAACGACAGGAGGATTAGGTATCAACAACCAACGGCCCGCGCCAACTCGGGCCTAAGCGCAGCATTGGCCGGATCAAGCCGGGCCATCACTCGCTGCACCATTCGTATGTCGTAGGCTACCTGAAGATTACGAACCGGGTCGGCAATGAACAGACCATTACCGTAACGATCAAAACTATTAGCCAAGAACAGCCACATATCACTATCGAGCGTGGTATCGGGCGCGAGGCCATACCAGCGCAGGAAGCCGGCAATTTGCGCCGAGGGGCTCAGTTGCGGCAACTGCGGCCCACCGAACACCAGGCGCAACCGATCGCGGGCTTCGACCACATCGCGGACAGCGTCGCGGATCATGGCTCGTTGCAAACCAACCGGCGGCGGTGGCAATTGGGGCGGCTGCTGCCGATAAGCGGTGACATTAACCTGATGGGCATGGGCCAATAGTTGCGCATCGCGCACCGACAACTGGTTCGGTTGGTGAAACGTGGCAATGAACAACACATTCGACGGCGCGGCTACTGGCCTAGCAGCAACCGGTAACAGATACAAGTGTTCGTGCAAGTAGTGGAACAACTCATCGGGTGCTAAACCATCAAACAAGACGAAGTAGAGCTTACCGGCGCCTTGGGGCGATTGGGCCTCGCCCAACACCTCACTCAACTGGCTATCGCCAAAGCGAGTATGAAGATCGCGGTAATACTCCTGCTGTCCACTCTGTGCTGTCCACTTGGCCGAACCGATCCGAATAAACTGACCGGAGTCAGAGCCAACCAGCGCTGTAATCAGATGTTGCACTAGCGCCGCTTTGCCGGCTCCGGCCCGGCCACTCAGGACTACGCACGGATGAGTCTTGAGCGAAACATACACTGCCGTCAGTAAACGAGCTTCGGTTGGATCAGCATCACTATGCAATCGCCGGATCGTCTCACGCTCCGCACTCAGCATAGTATCCTGTCCTACCCCGACCAATGCTGGCGCCTGCCCGCTCGCGGGCAAGGCCAACTCCCAGCGGCCACCCTTGGCCTCGCCGCGAGCGCCATTGCTTGCGGCATGGAAGTTGTAAGCAATCATAGTGGTTCACCCGAAACGAATATCCGACATATCGCCGACATTCAACTCTTGGCTGACACCGCTCACATGGGCTCGATCACCGATTAAGCTGCGGGTAATAATGACCGATTGGATCTGCGCACCGGCATTGATAATCGAGTCGCGCACAATAGCTTGCCGAACCACCGCCCCATCGGCAATCGACACATACGGACCAATCACCGCTTCTTCAATAACTGCCGTGGGTGCGATATTCACGGGTGGAATGATCACCGCGTTAGAATATTCAGCGGCCCGATTATGGCCATTTTCGAGCAAATACCGGTTGGTATCGAGCAATGCCTCAATGGTGCCACAATCGTACCATACGCGCACCGTCTCGGCCCGCAATTCTTCGCCGCGGTCGATCATCACCTGTAATGCATCGGCCAAATAGAATTCCCCCTTGGTCTGGATATTGTTCTCCATGATATAGTCGATCGCCGACATCAACCGGCTTGCTTCTGGCACATAATAGATTCCAGCCACGGCCAGATTCGAGATCGGCTCGCTCGGCTTCTCAACTAGACGCACGATCCGTCCGTGTTCGACCACAACCACCCCAAACCGACGCGGGTCTTCAACTTCTTTGCAGTAAATGATGCCGTAATCAGGCTGCTGGTTAAGCCGTTCAATATCAAACTCCAACAACCCATCGCCGAAGACCACGAGCAAGGGGCCGGTCAATTCGCGGGCCAACGCAATTGCATCAGCCTGACCACGCATCACCTTCTGCTCAAGAAAGCGCATTGGGTACGAATAGTTGGCCCGCATAAACTCTTCGATTTGATTGCCAAGATAGCCAACCACACAGATCAGCTCATCGATCTGCAACGGGGCCAGATAATCGATAATATGGGCCAACACCGTCTTCCCGGCCACACTGACCAGTGGCTTGGGGCGAACAAAGGTATGGGGACGCAGACGGGTGCCAAGGCCAGCGGTAAGGATCATGACACGCATAATCAACTCCCTGACCCACAATGACACCCGCTACAACTGCATCCGCCACCAGTGGCGGCGGTCGGTGCAGTTTCTACCGTTGTTCCTCCACGACTATGGGCAGCAAACAACGACAACCGGCGTTGAACGTGTGTGCTTTGGCAAAAAGGACAGACAACAAGCTGATCGGTAGCAGACATGGGCAACAGCCGCTCGAACTGGCGCGCACAGTCCAAACAGCTATATTCGTACATCGGCATACGCTCACCTCGTCAACATCAGGGGAAAAGTAGGGGCAGACGTGGCCCAACCGCATTATACCATGGCGATTTGGGCAATAGGATAACGGTTTACTTATCTTCACGATAACGTTACGCAAAAATTGAGTCACCTTTAGGCTGCGGCGGTGAACAACCACTCGCTTGCCCAGATGGTACACCGGCGATCACCGCAATTCGGGCAATTCGATCGGGTCTTCACGCGGTTCGCATACACCGCAAAACAAGGCGCGGGCCGTCACAATCGCTTTGTGCTTCCCTTTCCGATCGGCAAACAGGGCTACGATATGAGGCATCTCTTGCGCGTGATCACGACAAACTGCCCGACCGCAGAAGATACAGACGCCGTGGGCCGGCCGGTTACAATGCCAGCAATTCATCAACATCCTCCAAGCGAAAGAGGGGCGTGTTACACGCCCCTCTCACCCGTTGCCTAACGCATCACCACCGGTACAAACACCGAGCGAGTCGTCACCAGCTCAACCGGCGCCTCAAGGAACTGGTTGGTAATCGCTACCGAACTACTGACAATCTCGACCGTATTCACCACATTACCACTCACCTGCGCTGGGTTCACCGTGACCCGGAAGAGTACGGTCAACCGACCGGGCATATCTCCACTCTGAGCCGGTACCGTGCGGTTTGTCCACGTCAGAACAGTTCGACCGTTACTATTACTAATTGCCGGTGCCGGTCCGGTGAGCATCGCCCGATACGTCACACCAACCGGCAATACATCACGTAGCGTGACGGTCATACTCGTCGTGGTCGGGTTGACGACCTCAATTTGGTACAAGAAGGTAGGTTCCTCACTCCCACTACCGGTGAGCGGTACTGTTGCCACACTAGCCGTCTTCGCGATGGCCGGCCCATTAATGCAGATCCGCACGGTTGGATCAACTTCACCATCGGTAATCGGAATGACCCCATCAGGGCTAGACACTTCAGCCCTTGTTGCCTGATCGCTCCACACCTGACTGACACGCAGCCAGACAGCCAAGGGCAGCTCACTCACGTTTCCAGACGTCGGTTTGGCCGGGACGGTCAAACCTTCCCAGATAAGCTGAGTACTGCCGGCCTGTGAACCTTCGGTAATCGGAATGACACGACTTGGCGCCGGCATCCCAGTATCGGGACGTAGATAGGTCAACCCGATTGGTAAGGTGAGTGTCACGGTAGTATTCCGATACGGCACAACATTGGTGTTAAGCATTGTTAACGAATACAGTCGTTCTTCACCGGAGACAGCACACTCGGTTAGCCCACTGATACGCGGTGTATACGTATGGAGCGGCTGCGTCGTCACACGTTCCCATGCCACTGTATGTTGCTGACCATCATATGTGTAGGTCGTGCAACGATTCGATGATCTACACGTAGCCGAGAGCAAATTGTCGGCAGTCGCGTAGGCATACACATCCGACGTAGTAATAATATCAGCCGCCGCTGCCCAGAAGATAATATTGACAACACCGCTGGCTGGAATAGGCGCTATGTTCCAACTCAACTCGGTGCGGCCATCGGACAACGCGCGCTGACCGGTAAACATATACTGGTTACTGTTGTTGGTTTCACTATAGACGTAGCGTGGCGGCAAGATTGCAAAGGCACGAACCCCGTTTAATGGAGCATTCGTGTTCAGATTGCGCACCGTTAACGTAAAGATACCACGATCACGGAGACCTAACGTTGTCCGGTCGACCTTGATTTCGTAATCAAGCCGGTTCGTACCACAACGATAGTCGATCACGACTTCAACCGGAGGTCGAGGGGAAATCCTGACATTGCTACCGGCTGTTGAATCGAAGAAGTCATAACCGACTTGATTCTTGTATTGGGCGGTGACACAAGCCGGATTAAAAAGCGTCTGGATGCGTACCGTGTAGGTCTGACCAGGGGGAATACTAAGCGTGGGCCACGCCCACGGGTTATTGCCGACAATGTCCGGTTGTCGTTTGTCGGCAGGCAAATTCGTTGCGACAACTGACCGAAATGCCAATTCAGGTGGCGCAAAATCCACAAGACCGGCTGTATAGGTAGCCGTTGTTTCGGCATTGGTAATGGTAAGTGTGAAATACAGCTCTTGCCCACCTACCGGCACCGGCCCGGTGATAATTTTAGTCGTGCCCAGATTAGCACCGTTGGCGTCGCTGAAGAACTTGCTCACCTGAATGTTTGGAATGATCCGCACACAGGCCCGCGCACTCGCAAAGGTGATTTCTTCAGGAGGCTGATTGGTATCCGGATTGATCAACGCGTTCATCATGCGCTGTTGATCGAGATCGTTACAATAGGTGCGGGTCTGGATCTGACCACGCGTGATCACACTGTAGCGGATGTAGCGTGTTTCGCCAGGGTTAAGCACGATTCCGCTCCAACTTAACGTTTGATGCTCGGTGGAACCGACAACTGTTGTACCTTGCGCCGGTTCAAAGGGACTAGCAGTTGTCCGATCTCCATCATCAATGGTTGCACTATTCAGAACGTAACTAAAGTCAGCCCCATTACCGGCCGGTAACAAATCATGCACCTCGATATTGGTCATCGGGCTCGAACCGTTATTGGTAAGCGAGATGACATACTCGAACGGCTGATTATTACGTGCGATGTAGGTCGTACCACTCCTTTCAGCCTCCGAATACTTGGCAACCACGAGCCGCGGCATGACTTTGAATCCGCCTATATCCCCCACGTTACAATTCGACGGCACACCGGACGGGACTACCACACTACCAATGGTCGTACCGGAACCAGTACCGTTGCCCGCTGTCGAATAACGCGCTGTCACTTCGAACGAGAAGCTTTGCTCCACTGGCGTATTGATGTTTCCTGCCGGTATATTGAACGTCCACAGGAGGATACCGCCATTACCCGCACTCGGCGGCTGCACGGTGAATGAACCAACATTACTGGCACTACCCGGTACGTAACGAACATTTGGCTGCAACTCGATCTTGACCTGCAAGTTATTGAGGGGTTGCGGCCAGTAGTTGCGAACCTTAAAGGTAAAACTGCCGCGTTCGCCAAAAATTACCGTTTGAGTTGAACCAAACACCACCTCAACCGGCGGCCGCACGTTATACGTTACATCACCGGTTTGTGGCGCACTTGTATAGCGCTCGGTCGTGTTCAGCTTGAACGGCATCTCATCGCTGGTGACATAGTAATCGGTCTTGCGATTGGTCATGCGGTCGCATGGGCTAAGATCAAGCTTACGAAAGGTCACAAAGATATCAATCGATTGGCCAAGCTGAAGCTGGGGTATCGTCCATACTAATGCCGGACGGCCACCGATAGTTATCTGAGTCGGGGGGAAGTTGGTTCGATCAGGCCCGCGCACACTGCTTACAAACTCTGCCCCAAACGGCACGATGTCAGTTAATTGCACATTAGTAGCCGTTATCGCATCTTCACGATCAACATTCGTCAAACGCAATCGATACTCACCGGTTTGCGTAGGTAAAGATACGCGCAGTCAGGCCGCTGGCCGTGCGCTCTTTCTCAAGCTTGAAGAGAGGTCCTTCAACCAATGCCGAACCGTTGGCAATGGCGCGGGCAGTACTTTCATTACCAACATAGAACTCGGCTGAAGCGGAAGGCCGCCGGGGATCTTTACCAAAAACAGGAAAGACAAACTCCGGCACCCGCAACGCGATCTGGAAACTACCACTAGCACCGTTGGCGAGCGGATTACCGTCATTAATGGTGTACGTAAAGCTGCCAACCTTGGTAGTTGAGTTGTAATCTGGGCTACTACTCCGTGCGACACTTGACCCAGAGATATTCAGTGGTGCACACGCATTTACCCCGGTATCTCGGCAGTGTTGTTGAAACTGATCGGCATTGAGCGTGGTTGGGCGGGCAACACTCCAAAAGTTCCACGTCACCTTAATACGCACATTATTCAGTGGCCCACCACTGTTATTCACATACGACACGGTGTAGATCAAATCTTGACCAGATCGCAATCGATTGGGTGAAGGTATAATCGAGACACTTACCCCACTCTGAGTAAGGGTTATCGGATTCGGCTCCTCTGCTGGATCGGTCAGCATAAGGGGCTGCTGCTCTGCTATTGCAGACGTAGCAGGAGCTGATCTATCAGTGGCTTGGGCAGGCAATACAGGAAATACGGTCGTAAGAATGAATAGCATCAGCACTGACCACCATCGCCTACGTTGCTGCATAGATTATCCCCGTTTGGTGAACTTTTATGTAACATTACGGCCAGTACTTTGAGTCTACCATGCTTCTGTTACCAAAATAAATCCCTCCTATTTCCTAGATCGTTAGCCGGTACCAAGTGTACATCCTCCGTTACCAACAGTACGCGCATCCGGTTGCAATAACCTATGCTATGATATTTGACTTGTAAACGATTGCTTGGTGAGAAATGTTATGCTGGCAGTACTAATTGAGGTGCTTTTGCCGATTGCCGTCGTGGCAGCAGCAGGATTTGCGCTTCGGCGCGCTTTGCCGCTCGATCTGCTAACACTTAACCGCCTGATGATTTACGGTCTTAGCCCAACATTGATCTTTGTGGCTCTGGTACGCGCCGACCTCAGTGGACCGATGGCGGGCAAGATGCTCATCTTTGCGGTAGCAGTACTGGCAGTAATGGCGCTAACCGTCTGGCTAAGTACTCTGCTGCTGGGTCTGACCGGAAAAGAAGTGACAGCACTGTTCCTTACCAGTATGTTCATGAATTCGGGGAACTACGGCTTACCGGCATCGCGGTTTGCGTTCGGTGAAACGGGTTTTACGCTTGGTGTGTTCTACTTTATCATGCAATCAATTATGGCACAGACATTAGGCGTCGTGGTCGCAGCCTCCGGTGCAGTCGGTGCAAATCGCCGTACTTGGCAACAAGTGTTTCGACGGCTGATCCATATGCCGCAAATCTACGCCGTAGCCGGTGCATTGATGTTACGAGCGGTGGGGTTTAACCCGGCTACCGCAACCGGGATCACGCATAGTCTCTTCGAGGGAGTAACTTTGCTCAGTGAAGCAGCACTACCGGTCATGCTGCTCATTCTGGGAGTGCAACTCGGTGCTGGCGCACCAATTGTGCAGCCGACAATGGTCGCTTTTGCAACCGTCATCCGCCTGATCATCTCCCCGCTCCTTGCCTTTGGCCTTGCCCACCTGATAGGTCTTGACGGGATCGCGCTAGGTGTCGGTGTGATGATGGCCGGAATGTCGACAGCAGTCAATACGATAATTCTCGCAATTGAGTTTGATACCAATCCGCAGTTGGTTGTCAGCACGGTCGTGGTGTCATCGTTTGCCAGTTTGATCATGTTGAGTGTGTTGTTGAGTTTCGTTCGGTAACAAACCGAAAAAGCAGCGGATGACGAGTACGCCAATATACCTCCCCGGTACCTACCACCGGGCAGACGACTCTCAGACCGACGCGTGACGGCACGCACCGGGTCGGTCAACACGGCACAGACGGGTACACACTGGTGACTAGCTATTGGGCGGACGGGTAAAAGGGGGGCGATGGGGGTGAAGTTGGAGGGAGGGGACAACGCGCTGTACCTCTACCTAACCACCCCATCCTGACCGTTGCACCCCTACTGCATCGCACCCTAGCCTATCGTGTCTAATCCCGTCCACCATTCTACTTTGCATCCCTGCATACATTGCCCTAACCTAATCAACTAACTAGAAAGAAATGCCGTATGTCATCAATCGATCTTATCCTTCGCAATATTGTGTTGCCCGGCCAACCCGGTCGGTATGCAATCGCCATCAATGGTGATCGCATTGTTTGGTCTGGCCCTGATGGGAACGCATCGCAGTGGCAATCGGCTACCACTCATGTGATCGACGGTGGTGGGATGTTGGCGCTGCCCGGCTTGACCGACTGCCATTTTCATCTGCACAACGGGGCACGTGCACTTGGCATGCTGCGCCTTGAAGATGCCCAGAGCGTCGCTGATCTGCAAGCTCGTCTGGCTGCTTATGCTGCCGCCAATCCAAACCTACCATGGCTGGTCGGACGGGGTTGGCGTTATCGTCTGTTTAGCGCCGATCAACTGCCCAATCGGCGTCTCCTCGATGCCGTCGTTCCCAACCGGCCAGTGTTGCTGACTGCGTTCGATGGTCATACGGCGTGGGTTAATACGGCGGCATTGCAGATTGCGGGTATCCTGCACGGAGCTGAGACAGGCAACCCCTTGAGTACCATCGTCATGGGGCATGATGGCCTGGCAACCGGTGAGCTACGCGAAGCACCAGCCATGGATCTCGTGCGGCGCTGGATACCTGAACCAAACGAAACCGAGCTTCGCCATTTGCTCCGTCGCGCCTTGCACGAACTAGCCGGTTTGGGTCTGACCTGCGTCCACAACATGGACGGCGACGAAGCACAGCGCACCCGCTACCGTGAATTGGCGGCTGCGGGCGAATTAACCCTCCGTATCCGTTTACCGCTCTCGGTATCACCCGGTACCGACCCGCACCGGATTACGATGTGGGCTGCTGATGCCCACCAGCATCCCCACCCCTTTCTACAAACCGATGCGGTGAAACTATTTGTTGACGGCGTGGTTGAAGCGAAGACGGCGTTGATGTTGGCGCCTTACGCCGATGGCAGCGGTGAGTGTGGCACAGCAAATTACGATCCGGTTGAGTTTGTCGATCTGATCACCCGCGCCGACGCTGCCGGACTGCAAGTCTGTGTTCACGCCATCGGTGATGGCGGCGTGCGCCAAACGCTCGACGCCTTTGCCGCGGCACAACAGGCCAATGGCCGGCGCGATGCCCGCCACCGGGTCGAACACGCCGAGATCGTCGATCCGGCCGATCTCCTGCGCTTTGCTGCCCTCGGCGTTATCGCTTCGGTCCAGCCGGTGCATGTCGATTTCGGGATGGATCAAGCAAACCCGTGGTGGCGGTTGGTAGGAAGGCAACGCTTGCGGTATGGCTTCCCATGGCGAGACCTGTTGCGGGCCGGAGCACGAATGGCTTTGGGTAGCGACTGGCCGGTAGCCGATCCCAATCCACTACGGGGGATGCAGGTGGCTTGCACACGCGGGAAGCTCGATGTTAGCTCGCCTGAGAGGGATTTTCCCGATCAGCGGTTGACGATGACCGAGGCGTTGGCCGGCTACACCACATGGGCTACCTACGCCGGCTTCCGCGAGCACGAATTGGGTCGACTCGATGCCGGTTACCTGGCGGACGTGATCTTGCTCGACCGTGACATCACGGTCGGTCCGCCCGATCAAATAGCAACAGCGCGGGTGATGCTGACGATGGTCGGGGGTAAGGTGGTCTTTACACGCTAATCTTACGTCAAATATGTAAGCACCTCTAACTCATCACCACACTCGATCACAAACTGATCGGGTGGCAGCCATTGGAAATCACCATTGCGGCGGACACTCAGCGGCAATTGACCGGCGGCTCGCAATTCGGCGACCGTCTGACCAACCCGCCGATCGATAATGATCTGGCGACGCACCACCAACAGTTGATCACCGACATCAAAAGCTGCTTCGACATCCGGCAACAGCGCTGCGGCAACGAGGCTCGGTGCAGCCAGTGCCGACGTACTGAAGGCCGTGTGAATCCCAAACAGATCGGCTAAGCGGTCGGCCAACACATCGCTAAAGACGCGCAAGACAAGGTGTACATCGGGGTACATACTCCGCACGGCCAACCCAATCTGTAGGTTCAGCAGGTCATCGCTATAGAGAGCGGCCAGCGCCGATGCATGCTCGATACCGGCTTCCCGCAACAATTCTGAGTCACGAGCATCACCGCGCAAGACACGCACACCCTGCGCGGTCAAGACTTCGATATAGCGTTGGGGTGTCTCGACTGTGCAAATGACGGTGAGCGATGGGCATGGATCGCCTCGGATCAACAATCGGACCACTTGCGTCCCCACTTTACCCAACCCACATACAATCAAGCCACCATTACGCCGCACTCGCTGCGGACGATTAGCCAATTGCACCGCTTCGAGTGCCGGCAACGAACCCACTAATACCAACTCTTCGCTGGGCAAAATGTCGAACTGCGAACTAGGACCGGGTAAGCGCCGTACTCCAAACCGTTGCTCCATTTCGGCCACCGGCCCAAGCAGAGGGCTATCATTGCTCACGGTAAGGTACGCCACCCCAAGCAACCCGGCCGGCAGATCAAGCACGTAACGCACCGTCGTGCTCATCAGCGCGGCAGCGAAGGTTGGTGCAGCCAGCGCCGCCGGGCTGAAGGCCGAATTGCGGCCAAACGTGCGCTCGATCCGAGCATCGAGGGCACGGCTGAAGATCCGTTGGACTGTTGGCAATTCAGGGCGGATCCGACGAGCGGATAAAGCAATTTCCACATTCTTGAGGTCATCGTCAATTGTAGCAATCAGTCCCTGTGCCCGCCGCAACCCGGCCCGGATCAACACTGCCGGATCGCGGGCATCACCGTAGATCACCGGCACACCCAAGCTGATCAGTGTCGGAATAAACTCGCAGGCCGGATTGGCCTCAATCGCCACCACCTCGCGCCGACAATCGAGCAGTTGCAACACGGCACGGTAGCCAACCCGTCCTAAACCACAGACGATCATGTGTCCGCGATACGTAGCAGCCAGCGCTGCTTGCCAATGCTCTGGCCGGGTCCGCTTATCGACCAGCAGTCGGCCTACATCAACTGCACTTTGCAATAGGAAGAAGAGACCAAGCAGCGGAGTCAGAAAGAAGAGTGTCCGTCCAATAATCTCATCCGGCAGTGAGAGATCGGTCTGAAACAACAACAACTTGAGCGTTTCAAACAGGGCAACCGCAGTATCCGGCTGACAATCACAGTAGTCAGGTAAATAAAACCAGCGCAGGTAGAGCGTACAACTACCAAGCACCAGCACTAATGCGCTCACCGGGAACCACGCTTCGCGCACAATGCGTACATCATCGATGATATTAGCTATGATTAAGCGCCAAAATGCGAAACGCCGACGTTTCAGTCGGGTAAGACGTATGTCTTGAGCCATAGCAATGTTCAGAAATCAGGTGATTACGCCTCACCCCGACTCACCGCGATCATTCGATGCAGCCGTTCGAGTGCACGTCCGCTATCAATACTCGCACGCGCCATCTTGACGCCGGTCGCCAAATCCGGCGCCACATCACCGGCAACAAGAGCGGCAGCCGCATTCAACAAAACGACATCGCGCCGTGGCCCACAATCTTCACCACTAAGGATGGCACGTACCAATGCCACATTGTAGGCAACATCACCACCCCGCAATGCTTCACGTGGCGCTCGTTCCAGGCCAACATCTTCAGGAGCAACCATCATTTGACGTGGCACATGCCCGGCCCGCACTTCGAAGATCAGGTTTGAACCAGAGAGGGTCAATTCATCAACCCCACCATCGCCGTGGACGACAAGCGCATGCACGGTATCGAGCCGTGCGAGAGCATTGGCTAACTTCTCGGCGAGGGCCGCACTCGCCACTCCCAACACCTGATACCGTGCTCGTGCCGGGTTGGTCAGCGGGCCGAGAATGTTAAACACGGTACGAATGCCAATCTCGCGACGCACCGGTCCGGCAAAGCGCATCGCCGGATGGAATTTCGGCGCAAACATAAAGCCGATACCGGCATCACGTAAACAACGGGCAACGCCTTCAGCGTCAAGCTCGATCTGAACGCCTAGACCTTCCAAGACATCAGCACTCCCACACACACTCGACATCGCCCGATTCCCGTGCTTTGCTACCGTCAAACCGGCACCAGCAGCGACAAATGCGGCGGTAGTGCTGATGTTAAACGTATGTGCGCCATCACCACCGGTACCGCAGGTATCAATAACCGGCCCGTCGAAATAGACATGAGTCGCCTTCTCACGCATCACCGCCGCCATACCGGCGATTTCAGCGTCGGTCTCACCCTTGATATGCAACGCCGTAAGAAAAGCCGCGATCTGAGCGGGAGTTGCCGTCCCGCTCATAATCTCTTCCATCACGCTTGCCGCTTCGGCCTGCGTGAGATCACGCCGCGCCACCACCGCGGCAATGGCTTCGCGAATATTCATTACTCTCTCCCCAAAAAATCCCCGTACAGACGCACGGCCATGCGTCTGCCCACAACGCCGGGCGATGCATCGGAGAAGTTGCACTGCCGGGCAACCCTACAACACCGCTTGTATTGTAACGAGACGGTACGTTGCGGTCAATGGGCAGGGCCGCAAGTGGGGCGGCCCTGTGGGGTCGACATCAACACTCGCTATAGCCACACGCGTGGCATTTACGGCATCCCTCTTCGTTCAGGAGAGTAGCGTTCTGGCATTCGGGGCAGATTTCACCCGCCTCGATCGCACCGTGGCTTGGTGTAACATGCAGGTGTGTGATCGGCTCTGGCTTCGGTGCAGGGGGCTCGGCGACACCATTGTTGTATTCACCGCCAACGACATAGGCACCGTTACCATTGCCGTTACCGTTGCCATTCCCTTTCACGTAATGTTCGAGCAGCACCTTGCCAATCGCATCAGGTACCGAGCGCACCCGATCCGGCCCAAAGCCGGCCGAGCGCGAACCGCCGATCCCACGCAATTGTTCGGCGATCAGTTTCACCGGTACACCACAGCGGAGAGCCAGCGAGATCAGCCTGCCAATCGCTTCGGTGAACGCAGTGACATCACTTCCCGCTCGCCCGATAATGGCAAAGACCTCAAACGGCTTACCATCAAGCTCAGTGACGAACAAACGCAACTTACCAAGCGGGGTAACCACCGGGAAGGAATGGCTGGGTAGACCCTCTGCCGGCACCGGGCGCGGCGTAAGTTCAACCGGTGTGGCAGTCACCGATTGCGCTGCCGGCTTACTCTCACTCTTACCGGTCGAACCGGTCGACAACACCTGATTCGCGCGCGATCCATCACGATAGACAGTAATCCCCTTACACCCAAGCCGGAAGGCCAACTCATAAGCCTCACGGACCTGATCAGGTGTAGCTTCGTGGGGGAAATTGATCGTCTTGGAGATAGCGCTATCCGTGTATTCCTGAAACGCCGCTTGCATTCGCACATGCCACTCAGGCGCGATGTCGTGGGCCGTCACCCACACACGCTGCACCTCAGCAGGCACTTCGGGGTGATGAATATGACCGGTATCGGCAATACGCTCCATCAGCTCAGGGCTATACCACCCCTCACGTTTCGCCTGAGCTACAAAATCTTGGTTAATATCGAGCATACGCGAATCGGCCTGATACCGCCAGAACGCAATCGCAAACAGTGGTTCGATACCCGACGAGCAACCGGCGATAATACTGATCGTACCGGTCGGAGCAACCGTCGTCACATTACAGTTACGGAGCAATCGCTGCGGACGGATCCGCGACCCATCAGGCCGACGAGCGCAGGTAGCGTCTGGTCCCCAAATGCTGTACTCCCATTCGGGGAAGGGGCCGCGCTCACGGGCCAACTGCTCGGAGGCCACTTTGCTCTCTTCATCGATAAAATGCATCACCTTACGGGCCAGCTCAATCGCATCGTGTGAATTGTAGGGAATACCGAGCCGCACAAGCATATCGGCCCATCCCATCACCCCGAGACCGATGCGGCGGATACGCTGGCTCAGGTGTGTGATTTGCTCGAGTGGATAATGATTGGCGTCGATCACATTATCGAGGAAGCGGGTACTCTCGTGGACGACCTCACGCAAATAGCCCCAATCGATGGTCTTATCGGCAGTGACAAATTTCCCCACGTTGATCGAGCCGAGGTTACACACATCGTAGGCCAGCAACGGCTGCTCACCGCACGGATTGGTCGCTTCATACGCACCGAGATGGGGTACCGGATTGTACTCATTCGCACGGTCGATGAAGAACAGGCCAGGTTCACCGGTCGCGTGGGCACACTGCACGATCAGATCAAAGATCATGCGCGCCCGTAAGCGCATCGGTTGTCCGGGCGGCACCAGTACATCACCGGTCAGCGGATGCTTCAGCCCATCGCGTGAGGCGATATGGACTTGGCCGGTGCGTGGGTTAATCAGATCATACTCTTCGTCACGCTCAACGGCGCGCATGAAGGCATCGGTGACCGCGACCGAAATGTTAAAGTTCGTGATCTTGGTCGTATCGAGCTTGCAGGTAATAAACTCCAAAATATCGGGGTGATCGCAGCGCAGAATACCCATATTCGCGCCACGCCGAGTCCCACCCTGCTTGATTGCTTCGGTCGAATGGTTATAGACATCCATAAAGCTGACCGGCCCACTCGCCACGCCCATGGTGCTGCGCACCACGTCGTTGCGTGGACGTAAGCGCGAGAAGCTAAAGCCGGTCCCGCCGCCACTCTGATGGATGAGCGCCTGATGCTTGAGTGTCTCGTAAATGCTGGTCAGATTATCGTCAATCGGCAAGACGAAACAGGCACTCAACTGACCAAGCGGGCGACCTGCGTTCATCAGGGTTGGGCTGTTTGGCTCGAAATACCCCTGTGTCATCAGGTGGTAAAAGCGCTCAGCCCGCTCTTCAACCTGTTCTGACGACGCACCATACCGTGCATCGACGGCGGCAATCGTCTCGGCCACCCGCCAAAACATCGTCTCCGGGGTCTCGATCACATCGCCATGCTCGTTCTTCAGAAGGTAGCGTTTTTTCAACACCGTGCGGGCAATATCGGTTAACTGGGCGGGTGCAAGATCGTGCTTCATCATTGGTAGCATGCTCCTCTGCTAGACAGACCGCTGATACGCTGAGAACCCGTGATTGCACAACAAAAAGTGTAAATAGTTTTTCACAACTGAGTAGAACGCAAAGAAGTTAACACTAGAGAGTGGTACTACATCTAGTGTGTACGACAGGTTATAAGGTGCATATCTTGGTGTTCTCGCACGCTTCACTAGTGTATCATAGCGATTAGGATTGGTCAAGCGTTTCTCTGATAACTAAAAATATTTTACAAGTTGACGATAATATAGATAACTATCATTGCTACATTCAGCACCAAATCTGGTATGATAATTGATATCAAGCCAGGCGATACTGGGTAGTGCTCTTTACAGTTCATCCAACCGACATCCGGTTTCGTGTGACCGAGATGCGGTAGATGGCCTTATGACTACTTCGTACCACAAACCGCCCTACCGCATGGGCCAACATTGCACAAGAGCACCATCACTGTCAAGACACCATCCCCGAAACGAGGCAATTGTATGGCTACGCTCGCCGTATCTGCTACCGAAACTGCCGTTACCGGTCTGCGCACAACCTTTCGCCGTGCCGGTCATGGCTCACCTCTCCTCCTCCTCCACGGGTGGGGTGGATCGTCGCGGCTCTGGCACTATACGCTGCGTGATCTGGCCGACCGGTATACCTTGATCGCACCCGATCTCCCCGGCTTTGGTTCGTCACCACCGCTTGGTGGCCGGCTTTCACTCGAACGGCTGGCCGATTGGGTGATCGCGTTTGCCGATGCGCTCGGCATTGAACGCTTTGCGATTAACGGTCATTCGCTCTGCGCCGCTGTCGCCATCCATGTAGCCGCACGCTACCCCGAACGGATAACACGGCTTGTGCTGACCAGCTTTAGTACCTTCCGTGATGAACGCGAACGGCGTATTGTCGCCTCAATCCATCATCTGATGGCACTGTGGCTGGCGCTGCGCCGCCCATGGATGCTTGATGTACAACCGATTATGCGGCTGGTCGGGAAGCGTTTCTTCTACCGGCTGCCCGCCGATCATGCCATCCTCCGTGAGACATTCGCCGATTTTCTCGCGATGGAGCAACGTACTGCCTTAGAGACTGCGCGCGGCGCCGGTAGCCCGACGATCACGGCAGCAATGGCTGCCGTCCGGACGCCGAGCTTAATTATTGCTTGCCGCCACGACCAGATCATGCCCCCATCGGGCGCTCCGGTCGCTGCCGCCCGTATCCCCCACTGCCGGTTGGTCTGGATTGAGCAGTGCGGCCATTTACCAATGCTGGAACGACCACAAGCGTATCACGCGATTTTGTCTAGTTTTCTCGAGGAAACAACCGCATGACAACCGACTTTTCCGCTTATCGAGCCGAGTTTCCGATCACCGAACGCTACATTTTTCTAAGCCACGCGGCCGTTTCTCCGCTCAGTCGCCGAGTACAGGCTGCCATTCAAGCGTACCTCGACCAAGCCACCCACGAACCGTTTACCGCCGTCTTCCCTAAGGTAATCGCACAATTCGCCGAATTAAAGCAGCGGCTTGCGCGCCTGATCAATGCTGCCTCGCCGGATGAGATTGTGCTTATGCCGAACACTGCTGCCGGTATTAATACTGCGGCAGTTAGTTTACCATTACGCCCCGGTGACAATGTACTGGTGCTCGATGGTGATTATCCGGCCAACGTCTATCCGTGGCAGCAGTTGGCGTATCGCGGCGTACTGACCAAAGTCGTGCCGCAACACAATGGTGGGCTCAATCTTGAATTACTCATGCGCCGGATCGATCACCGTACCCGCGTGATCGCCCTCAGTACGGCGATGTTTGCTACCGGCTTCCGTAACGATTTGGTGGCTGTTGGTCAAATCTGCCGCGAGCGCGGGATCTACTTCGTCGTTGATGCGATCCAAACCCTCGGCGCATTTCCGGTTGATGTGCAGGCATGGCACGTCGATATGTTGGCCTGCGGTTCGCAGAAGTGGCTCCTGTCAACGCCGGGCAGTGGGTTTCTTTACGTGCGACGCGAGTTGATCTGCGATCTTGTGCCGGGAGCTTACGTTGGCGCGGCCAGTAGTGTGAGCGGGCAGAATTATCTTGACTACAATCTCACTCTGCCTGAAACTGCGGAACGATTCACCTTAGGAACGCCGAATGTTGCGAATAATCTGGCGCTGTTGGCCGCAGTGACGATGTTGCAAGAGGTAGGGATCGAGTACATCGAGCGCCAGGTTAGCACGTTGGTGGCGGCACTGATCGACGATCTGCAAGAGCGTGGCTATCGGCTCGCTGCGGATACCGCACCGGAGCATCGTAGTGGGATCGTGGTGGCGCTGGTCGAGAACCCTAACACTGTCTCCCACCGGCTCAACGAGGCGGGGATTGTGGTGACGCCGCGCGGCGCTGGCGTGCGCATTGCGCCCCACTTCTACAATACCCTCGACGAAGTGCTACGGGTAGGAGAGGCGCTCGACGCCGCTACCAAGTGACAGGCGTAAAGGGGCAAAGACGCAGTGGATATAACGCAAAGACGCAAAGGACGCTAAGATGTTGTTG
>NZ_JBWGQH010000001.1:109221-215480 GCF_056331925.1 Chloroflexus sp.
CGCTTTTGCCATTTTCCAAAAAACCTTAGCGTCCTTTGCGTTCTTCGCACCTTTGCGTTTATCGTCCCTTGCGCCTTTGCTTCCTCTGCGCCTTTTCTTCTATCCGATGGCGTGCAACCGGTCGAGGATGGTCTGTGCACTCCGCTGCCACGGCCACTCACGCGCACGGATCACCGCTTGCGCGCCACGCATACGGGCTTCGTCGCGATAATGATACACGCGGCGCAACAACTCTATCAGCGCATCAACGTCTGGCTCAGCCCACCGTGCACCAACATAAGGACCACTCGCTGCACCGGTTGGGACTAAGCCACGGATCGGCAAGGGGTAACCACATGTTTCATCAAGGAATTCGGTCGGACCACTCCACGCAGTCGCAATCACCGGTACCCCGCACGCCATCGCCTCAAGCACCGGCATCCCCCACCCTTCGCCACGGCTCGGCAAGACAAAACAATCCGCACTGCGGTAAAGTTCGGCCATCCGTGCCGGACCGAAGGTCTGGTTGTAGAAGACGGTCACCGGTGGTGCGTGATCGCCAAGCACCGCTGCCAGCTCACGCAGCGGATTACCAGGAGCACGATGATCGATCTTCAACACCAACACAACCGGATCGCTTGGCCTGAATGCAGCCCGATAGGCCGCCAGCAGCACATCCCAGCCTTTGCGTTTACCCCACTCAAAGACCGAAAGAAAAACCGTCCGATCACCTAAATCGCGACGTGGCGGGCCGGGTGCAAAGACTGCCGAATCTACACCCAATGGTACAACGTAGACCGGTCGTGTGATGCCGCTAGCGATAAACACCTCGCGCCCCCAGGCGGTTGGTGTCCAGACTTCGTCCATTAGGTTAGCCTGCTCAACCCAATGAGCCGGCAACCGATCAGTCTCAAGCATCGTGAAGCCGATCCGGTAAACACCGCTATTTTTACAAAACAATTCACCGCGACCATACACCACTTGTGGCACGTCGAGCCGGATAGGTAATTGTTGCAGCGAGCGGATCAACGGCGGGATCGAGCCGTACACCTGCTCGGCATAATCTGCATCGAACAGATACAACGGGCGTACCGCCAAGCCAATCTCGTTGAGTGCCGCCACAATCGCTCGTGACGAGCTGCTATAACCGGTTGGAGAAGCGAAGGTCGAATGCCAGACGAGGTGTGTCATGGGTGGTGTTGAGACGAAGCGTGACCCTGTTCGAGAGCGGCCACGCGTTCGCTCAGGGTCTGCCGAAGCGTCCGTTCGGCATCGAGATGGGCAATCAAGCTCTCGATAATCCGGGTGAGAGTCGCGTGAGTCGCATTGATCTGAGCAAGTTCCGGGCCAAACAACCACCACGCCAATCGGCGGCGAAAGCGAGCCATCACCGATATTGCCGGTGGTGGCGTAATCGCCCATGCCTGCCGTAATTCCTGTACCTGTTCGGCAAGATAGGTGTCACGCGCCAACAACTCACTCAGGTCGGTAAACTGACGATAATCAACCGCAGAGCTATGCAAGGCGCGCGCAATCGCTGCCGCAAGCGGTTCCTCATCATGCGGATGAACAAGGTGTGGGCCTTGAGCGGTCATATAATCTCCGGCATGCAACAGTTCGAGTGCCGTATGCTCCATGTATACCACGCGCGCATCAGCGGAACAAGTGCAGATGATCGCGAATCCAACTCACCATCCGCTCGACCCCTTCGTAGACCGAGACCTGTGGCCTCCAGCCCAATTCTTGCTCAGCAAGTGTAATATCACTGATATAGACCGGTTGATCACCGGGCCGCCAATCGCCGTAGCGCACCTCAATCGCACGCCCAACCAACCGGCTCAGGAGCGGGCCAAATTCAGCCCAAATCGACAAAGCATTCTGCGGTCCGCCACCAATATTGTAAATCCGCCCACTCACACGATCGATCCGTTCGAGAGCCGCCATATACGCCGCGATCAGATCATCAACGTAAAGCATATCGCGCACCTGCTTGCCGTCACCATAGATCGTAATTGGACGTTCGAGCAGGGCCGCGATCGCAAAGTGCGCCGCCCAGCCTTGATCCTCAACCCCAAACTGGCGCGGACCATAAATGCATGACTGGCGGAAGACCACCGTTTTGAGGCCGTAGATGCGGGCGTAATCGCGCACATACTGATCGGCAGCGCCTTTGCTACAGCCATACGGCGAATGGAAATCGAGCAACTGATACTCAGGTACGCCGTTAGGCAAATCACGATAGCGATACCGCGTCGCCTCTTCAACCACGTCAACCGTCTCCATTCCTCCGTAAACTTTGTTCGTCGAGGCAAAGAAGACAATCGGCGGTTCAGGGGCAAGGCGGGCCGCTTCGAGAATATTCAGTGTACCGAGCGCATTGATCTCGAAATCGCTACGCGGATCTTGCACTGATGTCGTCACTGCGACTTGGCCGGCAAGATGGTATACCACTCGGTGACCGGGAACGACCGCCTGCATTGTCGACGCATCACGAATATCGGCATGCACAAAGCGTAGCCGGTCGCTATACCGCTCTTGCAGCCAGGCCAGATTGAGCGGCGTGCGTGGACGACTGAGGTTATCAACAATCGTCACAGTTTCGCCTTGGCGCAGCAAATAATCGGCCAGATTACAACCGATAAACCCGGCGCCGCCGGTGATGAGATGAAGAGAGCGCGGTATCATAGGTTGTCTCTAGCGAACGTCACCACTTCATTATAACAATACGAGCGGTTGTCCGGCAACAAAACCGAACAACCGCTCACACCACTCAAACAGACCTAGCGTGTAGTGATCGGGATAAATGTGGTAAATACTTCATTAACTACCCGCACAGTTACTGGTAATGTTACTGAGGGGAAGCCACTACCACTGAACGTGATGTGGGCAGTGTACGTACCAACAGGCTTCCCGGCCACATTGACCGTAATGTGCAGGGGCACACCAGCCGTTGCGTCGCTCAACGAAACGTTCGTGTGGCTCAGCTGAAGGATATTGTGTGGATCATTCTCGGCAATGGTCACATTGATCGGGGTCCCGTCGTTTGAACCGACACTGAGCGTATAGGTAGACGGCTGTGACCCATCGGTCAGGAGGTTCAGGGAAGTAACCCCAAGCCGTAGACCACGAGCGCGGAAGAGACCATTATGGGCCGGATCTCGTTGGAATTGGGGCCAAGGTGCGCTATACGGCTGATACGGGCCGGGGCTACTCGAGATTACCTGCTCGAGATCACGCCAGACGTACACGAAGGCTTTATTCTGCATACTCAACACGGCAGAGCTCGTATGCGAGCCACCCACCACTATCTCGAGCTTACCGTCATTATCAATATCGGCAATTGCCGGTGTATTACGGATCGGCATCCACATAAACATCGATTTCTTGCCGCTGAGTTTGCAGTCTTGCGCTATCTGCCCACCGGTCGGACAACTTGCCGTCAATTCTTGACCGGCGCCATTGTAAATCATCACCGAATTTTGTACGACGATAAGCACCTCATGCGAGCCATTCCCATCAATGTCGGCAATAAGTGGATTGTTAAAGGGCTCAGACATATCCGCCCCTTCTTGCGTCGCACCACGCACCTCAATATTCCAAATCGGGTTCGGATTGTCATACCGCCACGCAACCAATCGGCCACCGGTTGGTGGTGTAGGCACAGGTGGGTTATTCGACCCACCAGAAGCCACTGACGCGACAATCTCCAACCGCCCATCACCGTCAATATCACCGATTGCCGGCGAGGAAGCCACGCATTCCGGTGCATTGAGCGTCATTTTTTCAACACCGTTTGCAGCGTTAAAGATCTTCACCCATTTGCCCGGTTTGGGATTACCGCCATACAAACAACCACTACCTACAACCACTTCGAACATACCGTCATTTTCAAAATCAGTGATCGCCGGTGATGAAAGGATGAGCTGATCGAAGCGCACTGCCCATAAGAATCCTTTACCAAACCCAATCACTTTTCCACCATCCTTCGCACAATAGATTGGGTCAGCCACAAAGGTTGGATCGGACGGAAATGCGTACAGAAAGCCGCGTGCGCTTTCGTAGTACGAGTTTGTCTCAGGGAAGGGAGTAATGCTGTGCGGATTACAGACTTGACCCGGCGTGAAGTCGGTGCCGACGATAATCTCTTTACGGCCATCGTTGTTCACATCGGCAAAAGCTGGCGATGACCAAATCGTATCCATCGCAAAGTATTTCCAGCGCAACGTCCCGTCTTTGTTCAGCACGTGCAAATACAAATCGGCAGCACCAGCAACAATGATAATATCACCGTTGCCATTAACATCGGTGACAGAGGGCGTATTGATAACAGCGTTATGATTGCTAATGGAGCTCCGGTTAATAGGATAATTCCACAATTCCTGACCTGTCGCGGAGTAAGCCCGAACTCCGCCAGGACAATTTAGCGGATTAATTGTACCATACCCAACGATTACCTCTAATCCTGGACGAGTCGGATCAATATCAAACAATGTCGGCGCTCCGTTCAAGAGACTGTCATCGGTTCCGAGATTAGCACACGTAGCAACCTGTACCGTCCACTTAACTTGACCGTTCTTGTCAAGGGCAAATAACTTCCCACTCCGATCACCGATCACAATTTCCAAGCCGTTGCTCAGATTACCATCGAGATTACCAACCACCGGTGAGCTACGAATGATCCGAACACCGTCAAGTGGCTTACCGGCAAGAGTATCATCATCTTGCAGCTTGGTAGGATGAGTAAAACCAGGTTGCGAATTAACCGCATTTTGATAATAAGCCAAAGTAACGGCGGGGACTACACTTAACACTAATAGGCTGATCAAAATAATGCGAAGGCGGCGCCGTATCATATACCCTCCCATTGACAAACCTTAAAAGTTTCTGATCTTCATGAAAGCATGTCTTTGGGCCGCCTACTATATTACATAAGTCCTATCCCAACTTAGGAAAGCTGTCGAATGATAACTATGAACGCCTTACCATCCCCAAGCACGACAACAGGATCACCGGGCCAGCACCCGCAAACGCTGCACGATCCGCTCCGCAGCGTGCCGCCACGTCCACCGCTGGGCAACCTCAGCCGCTGCTACTGCACCTACTGCCTGGGCTTCAACGCGATGTTCGTAGACGTACCGCATGAGATAAACGAGGTGATCAAAATCTGGCTCGGCCCAAGACCAACCAATGTAGTATGGGCATTTAGCTTCGGCCGGGATCAACGAGCGCACCTGTAACGGATACCCGACCCCCGCATGCAAGAATTCCGTTTGAGCGCTCCAATTAGTAGCAATCACCGGTAAACCACACGCCATCGCTTCAAGGATCGGCAATCCCCATCCTTCGCCCCGACTCGTAAGGACAAAACAGTCGGCACTACGGTAAAGCGCACCCAATTGTGATCGCGACAAATACTGATTATACAAAATCGCAATCGGCGGCCCATTGGGCGGCAATTGTAATTCGGTGATCTGTTTTGCAACACTCACCGAAGAGTCAAAGTTATTGATCCGCAAAACGAGCAGAACATCATCATGACACGTAAAGGCACTACAATAGGCGCGTAGCAACAGTTCTGGCGCCTTGCGCTCACCCCATTCAAAGATAGAGAGAAAGGTGAAGCGGTTATCAATCGGATATCTAGGAATGTGAGGATTAAAATGATCGGGATCGTAGCCGAGCGGCATTACGTAGATCGGACGAAACACACCGGCAGCGGCAAACACCTCGGCACCCCAGTGACTCGGTGTCCACACTTCATCCATTCGATTACATGCCGCTACCCAATCGGACGGTAAGCCATTTACCTCGAGCATGGTATAACCGATCCGGTAGCCGCGATGCTCGGTATAGAATAGATCGGCCTGATCGTAACTCACTTGTGGAATATGTGTCGGCAACGGACGGCTCGCAATCGCCTGCAATCGCGGATGAGTAATTTCGGACGGCATATGCCACGGGGTCGGACGATGGAACAACTCGACTCCTAACCGATCGAGTTGAAGCGCAATCTCTTCAGAACTTACAGAATAGCCAATTGGCAATCCCCAACGTGACTGCCAAATAACGCGCAGATTCATGAATGCTTGCTCTGTTATTCCGATTTAGATTGGTATATGGCCAACTGCTGTCGAACTTCCATCAGGTGTTGCCGTGACATTGCCAGTTCATTGCGTAAAAGATGAACCTGTTGTTCAATCGCTTGTAGACGATAACGATATTCATTGAGTTCTTGCTGTAACGTCTGTTGGCGAACCAGCAACGATTCCACCACGCGGGTCGTTGCACCGTGGAACTCATTTGCTTGTAACCACGGAAATATCACATACCAGCGCGTTACACGTCGAATGAAATGCTGAAGATGTACCCGTAGCCGGGTCAACAACCGTTGATCAGACGGGAGTTCAACACGTAACGGATCGACCGACCACAACTGTTGCATCATGTGCAGATTCGTCTGGAGATATTCATCGCCATCGATAGACGGTGGTGCAGAGACCGAACTCGCAACCGCATCTGCTTCAGGGGCGGTCTCGCGATTATCTTGTTGCAGAGCATCAGCGATTGCTTTCATCGCACCTGCCACGCTATCACCTTGGAAGCGAACCCAATAGACACTCATTAGACCCACCTCCTTTATGGATCAATCGTTTCCAAGCGTTCCATAATGCGATCAACGGCATGTCCCCACGTCCACTGCTGATGAACGACTGATGCTGCACGTAACCCGATTGCTTGCGCCTCTGCCGGATGCTCATAGATGTAGCGCATCAGATACCGAAGATGATCGATATCGGGATCGGCCCAGCGCGAACCGGCATAGTAGGGGGAACGGGCAACGGCCGGAATTAACTGGCGAACACGCAACGGATACCCTAATTGGTCATTAAAAAATTCGCGCTGTGCTCCCCAATCAGTCGCAATAACCGGCAACCCACACGCCATTGCTTCCAAGATAGGCATCCCCCACCCTTCACCACGTGTCGGCAACACAAAGCAATCAGCACTCCGATAGAGACCGCCCATTTGATGCTCGGCAATCTCTTGATTCAAGAGAACGACGATACGAGGTGCATGAGAACGATTCGTCAATTCATGGATCCGCTGCTGCACATTAAAGTGTGGATCGTGATTAAACACCTTGAGTACGAGGACAACATCATCACTGCGCGTAAATTCACTCACGTAGGCTTGTAACAAGAGTTCGGGAGCTTTACGCTCAATCCATTCAAAGATCGATAGAAACACAAACACGTTTGCCGGCTTGTTCTCTTGGATATGAGGATGAAAATAATTTGGGTTAAACCCCAGTGGGATCACGTGGATTGGCCGGCGCACACCCGAAGCCATAAACACATCGCGCGTAAAATGACTCGGTACCCACACTTCATCCATTTGGTTAGCCTGATAGACCCAATCCGCCGGTAGGGTGTCAGACTCAAGCATTGTAAATCCAATCCGATAACGTCCACTGTTTTTAATAAATGCATCACCTTGGCTATAGACTACCTGCGGCAACGAAGTATCTTTTGGACGATTCCGCAACTGATCGAGCCGTGGATCACGGGTTGGCGGTTCGGTGTAATCGGTACCGAAAATACAGGCTAAACGCACATCAACCCCGCGCCGGTCAAGTTCGCGTACAAATTCCCGTGATGAGGTCGCATACCCGGTAGCGTGGGCAATCAGGGAATGCCAGAGCAAACCACGCTGATAACGCTGGCGTTGAAAATAGTTACGCCATTTATTCAAAAACACTCGCTGACCGTGGCTAAACATGCGCCACCAATCAGCATTGTTAAGCCGCGTGCTCGAGTTCTCGTGGTGAATAACCTTTGCACCACCAGTACAGACAACCTTGAAACCGGCTTGCATCGCTCGTAGACAGTAATCGGTGTCTTCGTAGTATGAAAAATAGGTCTCATCCAGCCCACCGATCGTCTCGATCACATCACGACGGATGTACATGCAAGCACCGGTTACCCCCTCAACCTCACGTATCCCCGGATACTGGCCGATAAAAGGTTCGCCACCCCCAATTTGATACCCCCAGAAATTATGTTGGGGCATATATGTACCGGCATGCTGCAACAATCCATTTGGGAAGAGGAGTAAACAGCCTACAATACCGTAGTCAGGATGATCATTAGCAACAGTGCGGAGATGGTCGAGCCATGTCTCCTCGATAATCTCAGTATCGTTGTTCAATAGGAGCACATCATGATCGGGCGGCGCTGCTGCTATCCCTTGATTCACGCCGGCAGCAAACCCTCGATTTTCGGAATTAGCGATCAGCGTCACATCCGGTTGGTCACGCAGCCACTCAACCGTCCCATCGGTACTACCGTTATCAACCACAATCAGACGATAGGGAACGTGGCGCGTCTTGGCCCGTAAACTCGCAAAACAGCGCTGGGTAACCGCCAAACCATTCCACGTTAACACAACAATCGCAACTGGCGGACGTTTGCCGGGAGTAAACGATTTGCCCTGAGGAACGGATACTTCTTGAGTAGTCGGCGGCTCGGCTTGCGTTGCTGGATGGGAATTGAGTTGCATATCGGTACCGAGATGATGGCTGTTATCAACGGTAGCCGATGAACTGACCTGTTCCGCAGCCGAAGATAAATCCCTTACCGGAACCAGATGCGTTTGCAGCGCAGCCTGCAAACCGGCAATACGTGTCTTGCGCTCAATCGTTATTGCATCGGTGCGCAATGCGACCAACTTCGTCCGAATCAATTCGGTATCGGTCGTACTCCACCCCCTTTGGCGAGCAATCATCGGCAACATCAGCAATGCATGAGCATATGCCGAGCGTAGAACATCACTCATTCCTAACGAAGCTCGTTCATGGAGCTGCACTTGCTCGGCCGGAAAAACTAGCTGATGAAGTTCATCAGGTGAACGATGTTTCAACAATAGACGCCAACGTTGCCTTTCGATAATATGTGTGTGTCGTCGACCTTGTTGTGTCAAGGCTCCCTCGTGATGAACCAATGTCGCCGAGTCAGCCAATTCGATACGCCATCCGGCAGTCTTGGCCCGTAAACACAGATCGACATCCTCAAAATAAGCCGGAAAGAATGCTTCATCGAACAACCCGATCTGTTCGAGCATCGCTACTCGCATGCCCAAAGCCAAACCAGCCAGATAATCGAGTGGCGTATCTTCAGTGAGTGCTTGGCGATTGCGCCCATACCACAACGGTTCGATCAAGGTACCACCGGCATGTTGAATGTGACCGTCGGGAAAACGAGCAAGGCTACCGACCAAACCAATCGTCGGATCGTCAAAGGGTACCAACATCCCCTCTAGCCAGTGGGGATCGGCCATCGTGTCTTGATTTAAGGCAATCACCACTTCCGGTCGCTGTTCCTCGGCTAATGCCGCACGGATACCGATATTGACAGCTCCGGCAAAGCCAAGCTGTTTTGGAACGTCGATCAACGTTACTTTCGGGAAGGTCTCTCGTACAATTGTCGGGCCGGCGTCAGTACTACCGTTATTCACAACGATCACATTAGTGAGATTGATCTGTTCTTGCAGAGATTGCAAACAATTGTGAATATACGCAGCACCTTGAAATAACGGAATAACAATCTTGGTATTCATACAATATCGAGTATACGGCTTATTTGCTCGATTATCTGCGACTGCATCTCGTCAAGATCAAGTATACGCTGTTCAAGATCGATGACGTGTTGATGCAACGGCGGCAATGTATCCCGTAATCGTTCACTGTCCTCATGGAGGATTTGTAGATTGAACTGCAGGGTTTGCAAGGCTTGTTGCATCGCTTGGACGAGCGGTCTCAATTCAACAAGCTGCTGCGTTAACGATGCTAAATGAGTTGCAACATTCTGATTGTGAATCTGCTGCTGGTTCATTAATGCAGCATACTGCTCATTTGCACGACTCATGTACACATCTAATGCACTGGCAAACCGATACAACACATTCACGACTGTTCCGTTGAAATCACGCTGCTGCGCTGCCAGTGTCGCAATTCGCTGCTCAAGCGAACCATCTAATCGACGCTGTATTTGTTGCCGGATAGTTGCCAACGGCGTTGGTGTAGCCATCGGCAGATTGACGCTCCACAGCGACTCCAACGCCTTGATGAGCTCGTTTCGCTCATGAAGAATGCGGTTAAGATTGTCTTCCATTGCTTGCCCGTAGTGTTGCTGATTTTTCTGGAGCGGCTCGACCCTACTTACTGCTACCACTGACGGCATCGATTGCTGGAGACCGGCTTGCTCAACTGCATGTCGCACGATCCGCAACACCGGCAGTGCAACCTTTGACCAACGCAATTGTTGACCCAATGTAGCCGCATTAGTGCCCTGCACCATCCGACGCTGCGGATCGGTTAACAAACAAATGAGCGCAGCGGCTACCGCATCACTATCACCGACCGGAACAACTTCTCCGGCATGATGCTCGGCGATCAACTCGGCTGCGGCATCTCCGGCACTCAGAATACTCGGACGACCGACCCATAAATGATCGAGCACCCGCGACCGCACGGCAGCGTAGCGTGTCTCCAGATGCTCGCGGTGTAATGATACCATAACCGTCGCTTCGAGCAGAAAATCCGCCCGTCGCTCGTAAGGGATCCATTCCTCGTAGAAGTGGACGCCTTTGCCCAGCAAACCGAGTTCAGCGGCGAGCTGACGTGTCTGTTGAGGAGTATGCATCTCATAGCCCAAACCGGGGTGCTGCCCGGCAAGAAACACCAGTCGTGCGTTAGGGACTGTTGCCAACACTTGTAGCATTGCCCGCACCACCGTCTGCGGATCGAGCCAGTCCCACAACCCACTGCTCCACAGAATAATCTCGTGGTCGGGGCCAAGATCGTCGAGTACACCACGCAACGCCGGTTGACCACTCGCCTGCGGTGGATCATCACTCACGCCGAAGGGCACAACGTCGATCAGACGGCGCAGCAGGGGATCGGTATCAACAAGCTCCGGCGTCAAGCGGCCCAATGCCAACAAGCCACCGATATACAAATCTCGCTGACGCTCGGTAGCACAGAGAAAATGATCGCCGCGCCGTAATAAGTCACGCAAGAGTGCGACATCGCGTTCGGCTATGTACCGACGCTCAGCCATCGGATGGCGGCGAAACAATTCCAGATTCTCGAACGCTACCGGATCATAGAGATCGATGATTAGCTGTCCCGCATACGTCAATACTTCCGGGTGAGCGGCAGCGACAAAACCATTGATAAGTGCGATGGAAGCGGTCGCGAGGTAGGGGACAAGACTCGCGGCTTCTCCCCACCGATAATGACCATATGTTACACCCGCGGTTGGTGGTAAGTCAATCGGATGTGGTGCGATCAAGGTCACCGGTAGCGTATGCGCCAGGACTCGCGCCAGTTCCCACATCCGAATCCCCGGCCCGGCCATCCGCCGACCGATCACATCATGAGCGATGATCAACAGTGTGCTCATCCATGCCAGCTCCAACTTCCATCGATGAAGAGCATGCCGTAACGCTGGCTAACCCCATCACTGTGTACAACGAGCGGGTACATACGGTCGTGAACATCAAACTCGTGTAACTGCGTGCAGTCGGTGGCCGAAGCACTCACTAAATATCTACCGCCCAACAATGGTAAACGTGGAATATGGTAATCGATCTGACCAGGTCCATCAATGAAAGGTATGTGGTATCGGTCGAAACCGGTGTTGGGTCCGGTTAACCACGGGCCACTCTCGTGATTAATCCCGACTCCAAATACCGGATACTCAATCCGTTCGTGGGCAACGTAGTGAATACGTATCGTCAGCGGTTCGTGAGTACGAAACGTAATCCGCTCTTGACCATTCCGGTCGAGTAACTGCACGCGCGTAATCTCTACTTCGCGTGTGCCACGCCGCATCCGTTCACGTACATCATCGGGGAGTTCGCGTTCTTGCTGCTCAAACTCAGCTCGCTCCCGCTCATTCACATCGGCAAGGTAGGCATCAACCACTTCGTGCGCCGGACCAAAGGCTTTCATCTCGCCGTGATCGAGCCAAACAGCGACATCGCAGAGCGAGCGTACCACACCGAGCGCATGTGACACGAAGACAATCGTCTTCCCGGCGCGCCGAAAACCGTAAATGCGGTCGATACACTTGCGCTGGAATGCCTCATCACCAACGGCCAATACTTCATCGGTGATCAGGATGTCGGGATCAACCGCCGTCGCCACAGCAAACGCGAGCCGGGTATACATACCCGATGAGTAGTGTTTGACTTCCGTATCGAGAAAGGGGCCGATTTCCGAGAACTCGATAATTTCCGGGAGCTTGCGCATCATTTCCTTACGGCTGAAGCCCATCAGGGAGCCGTAGAGAAAGACGTTTTCCCGCCCACTCAGTTCGGGGTGAAAACCGCTCCCAAGCTCAAGCAATGCTGCGATTCGTCCACTGGTTGTCACTCGGCCACTCGTCGGTTCAAGCACACGGGTCATCAATTTGAGGATCGTGCTTTTGCCGGCGCCATTGTGACCAACCAAACCAACACTTTGGCCTTCTTCGACGGCAAAGCTCACGTCACGCACTGCCCAAAACACCTCTGCCGGCGGAAGACCACGGATCAGTCCCACGAACCGCTCTTGAATGGTTGAAGCCTGTTGGCGCCGTACAAACTGACGCGAGACCCTATCAAACTCGATCACGATACTCATAACTCTTCACCAAAATGGCGACTGGTGCGCTGGAAAACCCAGTACCCCACTGCCAACACAATCAGCGCAGTGACGCCAACGCGCAGCAGAGCACCGAGCGCCGGCACTCCCGGCGTCGGGATCAGACCGACCGGCACGGTATTACCGTAAATGATTTCGCGGTAGAACTCGATAATCGAGGCTAATGGGTTGAGCCAGCGAATCACCCGCGCCGCAACCCCTTCGCTAATCGTACTGAGCGGATAAATGATCGGGGTAAGGAAGAACCAGATGTTGATCACAATACCGATGAGATGTACCACATCGCGAAAGAAGACGGCACCGGCGCCGAGCAGAAGGGCTAATCCGGCGAGAAAAATCGTCTGCAATGCCATGATGACCGGCAGATAGACAATGCTCCAACTCAGGTTGAGCCGGCCAAGCGTGGTGAGCTGAACAACCAAGATCACCAGAAACATCATCGGGAGCGAGAGGATGAAGTTCAGCAAACTTGAACCGACTGCCACGAGTGGTAGCACTTCGCGCGGAAAGTAGACCTTCTTGACCAGTGCCGCATTGTCGATGATGCTGCGTGTACCGCTAAGAACTGCTTCAGCAGTATAGTTCCACGGCAGCAAGCCAACAATCACAAACACCGGAAACATCGCAATGCCGTTAGGCAGCAGAAAACTAAAGACGATGACGTACACCATCATCATGCCCAACGGCGCAAGCTGCGTCCACAGATAACCGAGAGTACTACCTTTGTAACGAGCGCGTAGGTCACGAAGCACCAGATTGCGGATCAATTCGCGGTATTGCCACAGCTCTTGCAACTTCGGCAACACCCCGGCGCTCCGGTCGAAGGCAATCCCACCAACACCCAACATCGTACCGACAAGCGCTGCCAGTGCGATCAGTGGCCACTCATAGCGCGGTTCGGGCGCAGTTGGCAAAGCTGCCGGCACGCGGAAGGCCGCACTCACCTGATCGGCATCAAAGCGGGCGCCGGCATCACGAATCAGGAATTGAATGGCCGCCTCAATCGTGCGGAGTTGAGCAATCGTCCGATCACGCGCGGCAAGTTCAGCAGCGGCCGCCGGATTATCAGCGGCGCATGTCTGTAATGCTGCTTCACGAGTCGCTGTATCGGTCAACCCCGTACTCGCGCAGAGCGCATCGAGCGTTGCGTTGCGGGTATTAATCGCAAACCGCCAGAGATCGTAACGCGACTCAAGAGCCCGCGTCACATCACTCATTTCTTCACCGGAGAGTTCGGCCAAAGTGCGCGGTGTACTGAACGGTTCAATCGGGCGAGAGAGTGGCAAAGCTTCGAGACGCAAAATATCGCGCAACAACCATGCAAAGCGATCATTGGGGGCCGGTATTTGGCCGTTAAGCGCTTGCCACAATTGCCAGCCCAACATATTGCGCAAGATTTCGCGGCCACCGGCAGCCCTAATCTGACGCACCAGCTCGGCCGCACCGGCATCGGCCAGTGCCTTTGCTTCAACGGCATTACCGGCGATACCGCGCACTATCACCTCACCGGGAGTTTGGGGTAGATACTCTACCCGAAAATCAGGTCGGCCAAGACGTACATCAGCGCGGGCCAACGCATCGAGGCGTAGCGCTTCGGTAGCATCGGTAATCGCAATATCAATCCCTGTCAGATTTGGGGCAACCGGCTGGTAGATGGGGCCATAGCGCGCTAGATCGAACTGTACAGTGGCATCGGCATAATAGAGAATCGGGCGGGCTAAAATCGGCGGAACGGCCATACTTAACGCACCGGCGATGCAAAGGATGAGCCATAACCACTGATATAACGCCAATGCACCACGCCGCGCCGTTAATGCCGCACCGACGGCACTCCAGCCCGTTGCCTGCTTTAGCGGCTGTTTGATCGTGTTGGCCACATTGTCACCTCTATGGTCTGACCGGCTGCCAGATCGATCCGTAACCAACCTCGTGCTTCCCACTGTGTACGCGATATGATGTTGTGATCGATGGCTACCGCAGCAGTATCTGAAGGCAGATTGATCATCAGTCCTACCAGATCGTAGGGGGATAGATTCGATAGGTGATACCGCTGCGCCGGCTCACCATTGCCATACCCGAAGCTATCTGCAGACGTAGTGGTTACCGGAGTAATCGACAGCGACATTCGCGCGATCTGCCAATGAGCGATCTCACTCAGCGGTGCGACCCAGACATCGCCACGCCTGACGGTATAGGATACCACATCTTCCCACGCGGTTTGTTGAGCGACGCTCGTCACTTCCTCGGTATGTGCCCAGATATCGATCATACCGCCGACAGCAACTGCCCGCTCAATCTGGACAATCGCCATCTCAGCCCGATCCGGCGTGAGATAAAAGTCAGGACATGCAAGAATGCGGCCTTCACGTCCCGGCAACCAGCGGCACTGTGGATTACGAACCAGACCCTGTTCATCGGTAGGAAAGAGGTTGTAAGGACCATAGTCGCTGAGGCGGGTTACCGAGCGAATCCCGAGTTGCTCGATGACATCCCAATTTGCATCACTCATCCCAGCACTACTACTCCACGGGAAGGCCAACGAGCGCGCATTGCCAACACCGCGTTCGGCAGCAACCGTATTCCACGCTTCGAGATCGGCCCGCCACGTGGCGGCATCAGCATAACCACCGTATAAGTGGCTGAAGGTATGACTCTGAATTTCGTGCCCGGCAGCCAACAACGGCTCAATCTGATCGCCAAAATACCACGCCGGGTCGGTAGCAACGGTGCCGTAAGGGTCATCGCCAAACCACCGATGCGTCACCCAGCGGTCGCTCCGCCAACCGTTAGCCACCGATGCCCATGGAAACACCGGATCGCCCATAAACCGACGTTGTTCCCGGTTCCCCATCAGAAAATTGTACCCGGTTGCATAGTACGTCGCGCGCACGTTATGACGGGCAAAGATAGCCATGCTGGTTTCTACGCCGGTACGCATGCGCATCCCCCGCATCACCGGGTCTTCATCGGCGCGCGGATCATCAACCGACCGCGAATGGACCAGCCCACCCATTGCCGTCTCCCAATCGAAGGTGAAGGCCACGGCAGCCTGATACCCTTCCGGCCAGAGCGCAATCTGGAGCAGTGATGTCGGTTCGGACGATTCGGCGATTGGCAATGATGCCCCACCACGTTGTAGACGTGGCATATCGAGGTAGATGCGATCGTCGGACGACGGCTCGATCCGCACTCGCAGGACACGGGCCGGTTCCGGCGCCCGGACAGCCCCCCCGATCGTCGACCAACTCGCCGGTGGTCGGTCGGGTGTCCACAGAACAACGGGTTGCCACGCAGTCACTGCCTGCCGGAACAGCTCCCCGCGCTGGTCATACCACTCAAATACGAGCCGCGCACGTGTAGCCGAACGCAACATCGAATCGGTGAGCGCAGCGACGGTGAAACAGTAGGTTACACCCGGTTCTACCGTTATCGGCGGTGTTTGCGCGTAGTTGGCAATACCGATCAATTGCAGACCACGCCCATCGCCATCAAGATCAAAGCCCTGTCCATCAACCGCCGGGCCATGCACTTCAACCCCGCCGGCGCCACGACTCCAGCCGGCAGGGAGGCCACTTACCTCGCCGGGAACGGCAAACTGCGCATTTGGTAACAGATTGGGATCGAACAATGGTAGTGCAGTACAACGGTCGAGCCGCTGACTGATGAAGAGGAAGACACCAACTGCACCAATAATGAACGAGAAGATGATGGCGCCGAATGCAAACGGGCGTGAAATCATGCGATCAACTGTCGTATGGTATTGTTGCCGGTAGTCATCTACCGCGCGGCTGCATTGTACCACAATATCTTCACCAATTGTTGCCGGGTTTCACCGTGACACATTGGCATATCTTTGCTAAAGTGGCAAGAGTACATACGATGCAGCCCACATCGCATTCCTATGGACATTGAGGAGTGAACATATGCAAACAACGGCAACGGCGGCAATCGATGAGCGGTTCGTCACGGTTGATGGTTTTCGCTTACGAGTCTTGACCGCCGGCCAGGGACCGGTGGTTTTGTTATTGCACGGCTTTGTTGTCAGCGCCGACGATTGGATTCCAACGATACAGACATTGGCAACTGCCGGATATTGCGCTATCGCACCCGATGCGCTCGGCTTCGGTGCATCGGATAAACCAGGGGGAGCAGTCTATACGCTACGTCGCTACGCCGACCTGAATGCTGGCGTGCTGACAGCCTTTGGCGTTGAACACACAGCCGTGATTGGACACTCAATGGGTGGCAAACACGCACTGGCGACAACGATCCTCCACCCACACCGGGTCGAGCGACTGGTGATTGTCGATAGTGAAGGCTTTATGCGATTACCACTCTTTATGCGTAAAGGCGGTTCGTTGCCGTTCCTTGGTGAAGCGATAGCAGCGCTTTCTTCCGTCCCATTCGTGGTTAACATGCAGTTGCGTGCTGCTTTTGCCCAACCCGACCGCTATATTACTCCTGAGTTGGTGGCGCGTGGGCACAAAACGTTGAGTGACCCGGCCATTCGCAATACGATGGTCTCGTTGAGTCGCTTCTACGATGCGAACGATCTGCATGGAAGTGGGTTATGGCCGCGTCTTGCCGAGATTCGTCAACCGACGCTCATCATTTGGGGCAAGGAAGATCGCCTCTTCCCGGTTAAGTGTGCGTATGAAGCAAAGCGTGTCTTGCCGCATGCACGGCTCGAGATAATTCCCAACTGTGGTCATTTCCCAATGATTGAAGCTATCGATCATTTCCATCAGTTGGTGCTAGCGTTTCTCCAGGAGAAGTGAGTTCGTCGGCAACAAGGCGATTATGCCGCTGAACGATGATGTCGGTGCAATTCAAACATCGCCAACCGGCGTGTCGCCACCAAAGCGAGTGCCAAGGTGCTCAGGCAGATAATTGTGACTCCCGGCCAACCGGCGATCTGCCAGCCAAGACCGGGAATTACGCCACCGAGGGTTCCACCAAGATAATAGGCAACCAAGTACAGCGCACTCGCCGCGCCTTTCGCGTGTTGGGCTAATTGATTCACCAGGGCCGGAGCCACACCTTGGGCAATAAACATCCCGCTACACAACGTCCATAAGCCAATCGCAATTAACGGCAGGTGAGGGAAAAGGGTTAATCCAATGCCACCCATAGCGATGAGCAACCCGATGGTGATTAGACGCGAGCGGGCATAACGCGCCGAGAGTCCCCCCGCCCATGGTGAGACGATCACTCCGGCCAAATAACTTACGTAGGCCAGCGCAACAATAGCCGGTGGGAGGGTAAAGGGTGGTGCGCTGAGGTAGTACGGCAGATAGGTGAAGATGCCGAGAAAGCCAAAAAATAGTGATCCGGCGATCAGATACGCACTGCGCAGATGACGATCGGCGAGATGCGTCACCACTGCCCGATAGGCTTGCCCGCAACCACCACCGGCCACAGGGCGATCACGCGGTAAACTTAGCCAGAGACTGAACCCACCCGCCAACGTTAGCCCGGCAAAGACGATAAAACTGGCCCGCCACCCCCAACTATCGCTGATCAGACCGCCCACAACCCGACCACTCAATCCGCCGGCCACATTCGCCGCAATCCAACTCCCAACCGCACGACCTAACTCAGCGGCAGGTAAGCGATCACCAAGGTAGGCCACTGCTACTGCCGTCAAACCAGGAATGCATACACCTTGGAGGGCACGCCCCACCAGCAACATCCCAAACGATGGTGCTAATGCACAGAGCAATGTCGGGAGGCTAAGCACGAGCACACTCCCAACCATCACCGGCCAGCGTCCCCAGCGATCACTCAGCGGACCGACGGCCAACGACCCAAGTGCAATCATCACCACCACCACCGATACACTGAGGCCGGCGGTGGCCGGTGCAATACCGTATTCAGCCGACAATTGGGGCAAGATAGGCTGCGTCAGGTACATGTCGGAGAAGACGATCACACCGGCGATGTACAACGGGATTAGCCAACGGCGAGTAGCCGCAGCGGTTGCGATGGTCATCGCCTGCTACTCCACATCGTCGCTCGTCCACAAAAACCGGTCGAGATCAACAAGATACGATTCATCGACATCAACACCCTCGGCAAGCAGACGCGCCCGCTGCTCATCAGCAGCGTACACATTGCTAATCCGTCCGCTGCGATTAATCACACGCCACCACGGCACGACACTCTGTCGAAGCAGGGCATGCAGGGCATAGCCAACCAGACGCGCCTGACCGGGCAAACCGGCCAGTGCGGCAACCCGGCCATAAGTGCAAACGCGCCCCGGTGGAATGCGCTGTACCACAGCATAAATCGCAGCGTAAGATGATTCCGGATCGGTCATGATCGAAGATGATGGTGGGTACCAAAGGCTACCCACCACGACACTTACGCTAAACGGCCACCGTCAACCGGCAGCGTCGCGCCGGTAATAAATGACGCCTGCTCAGAGCAGAGCCAGACTACCGCGTTCGCGACCTCTTCCGGTGAACCAAGCCGGCCAATCGGCTCACCTTCGGCGAATTGGGCCAACACTTCAGGATCACCTTGGGTAAAGCGGTCGATCATCGCGGTATGGATGGTACCAGGACAAATCGCGTTGACCCGAATGCCACTGCGGGCATACTCAAGCGCCGCAGCTTTGGTAATCCCGACGATCCCGTGTTTACTGGCAACGTAAGCGGATACACCGCGTGAACCGGACAAGCCGGCAACCGATGATGTATTCACGATTGCTCCACCACCCTGTTGCAGCATCTGTCGGATCTCGTATTTCATACAGAGCCAGACACCCTTGAGGTTAATATCGATCACACGATCCCACACCTCTTCGGGATAATCGACCAACATAGCCTGTACACCTTCGATACCGGCATTATTGTGAGCGAAATCGATCCGCCCAAAGGTATCAACCGCTTGCGCAATCAACTGCTCAACCTCATTACTCTGTGAGACATCGCAGCGTACAAAGATGGCATCGGTATTTGCAGCGCGGCATAGCGCAACCGTCTCTTCACCGCCGGCGACATTCACATCGGCCACAACCACCTTTGCCCCCTCGCGCGCAAAGGCCAACGCCGAAGCGCGCCCAATCCCACTTGCCGCGCCTGTCACCAACGCGACTTTCCCAATGAAGGGTAACTCCATCGTATCCTCCTCTAGCCAATCTCTGCGAGATGTATCATACCATAAGCTACGACCGCGCGGTTATGCGGTGCGACCAGATCAAACCCATTGCGAACTCTCAACCTCACTCGCAGCCAAGTACGTTTGACAACCGACCATTGTTTAGGTACATTACCCCTATGTACCGCGACGATTACATCTTGCGCATGATCGCCCAATTCGGCGCGATTATCCGCCACATTCTCGGCCTCTACCGCGACGGCAAATCGCCGTTCGTGCGGATTGCGATTGACAACGCCTACCGTGATCGATTAGGTATTGGGAGCGATCACGTAGCCTCGTTAAGCGATCGGCAATTGCTGGCATTACTGCGGTTTCACAACCAGAATGAGGATTGGTGGAGCGAGGGTGCATACCTCGCTGCGCTGCTCACCATCGAAGCACGCCTGCTCAGCGATGATGGGGAGGAAGACGCCGCCGCCACGCGCGCCTTGCTGGCGTTGCAAGTGGTGATTGAATGCGCGCTGGCAGCGCCGGAGCCATTGCCGGAATACGCTCCAACCTATACCGACCTATTGGGATTGCTGCGCGATTACGTCGTGCCCGCTCCCACGCTAGCTGCACTCCTCACTTTGTGCGAGCGGCAAGGTGATCTCGCGCGCAGTGAAGACCTTGTGCATGAATTGTTGACGCGTGAGCCGCTGCACTGGCTGGCAACGGCACAATCATTCTATCAACGGCTGCTGGCCCGCAGCGATGCCGAGCTCGCCGCCGCCGGCCTATCGCGGGCCGAGGCGTTGGCCGGGTACGCTGAGCTTGATCGCATTGCGCTAGCCGGCCCACCCGCCGATGGCGTAACCTGCCCAAAAGAATTAGAACACGGATAAACACGAGTTTGACAGATGACCACGGATCGCGAAAACCGTGCAGATCCGTTACATCCGTGTGAATCCGTGTCCTAATCCTCACCACTCCCTGCACTCACCGGCACACTGGACAAGAAATTGGCCAGCATCTGTTTACCACCCTCGGTCATAATCGATTCAGGATGGAACTGCACACCCTCAACCGGAAACGAACGATGGCGCATACCCATAATCAGCCCATCCTCCGTCCAGGCCGTAATTTCCAGTTCAGCGGGAAGATCCTCACGACGGACAATCAGTGAGTGATAGCGGGTCGCCATAAACGGCGACGGCAAGCCGGCAAAGACACCTTGCCCGTTATGATAAATGGGCGACAGCTTCCCGTGCATCACGAATGGCGCGCGCACGACTACACCACCATACGCAGCACCAATCGCTTGATGGCCCAGACAAACACCTAAGATCGGAATGGAGCTACCCAATTCGCGGATCACATCAACGCTGATCCCTGCCTCAGCAGGCGTACATGGTCCGGGACTAATCACGATCCGGTCAGGCTGACGCGCCGCCACCTCGGCAACTGTGATTTGATCATTCCGAACGACATCAACCGTCGCACCCAATTCACACAGATACTGATAGAGGTTATAGGTAAACGAATCGTAGTTATCGATTAACAAAACGTTCATAGGAATGCTCCTTTGCCGATGCCCCAGCTCGATCGCGTTCATCCTGCGTCAAAATAAGCCCTTTTTCACGAGCCCGGATCAACGCCTCGACGCATGCAGGATCAAACTCACTCCCGGCCCCACGGCGCAACAGCGCTAAAACCTCATCAACCGCCATCGGTGGACGGTACGGGCGATGGCTGGTCAGCGCATCAAACACATCGGCGACGGCCACGATTCGGCCAAACAACCCGATCGCTTCACCGCTCAACCCCTGTGGATACCCGCGCCCATCGAGACGCTCGTGATGATGAGCGAGTGCCGACCAAGAATTGCGCAGTAGTTCCAGTTCGAGTAGGCCATTATCACGCAAGAACTCCATTCCATACAGCGGATGCCGGCGCATCTCGGCAAATTCTGCTTCTTCGAGACGACCCGGTTTTTTGAGAATATGATCGGGCACCCGAATCTTACCGACATCGTGGAGTTTACTCGCCACACGCAATTGATAAATCTGATCGCGTGGCAGACCCAACTCTTGAGCAATCGCCACCGAAAAATCGCTCACCCGCTGGCTATGGCCACGGGTATACGGATCTTTTAGATCGATAGCACCGGTAATCGCATCAATAATCCGGGTAAACAGGTTATCGGTTTCACGGTAGAGTTCGGCCAGTCGGATCACCGTTGCTGCTTGCGACGCCAACATCTGAAACAGTGTAATATCTTCAGCAACGAAGGGCCGGTTATCACGTGGATTGAGGGCTTGAGCGCCACCGATAATCATTCCCTCTATTTCACCACGCTCGCCACCGAGCACAATCCGGGGTGAACGGAGGGGAACACAGAGAATTGCACGAGTTTGAAACCCACTACGCTGATCCAGCCCTTGATAAAACCGGTGATCGTGACGTACATCGTTCACCACAACCGTCACGCCGGTTTCGATGACGTGGCCAATAATCCCTTGCCCCTGCGGAACCCGTAACGATTCCACCCGCTCACTATGTCTACCGCCGGCAACATGTAAGACCAGATCGTTGCGTTCACGGTCGATCAGCCAGATCGATGCCGCTTCAACGTCAAGTAAATCGCACGCATAGTTCATAATCCGGCGCAACAGCTCATCGCGATCGAGGGTAGCTGTCAACTGCGATACAATCTCGACTAACGCTTGCTGTCGGCGCTCACGTCGCCACGAATCTTCCAACAGACGCGCTTTTTCGACCTCGGTCACTAACCGTGAAGTCAATAGCTCAATCAAGGCCATCTCTTCGTCGTCATCCACTGCCTCAGGCGGTAAATTAAAGACCTGTACCACCCCAACCGGTTCGCCGCGCAGCAGCAGGGGAACACAGAACATGGTACGCAACGTCAACACACCCATTTCGCCAAACGACCGATTCCAACGCGGATCGTTCGCAACATCATGTACGAAGAGCGGCTGACGTTGCTGCAACGTATAACCGACGATACCGGTATCTACCGGTAGCCGACGACCGATCAAGGCCTGACCGGCCGGACTACCTTTGACCACTTTAAAAATGAGTTCGTGGGTTGTCGCATCGTAGAGGTATAACGTTCCGGCTTCCGATGCGGTAATCTCGATAATCAAGTCGAGCAAACGGTCGAGCAGTTCGTCAAGTTCTGTACTTATAGCAATCTGATTTGCCCGCTGCACAATTGCCAAATACCGATGGAACCGCGAGTCTTGGCCGGTCATGGTATACCTCCTACTCACGTTGCGACAGCGCCTGCACATAGCGAACAATCTCGTCTGGTTCGCCGGCTACTGCCACCGGTATCCCGGCTTCAGCCCCAATCCGAGTCGGTGAATAATCATCAATAGTACGCTCACCGGTATAGTCGAACATAACGCGGGGCAGTAACGCCCGTTCACAGCCAGCCGCGCGTAACGCCGGAATGACATCTTGCGCTGTTAATAAACCGCTGACCGTGACCGTTTCACCAAAAAACTGATTAACCACAGCCACAACCGATACCGACAGATTCTCGATCCGATTGAGGCGTGCTGCCACTTGATGCATGATCGGTGCGACGAGCGTACCACACACAATCGCCAGTGTAGTTGGCCGCGAAAGCCGGGATGGTAGGCGGCGACGGACGCGCGCCCAATTATCAAGAAAATCACGCACCATACCCACGCCATTGCTGTACTGCGGCATATCGTCGTAGCGTTCTGCCGGTGGGATGGGACGACCGGCCAGCAGATAGAACTCGTCGGAAGCGTAGACGAGATGCAAGCCGAATTGTGCGTAACAGCGGGCTTGGAACAGTTCGATCAGATCGATCACAGCGGCTGCTTCGGCCGATGTATAACAACGTAGCGGCACATCGCTCACCGTGCCAAGACGTGAACAAAAGCCCAACGCTGGATCGTGCAGTGACCGATTATCGTTCGACAACGGGATCGTGGTCGGGTCTTCCCACAACGGTTGTCGTTCCCAGTTTGTATCGATCCACTCTGGCGTTTCATGCACCTGTATTGCGGCCCGGATCGTCTTTGGAGCTTTACCCTCAAACCGAAACTTGGTCAAGCCAACCGGCACGACCGAAATCGACTCAACAGTCGGATGTAGTGCGATCAAATCTTCGATACTCTGACGCAGCACTTCGCCATCATTCACCTGTGGGCAAGCGACAATTTGGGTATGAACGCGGATTCCGGCGCGACCCAGCCGCTTAATCTGTTCTCGCACATCGGGAACATCACGCTTCCCAAGCATAATTGCCCGCCAGAAGGGATCGGTGGCATGGACACTGATGTACAACGGCGACAAGCGCTGCTGCTCGATCCTCACCCAATCGGCTTCAGTCAGATTGGTAAAAGTGACGAAATTGGCGTAGAGAAACGACAGCCGGTAATCGTCATCTTTCAGGTAGAGGGTCTTGCGAAAGCCCTTCGGCATCTGGGTCAGGAAACAGAACGGGCATTTATTATTGCACGTTCGCAGTCGTTCGAACAGCGGCTCGGTAAACTCAATGCCGAGGTCTTCATCAGGGTCTTTGTCGATGGTCACCGTGCGTTCGCGACCATCAGCCGTCCGCACGAGGAGCGTTACCCGCGTTTCAGCCATCGCAAACCGATAATCGATCACATCACGCAACTGCTGACCATCGATCGCAACCAACGTATCACCGGGCCGCAAGCCGATCTGCGCAGCGATACTCTGGTCGGCGACATGCGCGATCACACCGCCTTCACCGGTAATCCGCTTAACGTCAGGCTGATATTCCACACACGCTCCTGCGAATAGATAAGGCGTAGGCCCCATACAATTGACCTACGCACACTCCTTACAACAACTTCATTGTACCATAATCCCTAGTTGTCCGAATACGAGGGCGCCATAACGGTATCGGCAACCGGTAAGCGAACACTAAATGTCGAGCCACGTTGCGGTTCACTCTCCACAACGATCTCCCCACCCATTGCTTGACACAAGCGTTGACTAATCGCCAACCCCAACCCCGCACCACCGTAGCGCCGGGTTATACCACTATCAACCTGGGTAAACGGTTGAAACAACAACGCCAGTTTTTCGGGAGGAATTCCGATCCCGGTATCACTGACATCGATCTGGACGATACCGGGTTGCGGACTGTAGCAGCGGATGTAAATCTGGCCTTGTTCGGTAAACTTACATGCATTCCCGACCAGGTTGAGCAACACTTGTCGTAAGCGGGTTGCATCGGCCTTAACCGGCGGAAGATCTGGCGCTATCGTTACCATCAGCATATTTTGATTCCGTTGGGCTAACCCCTGAGAGGTATTCACAACTTCATTGACAATCTCCGACAATTGGAGCGGTTCAGGATAAACGTGTAACGAATTGGCCTCAAGTCGGGCCAACTCGAGAACATCGTTGATCAGGTTAAGCAGGTAACGTCCGGCCAGCACTACCCGATCAAGATCGGCAATCAAGTCGTTTTGCCCACGAATCTGCAAATCATCACGAATAACCTCGCTATAACCCAAGATGGCCGTGAGCGGTGTCCGTAACTCGTGGCTCATCGTCGCTAAAAACGTACTCTTCGCTTGGTTTGCCGCTTCAGCCGCCTCTTTTGCCTCTTGCAACGCCAGTGCAGCTTGTTTCAAGAGGGTAATGTCGCGCAATACAAAGATCCGACCCATTGACACACCGCGTCGATCACGCAGAGTTGTACAACGCAAATCGTAGGTCAGCATCCCCTCAGGGGTAGGTTGGTTCAGTTCAAATTGACCCTCGTAGCGATCACGTACCTGTTCGTACAGCCATGTCGGAGCGACAACGACAAGAGGTTGACCGATCACCACAGACTGATCGGCGAAAAAGACCTGTGCCGCCGGATTGAAATCAAGCACCCGATTGTGCCGATCGACCACGATAATCGCATCGGAAATCTGATCAACAATCGCCTCGCGTGCTGCGGGAAGCAGATCAAGCGCACGGAAACGCCACATTGCGACATTAAATGCCAGACCACTAAGTGCAAAAGCGACCGGGGTTGTGTCAATATAGGGAATCGGACTACGACCGGTCACAAACAAGATACTGGTGACCCATGGCAAGAGCGCACCAACGAGCAGACTTAATGCTTGGGCGCGATACAACGCACGACTACGACGCGCTTGATTAAGCATCAGCACAGTACCAACGAGTATCATCCCATACCCGTTCACCAAACCAACGTACCACAACGGTCCATTGGGACCGGTCAGTACCCACAAACCTTGAGCGGTATATACAAGTTCAACCGCAGGCCACATCAACCGGTGCCAATGGTTTGTCCATGCGCCTAGTAAGACCCCACCTTGCACAATGAAAAGAGCGACCAAGACCCATCGACGCACTCGTGATTCGCGGTTGGTATAGAACAGTGCAAACAGTAACCATAACACCGGTACGCTCACGACACTAACGTACTGGATACTGGTTAACAGCACCTTACCACTGACCGTAGCATGAGCCAATTCAAGCGCATTGCACAATGACCACCAGAGCGTAGCCAGCATCAGACCAATAAAAATACGAGTAACCGGCAACTGCCGGTAAGACCACGCTTGCCAAATCACCACAATCGTCAAACCTGCGGCGGTCAGCGGTAAAAGGATGTAGGGGGTGAAATACCACATAGCCGGTGTGATGAGCTATCTTACGCCATAAAAAACGGCAACAGTCATTGACTTAGCATAACATGACTTGATGACCACGATGAAACCGAGTATAATAGCCACCACTGATAAGTGGTAATGATAAGAACCAGATCAATGAACGATCGTCTCCAAGAGCAACTTATGGCGCTCGGCCTCAACCGTTACGAAGCGGCCACCTATTTGGCATTGCTCGAACATCGAGGTTTCACCCCAGCCCAAGCAGCGGTACGGGCGAGCGTTCCACGCCAGCGCATCTACGACATCCTGGCTACACTTTGCGCGCGCGGATTAGCCATCGAGCGGCACAGCGATGGTCAACGCCGCTACTTTGCTATCGATCCGGCCGTGGCTTTACCGGCACTCCTTTCCGAACGTCAACGCACCTTCGAACAAGAGCAGGCAGCTCTCGCCCAGAGTATGCAATCGTTACTCGCCACGCTATCACCCATCTTTGCTGCCGGCCACGATCAGATCGATCCGCTTGACTACGTAGATGTGTTACTTGACCGGAGATTGGTGGTGGAACGGGCCATCACCCTTGCCCAACAGACCGAACGAGAGATTTGTGTCTGCTTCAAACTGCCATTGCTTGGCGATCGAGCAGCGAACTTTGCCGAGGTCGCCGAACCACTGCGACGCGGTGTGCGCTATCGCACTATCTACGAACGCTCAGCGCTGACCGATCCTGAATTACGGGCATGGATCACGCAATTTGTCACGTGGGGTCAGCAGGCGCGCATTGTCACCAACCTACCGCTTAAAGTCAATCTATACGACCGGCGCGTGGCCCTCCTCTCGCTGCAAGATCCGATTACCGGTGCGCTCAGTTTAACGGCCCTTTGTGTCACTCATCCCAACTTCGGCGCCTTCTTGCAAGGGGCATTTGAGCAATTATGGGCTGATGCCGAGACGTTGGTGCTCGACTAAGCTCACAACAGCCCGACGCGATGCGTCCGTGTCTGGCGAAGCGTTTACGTAGCCCAACTACCGGGTGGACGCATCACCCGGCTCGTGGAGGTGAGTTATGAGTTTGGACGACCCCCTTGATCTGCTTGGCATTGATTATGTAGAATTTTATGTCAGCAATGCTCGACAAGCAGCCCATTTTTACCGCACGACGCTTGGGCTACGTCCGGTAGCGTATGCCGGGTTAGAAACGGGTGTGCGGGATCGAGCCAGTTATGTGCTCGAACGGCGCAAGGTACGGTTCGTATTAACGGCACCGTTGCTCCCCGACCACCCGATTGCTCGTCATATCGCCCACCACGGTGACGGGGTCAAAGACATTGCGTTGCGGGTACGCGACGCCGCAGCCGCTTACGAGACCGCCGTGGCTCGTGGCGGTATTCCGGTGCAACCACCAACCGATTACGTTGATGAGCATGGCCGAGTAGTGAAGGCCACCATTGCCACGTATGGTGATACAGTACACTCCTTCATCGAACGGGAAGAGTACCGAGGTGTGTTTATGCCCGGCTTCCAGCCGATAAACGAGCACGTTCCCGTTCCAGAAACCGGCATTGCAGCGATTGATCATATTGTCGGCAATGTTGAGCTGGGGGCAATGAATCAGTGGGTGAAGTACTACCGCGACGTACTCGGCTTCAGCCAGTTGGTTCACTTCGACGATCACGACATCAGCACCGAATATAGTGCCTTGATGTCAAAGGTGATGCAGAACGGCAGTGGTCGGATCAAGTTCCCGATCAATGAGCCGGCAGAAGGGCGGCGCAAGAGCCAAATCGAGGAGTTTTTGGAGTACTACGGTGGTCCGGGTGTACAGCACATTGCGCTCGCCACCGGTGACATCTGTGCGACGGTTGATGCCTTACGTGCTGCCGGGATTCCGTTTATCCACGTACCCGACACATACTACGATGATCTTGAGCAACGGGTCGGCAAGATCGACGAGAGTCGACAGGCACTGCAAGAGCGGGGCATTTTGGTGGATCGTGATGAAGAGGGATACCTGTTACAAATCTTTAGCCAGCCGTTGCAAGATCGGCCAACCCTCTTTATTGAGATCATCCAGCGTAAAGGGAGCCGCGGTTTCGGCAAAGGTAATTTCAAGGCATTATTTGAGGCGATTGAGCGTGAACAAGCCAAACGCGGAAACTTGTAAGAGCTACCCCAACCACCATCGGGACATCGTGGCACGATGTCCCGATGGTGCTCGGCTATGATCGGTTGATCCGCGTCCCACGCGGTACGTTAACGATGATCGCCTCGTCTTCCGCAGTCTGTTCGGTATAAGCCGGCTCGGTAGGATGACCGTGGTGATGGTCATCGTCGGCCGGCTTAAACTCGCCCAAGAGACTTGCTCGTCGGATGCGTCGCTCATACTCGCGTTCGATCAAGGCAGTGAACCGTTGCCACCACGATTGCCCACTCATGATCATTCACCTCCGTCACAGGTGGATTTTTTCTCTAGCCAAGATGACAGTATATCAGCAAAGATTCAGGCGATTGTTACTTTTTTGCTACATTCCGATGCTTAATCTCAGCTACAATACATATTAGCGGATCATTCTACATAATCTTTCGCAGTAGAGCACACTATGCTGGCTGTCATCCGATTCTTACGCAGCAATCCTTCGGTACGTCGTATCCTTGGTCTCACCTTTCTTATCATCGGTATCATTGGTTCATTGTTTCCGATTATTCCCGGTTGGCCTGGTTTGTTAATGGCTATCATCTTCTTGGGGCGGCGCGACCGGCTACTGCGCCGGTTGCACCTAATCGCTCGCCTTGTCTTGCGCTGGCTGCGCAAAGCGCCAGTGCCACATGTGCGCGGGGCGGGGCAATGGCTTTCCAACCAATACGTCGAGCTGCGCCGGACGGTGGTGCCGCACCTGATCGCGTTTGAACGCAACCTTGACGGGCCTAATCCCCTTTGAGACGCTTACCCAAAGCCCACCCCAGGATCAACCCGCCTATGAGGAGAAGGCCGGCAGCCACACCAACCCCGATCAGCACATGCAGCCAACCAAAGGAACCGCCGAGAATCAGCCATGCTAGTAATGCCGGCCCGCCGATCAGCGCCGCCAGTACTACTAGCAGTGGTACCCACCCGCGCACTACCAGCCAGATTCGCCGCTTCACAAGGTATTCCTTTATTGCAGCGCTTATCGCGTCTTAGCGTTTATCGCTCTTGCGTTTCCAACGCCAGCGCAGCCCGCGCTGCTGCGGGGGTATTAGTAATAATCCCGCTCGCCCCCAGCGTAGCCAACGATCGGATACGTACCGGATCGTCAACCGTCCACACATTGACCTGGTACCCGGCCCGCCGCACTTTGGGCAGCACCCAATCGAGACCGGGCAAGCCATGATAGGGGTGCCACGCGGTGGCTCCAATCCGACGCAGCGCACCAAAGGGCCAAAACTCACGCAGACGCACATCGGGCCGGTAGGTGCGAATACCCATCAGATAGCCACGAGGAATCGCCGGATCGACCGTGCGCAGTTCGTGCAAGGCCTGTGGGAAGAATGACGAAACGATCACCTGATCAGCCATTCTAAATTCACGCAACAACTGGACACAGCGCACGGCCATTCCGGGTTTTTTCAATTCGAGATTGAGCGGCATGCCTACACTCCGTGCCCAATCGAGTGTCTCGGCCAGTGTTGGCACCTGTTCGCCACCAACATCGAGTCGGCGCATCTCAACCAGCGTCATACGGGCGACCACATCAGCACGTCCATTCCAGCGTGCCGTATCGTCATCGTGAAAGACCACAATCTCACCATCAACGGTTGGTTGCAGATCAAGTTCGATCATGTCAGCCCGTTGGTGACGCGCCAACTCAAAGGCTACGAGCGTATTTTCGGGTGCATCGGCTGATGCACCACGATGAGCAATGATCAGAGGCGCCATCTTCTCCTCACGCTAAAACACTAGTAGCGGAGCACCGTTCGCTCCGCTACTAGTATCACCGCGCCATACGACTGCGTCAACTCGAAAACATGTATCGTCCTCTGCTACGAGCTAAGATCAGGCTGCGGTACAGCCATATCGGCATACCGAGCCTCTTCAGTCAACATCGGATGCAAGATACGCTGCATTGCCATCACATGCGCGCAGGTAGACCACATCTTGAAGAAGGAGCAATCACATGACCAATGCCCATCATGAAGCGAAATGACGTGATCACTATTACCGCCATGAAATGTTGCCCGTAGATCACTGAACTTAATCCGCTCTGGTTCGGCGGCATAGCGCCGGGCTTTCTCGATCTTACCGATCATATCCGAGTGCATAGGGAGACCTCCTTCGTCTCTGCCCGGAAAACATCAAGGGCGGCTACAGACATCGGTCTGTACCGCCCTATCCAACCCTCAACCACATTGTGACACATGTTTTCATCGCCGGGCCTCATTAACGGGAGTTGCACCGCTCTTAACACAGTCTTATTATACGGCCCGCCATCATCTCCCGTCAAGCATGAAATACGCAATCCATCTTCCCGTTTATACGCATCCTGACGCGATATAACGACTCTCTACGGTGATCGATAATTGTTAGCATTCGCTAACCGGCATTGCGCATACGCTCGGCGAGGTCGAGAATGCGTTGGCCGTACTCGGTACCGGGATACGCCCAGCGCCCATTGAGATCGGTAATGGTTAACGCCACACCACGCAAATGGTCAGGCAAGGGCCGACGAAAAAGTGCATAGGTAATCAGTTGTTGCTGGTACGGTGTACCGGCACCAACCGGCAAGGCATAGGCAAGCAACCGACCAAGATGAGCAGGGATGGACTCATCGAGCCACGATGCAAAACTCAACCCGGCCCGCCATCGCTGAATACGTTCGTCCCATGCCCAATCGGGGCCGGGGGACTGATCGGGCGGCGCTTCTACCATTGCACCGGTAACACCGATCCCCGCCGGATTCCGACGTGGACGCTGGCACCACCATGAGGTCAGGTTGCCGGTCTCGTGAGCACACTGAGCAATAGCAAGGAACCAATCAAGTTCGGCGGCGGCACCGATCTCAGCGTAGCCATTGACGATCACACTGACATCGTAGGGGGTGTAGGCTGTGCTACGTGGCGACAACCACGCAATGGCCACTTCGACGGTACCGGTTGGTGGGCCGAGCAAGGCACCAAGTGGCAACGAGCGTGCAACAAACGGCAGATAGAGATTCTGAGTAGAAGGTTCTTGTGCTCGTACTAACGAGCTACTCAGTGCAGTTAAGCCAAGAAGCAGCACCGATCGACGAGTGAAGCGAATTGTCATGGTGTTTCGTCCAGAAGAGCGCGAATGTCTTGCACATACACGCTGGCTGCGGTTCCATATTGATAAACGACCCGCAACTGCCCTTTCTGATCGATCAGATAACTCGCTGTGCTATGGTCAACGCCACTATTGCCGTGATGACCACCACCGTGACGATATGTCAGTCCGTATTCCTTACTAATTCGGCGCAGGGTAGCATCGTCGCCTTGCAGGCCGATGAAGCCTTCGCCGAAACCGCGCAGGTAGGCAGCCAGTACATCAGGCGTATCGTTTGCGGGATCGACGCTGATTAAAACGAAATGCACACGCATACCATCAGGGCCGAGTTCGTCACGGATACGGCGGAATTCGCCCAGTGTGATCGGGCAGTAGTCAGGACAGCGGGTGTAGCCAAAGTAGAGGAGCACCGGCTGCCCACGCAGATCACTTAGGCTCAGCTCGCCACCGGTGCTGGCCGGCAAGGTAAAGTCACTCAGCACTATGGGTGGATCGATTTTGGTTGGAGTTGTTGTTGATGATTGGCCGGTAACGGCACAGGCGCCGAGCAGCACAAGTAGGAGTAGTATGAAACGGTGCATGGCTTTGTCAAACCTTCTAGTCGGCCAGGCGCGGCCCACCGCGTCCCCTACCAAGACTACCAAGACGAACCGCATATCGGCCGGGCGCGGCCCGCCGTGCCACAACGGGCGGAAACAGTAACCTTGTCCTGTTCCACCCTTCGCGCCTTTGCGTTAACTGTCTGTGAGAGCAGAGACCTGCTACCGCAGAACCAACGGCGTATACGTGACAAATAACTGCTCCACTACATGGAGTGTTACCGGGATTGTCACCTGCATCTCATTTGGGGTGACAAACGTGATTGCACCGTTGTAGGTGCCGGCGGTAAGGCCATTATGATTGATACTCAATCTCATTATACCATCGTCGGCAACACCGCCCAGCCACGGCTCAGTCTGCAAGACCTGCCAATTAGCACGAACACAAGGCGAAGTGACTATCAACGGCATCGGTGGCATAGCAGCCACTTGTGCCAATGCAACGATACTGGCAGGCTGTACCGGTATGTTCATCACTTCCCGAAATGGCGTAAAGATAGTTCCATCAGTATAACGTACCCACACGCCCTGTCCGCGATAGTTACCACCGGGAACCGCCAACGTTACCGGATTGACAATCGGCTGTGGTGCGGTAAAGATGGTCACGGCATCAATAAAGACATCGGTAGAGCCACTACGCCAAAACTGAAAGATCAAGAAAGGCTCATTGCCGTGATAGGTAAACGGCAGTGCAAACTCCTGATATTGGTTTGCGGCGGCAAAATCAACCCCACGTAGCTGCAAGGGACCATACACCACACCACCGCCGTTAATGCTAAAGCGGGCTACTTCATTCGGTGAGCTATTACTGGCAACTTTCAGACGCACATACGCGACGAGTGGAATATCTTTAAATACGACCGGATCATAATCGTATACCCAAGCCGAAGATTCCAAACTTGCCGACTGCAAACGAAACGCACCGCCATCCCAAGCTGCAGGATCAGTGACTCGTTCCCCTGCACCCCATAACAACTGAAACGTCGAATAGTTCTCGTCTACCAACCAACCGAAGCTAAACTGCATTTGCGGTAACGTAGGATGGTAGAACCCGGTCAGAGTGACTGTCTCTTGGCGATCACTCATTGTCGCTGCAAGTTCATTCACCGGCACATTCGCACCAAGATAGATCGTATCGCTCACAACAGCAGTTGCACCGTAGGCATCACGAGTTTTTACGTAGACGGTACGCCAGCCCTCGCCATCGGCCAAACGGAAGCGAGTTTCGTTGGTGAACGGTTGCCAGTTGGCGTTCACAAAACAGGGGTTATCGGCGATCATCATTGCAGTGGCGGGACGACGACCGATAAAACCACCAGTTTCAGCCACTTGGTATATGTAAAGCGACACATCAGGGTTGAGAGTTGCGACTGCTTCGTACTCGACGATCACCGGCGCATATGCAGCATCGTTGCCAAACATCTGGGCAATGTAGCCGCGCCCGTCGCTGGTGCGGCGGTAATAGCCCAAACCAATCTCGCGATGGCCGGGACTGAGTAGATTAGCCCGATGACCAGGGCTGTTAAGCCAGCCATTAATCGCGGCTTGCGGCTGCATATAGCCACAATACGCATTTTCGGCTCCACTTGAGCCACGATATCCAAAACGCAATGCTCGTGCATCAGGCCACTCACCATTGGTATCTTGATGACCACAGTAGGGTGTTGGCCGGTTCTCAACTGAATCCCACGCAAACCAACGGGCAGCATGGGTTAACTGGCGATTCCAACGCAACGGTGGTTGACCGGCTTGTCTCAGTCGGGCTACGTTCCCGTAGTAGACGGCGTGTGCTTCATCGAGGAGCAGACTTGGAGTTTGGGTGGTAGGATCGAACGCCAGAACCGGCGCGATAGTGAGGCAGCCCAGCACAAACAGGCTGATCCAGTGAGTGAAGAATCGCTTGCGCATGCGCTCTCCTTGGGGGGATGGGTTGGTAAACCTCGTAAGCTCTATTGTACATGCCGTTTTAGTAGCAATCAAACCCAGCGGACAGTCATCTGAGGTTACACTCGCTGGTAGGGTAGTGCTGCACGTCTTTGCTATGATTTATACACGAGGCAAGGAGCGGCTCGCCATGTCAGGCTGAAAGCGCTGGAGACTGCGCACCGGCGGCCCACGCCCTCTAACCGGGCTGAGGGGAGACCGTATATCCCCAACCGGAGAGGGGCTAAGGGGGCTTTATCCCCCAGCGGGTGCGAGGCTAGGGATGAGAGCACCCAAAACCCCTTTGCGCCCTTTGCGCCTGGATAAAATGACCACGCGGGATACTGCGGTAGTTGAAGATGAGAGCATCCAAAGCCCCTTTGCGTTCTTTGCGCCTTTGCGTTAAAACCTCTGCGCCCTTTGCGGAGCCGAACAGCCGTCCGGCTCGACGGCGCCTTGACGTTAGCCCTCACCCCAGTTGCTCGCGCGGAATGACGCTGGTCAGGGTTCAGATTTCTTACCTTGACACTAACGCGCTATTGATGCTATTATCACCAGTGACAAACGATCTTCGGGGCAGGGTGAAATTCCCGATCGGTGGTATAGCCCACGAGCGTGTTGAGAGGCACGCAGGATCCGGTGAAACTCCGGGGCCGACGGTTATAGTCCGGATGTAAAGAAGATCCAGATATGGGCAATCGCAGGCGACGTGCGAAGTGCGCGCCTTTGCTCCGTTGCTGTTACAGGTGGGTTCATCACCTGCGCTGTTGCCGTATCTGTCCCCCGAAGAGCGTTCGCTCGGCGGGGGTTTTTGATTCCCCGCCAGAAAGGAGATGGTGACGATGCAGCAAACTTTGCCAATGCCCACTCCCGCGCCGCGAGCCAAACCGTGGCGGCGCTTTGAATGGCCGGCGCTCGGCTTGCCGGTGACGTTGCTGGCATTGCTGGCACTCTGGCAGACGGTGGTGAACGTCAGCGGCTATCCAGCTTTCATTCTGCCCTCGCCGGCGCTGGTTGCCAGCCGGTTTGGGCAGGCGTTGAGCAGCGGGCTGCTCTGGCAGCACACGGCAGCCACTCTGAGTGCAGCCCTGGGCGGGTTCGCGTTGGCGTTACTGGTCGCGCTTGTGCTAGGGTATATCCTGGCTCAAATCCGCTGGCTCGAACAGGCGTTGGCGCCGGTGTTGGCGGCCAGTCAAGCGATCCCGGTCGTTGCCGTCGCACCACTGATCATTCTCTGGTTTGGCGCTGGCCTGACCTCGAAGATAATGGTCGCTGCTTTAATTACTTTCTTACCGATCTTGATCAACACCATTGTCGCTATTCGCAGCATCCCACGTGAGCTAATCGAGATGGCACATATTAGCGGAGCGAACCGTTGGCAACTGCTGCGCTACGTCGAAGCGCCGCTGGCGCTGCCGGTGCTGTTTGGCGGCGTGCGCACCGGCTTGGCACTGGCTACCACCGGTGCTGTGGTCGGTGAGTTTGTGGCCGGACGCACCGGTTTGGGGGCGTTGATTAACATTGCACGTGGTCTCTTCGATACACCGCTGATCTTCGTAGCACTGACGACACTCGCGCTCATTACGCTGACCCTCTACGTGCTAGCCGGCCTGCTCGAACGGCTACTAGTGTGGTGGGAGGATTAGATACAACTTTCCTAAGTTGCATTACTCTCGTATATCTGGCACCCGAACAGAAGATACTATCCTAACGAGGGAACGAATATGAAGCTGCGTTTCATGCTATTCATTACCCTGATCTTCATCATCACGGCGTGTAGCGCACCGACTCCGGCGCCGACGGCGGCCCCGACAAGCGCGCCGGCGGCCAACCCACAACCGGCGTTGCGCACAGTGACGCTGGCGATGTCGTACATTCCGAACATTCAGTTTGCGCCTTACTATGTCGCGGCGGCGAAGGGCTATTACGCCGCGGAAGGGATTGAGGTCAATTTCGACTACAACTTCGAGAATGACGTGCTCCAGCGAGCAGCGACGTGGCCGACCAGTGGTGTTGCTTTTGCTACGACCAGCGGTACTTCGGTATTGCTCGCTCGCCAGCAGGGGTTGCCGGTCAAGACAGTGATGACGCTCTACCAGCGCTTCCCAATCGCGTTTTTTGCTAAGGCAAACGTGCCGCTGGCGAGCGTCAACGACCTGCGTGGGCAAACCATCGGCATCCCCGGTCGCTTCGGCGAGAGTTTCTATGCGCTGTTGGCGGCGCTCTATGCCGGCGGTATGACCGAAGCTGATGTGACGGTGCAAGAGATCGGGTTTACGCAGGCGGCGGCGGTGATGGAGGACAAGGTGCCGGTGGCGATTGGCTACGCGATGAACGAGCCAGTGCAATTGCGCGAGCAAGGGGTGGAGGTGAATGTGTTGCTGGCCGCCGACGTCTTTAATCTCGCTGCTAATGGAATCGCCGTCAGCGAGGTGCTGATTGCGCAAGAGCCGGAACTGGTGCGGAAGTTTGTGCGGGCCAGTTTGCGCGGGTTGGCCGATACGCTGGCTAATCCGGCTGAGGCGTTCGATCTGAGCCTGCAATTCATCCCCGAAGCGCAGCTCGGCAATCTCGACTTGCAGCGGAAAGTGTTGGAAGAGAGCTTGCCCTTCTGGCAGAATGAGCTGACGGCGCAACACGGGTTGGGTTACACCGACGGCCAACTGTGGGTGCGCACCGAGCAGTTTATGCGCGAGGCAGGTTTGCTGGCTGGGTCAGTGGAGGTGGAGAAGGCCTATACCAATGAGTTCGTGCCGGGCAAATCGTGAAATGCAAAGCCGCGAAAGGGTTAAACGCTGAGGCGCGAAGAACACAGAGGACGCGAAAGGGTTAAACGCTGAGGCGCGAAGAACACCGAAAACGCGACAGGGTTAAACGCTGAGGCGCGAAGAACACAGAGGACGGAGAGGGTTTTTGATAGGGAGACGGACGGATGTCCGTCTCTACACATATTGGGGCGTTATGGGGTTGGGGAGACGGACGGATGTTCGTCTCTACTAGCCATTGGGCACCATACTGCGTAAGAAATGAGCAATCGCTTCAGCCACCATTGCGCGCGCAGCGATAGCGTGCGCTTCTGGTTGATCGAGCACCTCACGCGAGAAAAAATAGGCCATCATCGGTCCGATTAAGAGACGAGCGGCAATCTGCGGGTCGGTACGGCGCAACCGTCCTAATTCCATCTGACGTGCAAGATAGGTAGCCAACGCATTCATTGCCCGCCCTGGTCCAATCTCATTGATAACCCGTGCTAATTGCGGGTGGCGTAACACCTCACCGATCACAATCTTGCCGATAGCTACTGTTAGCGGCTGATCAATCGCCTGCGCCAACCGTTCCCCCAGTCGCGGTAGCACTACATCGGGCGGTTCATCACCCAACTGCTCAACCGCATCAACAATCGGGACTAGCGGCATCCGCTCTCGAATCACCTGATAGAGTAGGTCGGTCTTATCTTTAAAGTAGTGATAGATCAGGCCAGGAGAAGCGATACCGGCGGCGCGAGCAATATCGCGGTTGGTGGCGCGATCGAAGCCAAGACGGGCAAAGGCATCGAGTGCGCCATCGATGATTTGTTGGCGGCGTTGTTCGGTTTCATCACGTGGCATATTGATTCCCCTCGTAGCCCCGCACGGCATCCCCGTAGCCCCGCACGGCCGTGCTGCCGTGCGGCTGTACAAATTATGGTCCATTGAAGGTTATCACCGCAGTCATGTTCCAGTGCAGGCGTGGATTGGTCTGTGTCAATTCTATTGTTGCTGCATATACTACCTCACCCAGCCGTTCGGCGCCGTAGGGTTCGATGGCGAGCACACGGCCCGGCAATGTGACGCCGGGCAAGGCATCGAATGTTATCTTTACCATTGTGCCCGGTGCTATGCGCATCGCATCGATTTCGTTGAGATCGATGGTTTCAATGCGCCATGCACTGAGATCGCCGAGCAGCAGTGCCAGCGCAGTAGGTGTCGCTAGTTCGCCAAGACGCAGTTCGAGACGAGCAACGGTGCCGGCAAATGGTGCGCGCAAGGTCAGTTTGTCGAGTTCGAGGCGAGCTTGGGCAAGTGCCGCTTCAGCAGCGGCTACTTCGGCTTGAGCTAAAGCTACCTCTTCTTCCCGTGGGGCAGCATTGACCTGCGTCGCTTGGGCTTGCGCCAAAGCAAGTTGTGCAGCGGCGACGGCCAGTTGTGCTTGGCGCGGATCGCCGCGCAAACGGGCTAGCGTCGCTTCAGCGGCGGCAATGCGGGTATCAATCGCAGTCAGTTTATCGGCGGCCGGTGGTGATAGTAACGCAGCCAACCGCGCTTCGGCTTCACGTAAGCGCGCTTCGGCAGCAGCTATGCCCTCGATCTCGGCTTGTGCTGCCTGCTCGGCATTGATCCGGGCTTGCGCCAACGCGACCTCAGCGTTCTGCATTGCGTGCAGCGCAGCAGCTTCGGCGTCAATGCGTGCCTGTGATAGCTCATCTTCACCTAAACGTTGCTTCAGCTCTTCGTTTTCCCAATGGATGCGACTGTAATCAGCTTGACGATCGCGCAATACGTTGGCCGCTTGTTCCACCGCTAATTGAGCATTGACTTTCGCTGCGGCTAGCGCGCTGCGTTGAGCGGCAAGATTGGCGGCTGCCTGATCACGCGCTGCTTGGGCCTGAGCGACTACTTCCGGATCGGCGCCGGCCAGCAGTTCGGCGCGAGCGGCCTTGGCTTCGGCCAATTGGGCTAACACGGCCTTCTCATCAGGCGCAGCAACTGACAGCGCCACCTGCGTCGCTTGAGCGGCAGCGACTTGTACGGTAGCTTCAGCGACTGCCCGTGTTTCCGGCGCAGCACCGGCCAGAAGTTGGGCATAGCGGGCCTGCGCGCGGGCGAGATTGGCTTCGGCTTGCTGCACGGCCAACCGTTGCGCCCGATCATCGAGCTGGACCAATACCTGTCCGGCGTTCACCTGCTCGCCTTCGGCTACCAAGATTGCACTGACCATCCCACTACGCTCAAAACGCAACTGTTCCAAAACCGCGCCAACCGTAACCAACAACAAAAATTGCACTGACCATCCCACTACGCTCAAAACGCAACCATGCGTATTGCAGCGGTACAACACGCCCTTCAACACTGACCGGCGATACGACAGTGTCGCCGGTGGGAATAGGGGGTGGAGCAGACTGCGCTCCCGGCCCGTTGGGTCCAAAGATCGCATAGGCACCACCCGCGATTAAGATGACGGCAACCAAAGGAATAATGAGCTTGCGCATATCAGCTCGCCTTTCAACCCACAATCTGACCATCGGCCACCAGCACCGTCCGCCCAGCCCGCCGGGCCAACTCGCTATCGTGCGTCACCATCACAATCGTCGTGCCGAGACCGGCCAACTCAACGAACAACTCAAACACCGCTTCAGCAGTCTGCGAATCGAGATTGCCGGTCGGCTCGTCGGCCACCAGCAGCGGCGGGTTATTAGCTAATGCGCGCGCAATCGCCACACGCTGCTGCTGCCCGCCTGACAAGGCTTGCGGCAACTTCTCGGCTTGATCGGCCAGCCCCACCCGCTCGAGCAATGCTAATGCCCGCGCACGCCGTTCGCGCGGTGTGCCGAGATGGGCAAAATCCATCGGCAACATCACATTTTCCAACGCGGTGAGGGTCGGCAAGAGCTGAAAAAACTGGAAGACGATTCCGACCGTGCGTCCGCGCCACGCCGCCATCTGCGCGGCGGGCATACGCATCAAATCGGCCCCGGCCACCAACACCTCGCCGCTGCTGGCCCGGTCAATCCCGGTGATAACGTTGAGCAAGGTTGATTTGCCGCTGCCCGATTTGCCCACAATCGCGACAAACTCACCCGGCTCGATGCGCAGATCGATCCCGCGCAGGGCCAGATAGTCGCCAGCGGCGGTGGCATAGGCTTTGGTGACGGATGAGAGCAAGATCAGTGGTTGGTTCATAGGTTTTGTGTGTTTATATCGTTGATGTTGGTTAGGGCCGATGGCACAGGGGATTTCCAATATTCTCTGCGACCCTTCGCACCCTTAGCGTCTTTGCGTGTACTATCTTTGCGTCTTTGCTCCCTTGGCGTCACGGCAGACGGACAACCGTCCATCGCTACTGCCTATTTACCCCCTTGGCGTCTTTGCGTTGACCGGTGGCTACAATAGATTGTCGGCAGTATAGCACTTGTTGATTGATCGGTCAATCAATAAATTGCATGCTTCGGTGAAGGATTGTTAGCGGTGAGGTAACGCAACAAACGCTCACGCAAAGGCGCAAAAAACGCAAAGGCGCAAAAAACGCAAAGGCGCGAAGAACGCAAAGGTGCAGCGCGCCCGCCGTGCGAGAGCAGGGACCGGAGGTTGAGAGCGCTACGGCCCCATCCGCAAACGCACACTCAACCCGGTGTAACGACGTTCGACTTCAGCGGCTGCGATGGCGGCTGCGACGGCACGTTGCTCACCCACGATAACCACTAACTGTCGTGCCCGAGTGACAGCGGTATACAGCAGGTTTCGGCGGAGGAGAGGCCAGTGTTGGAGTAAAAACGGTACTACCACCACCGGATATTCACTGCCCTGGCTTTTGTGAACGCTGAGCGCGTAAGCGAGCGCAAGATCGTCGAGATCGATGCCACTGTAGCGGATGATACGCCCATCTTCAAACCGCACGACGATGATCTGTTCTTGAGGATGAATGGCAATCACTTCGCCGGTGTCGCCGTTGTAAACATCGCGCTCGTAGTCGTTGCGCTGTTGAATGACGCGGTCACCGACCCGAAAGACGGTATCACCACGGTGATATTCGGCGACGCCGGGACGCGATGGATTGAGCGCGGCTTGCAGCGCGGCATTGAGTGCGGCTACACCGGCAACCCCTTTATGGGTTGGACTGAGTACTTGAATGTCGCGTCGCGGGTCATACCCGAACCGGCGTGGGATGCGTTCCACGACCAGCTCAACGGTGAGCTTGGCGCAACGCTCGGGGGTCTCGGCAGCGAAGAAATAGAAGTCATCGTATGCTTTCCAGTCCGGTAATAGACCTTCGTTGATACGTCGCGCATTGGTCGCAATGCCGCTACCGTCAGCTTGGCGGAAGATGGCGTCGAGATGGATCCGCGGCACTATGCCACTGTCAATCAGATCGCCAAGGACACGACCTGGCCCGACACTCGGCAGTTGGTCGGCGTCACCGACGATGAGAAGGTGTGTGTCGGGTTGTACCGCTTTTAGCAGTTGATTGGCCAGTACTACGTCGAGCATACTCGCTTCGTCAATGACCAGCAGATCGCATTCGAGCGGGTATTCGGCATTCCGACGAAATGAACCGTCAGCGCCATATTCCAACAGCCGGTGGATGGTGCGCGCTTCGATCCCGGTGGCTTCACTCAACCGACGGGCAGCCCGTCCGGTTGGTGCGGCCAGTAACGAGCGGTAGCCATGGGCGAGAAGTAAGATCACGAGCGCGCGCAAGCTGGTGGTTTTGCCGGTGCCCGGTCCGCCGGTGAGGAGCATTACCGGTGTCGTTAACGCGGTGCGCACCGCTTGCTGTTGCAGAGGACTGAGCTGCAAGCCCCGCCGTTCGGCGAGATGGGCAAAGACTTTTTCCCATCGACTAGAGGCGTAGCGTTCAGCCAGTGCTGTGCGCTGTACCAGGAAACGACGGATCGCGTTCGCGACACCGATTTCGGCAAATGCTAACGGTGGGAGGTAAATCGGCTGGAGATCCGGATCGGTAGCGGTGACGACCGTATCGCGCCACAACAGGTTGTTCGCCAACAATGTGTCAAGCATCGTCACCACCTGCGCCTGCGACACCGTCAGGAGTGCAGCGGCACGCTCGATTAGTTCTAGCCGGGGCAGATAACAGTGCCCTGCATTGGAAGCTTGACCCAAAGCATAGCGCAACCCAGCCGCAATCCGGCGTGGGTCGTCGCGGGCAATGCCGAGGCCGGCGGCGATGGTGTCGACGGTACGAAACCCCACTCCATCGACTTCATCTGCCAACCGATACGGCTCGTGTTGGACAATACTCAGTGCATCATCACCGTAATGCTTGTAGATACGTACCGCGACCCCGGTCGGCAAACCAAAGTCTTGCAAGAGGAGCATCAGGTCTTTGATCCGCTGTTGCACTCGCCATGCCTCGGCGATCAATGCTGCCTTCTTACGCCCCAAACCCGGTACTTCGCTTAGCCGTTCTGGTTCGCGGTCGAGCACATCGAGTGTGTACTTACCAAATGTTTCGGTGATGCGTTTCGCCATCGCCGGACCCACCCCTTTGATCAACCCACTCCCCAAATACCGGCGAATACCGTCAATCGTAGCAGGGAGACGGCTCCGGTAGGTCTGCACACTAAACTGACGTCCATGGGTTGGGTGATTACGCCACTCACCTTCGAGGATCAGGTGCTCGCCGGGTCGAACACCAAGCAGTTTACCGACAATAGTGACAGTACAACGTTTACCGGTTGGGCGTAATCGCGCAACGGTGTAACCGTCGCTCTCACTCTGAAAGGTGATCCGTTCGAGGATGCCATCAAGTTGCGGCATAGCGTTCGATCTGCATTTGTGTCACTTGCTGCGTTATTTTTATCTTACCGGAAATATGGAGACGCATCATGTACTGCTGATGAGCATCGGTACTGCGCCGACCAGCCCGCTCCAGCACACACACCTTTGGGGAGATGATGGAACAGCGCGCAAAATGTTACACACCGACAAAGAGTAGCACGTGCAGCTTGCCCCAACGAGCAAATCGTTCGCGATCTAACAGGGGAGCAGGTATCGCCAGAGTACTTACCGCTCCCTATCTGACGACGTGCGGCGTAGCACGCCCACTCAATACCGTCACCAGATTCTCGGCGGCGAGGGTGGCCATACGCACGCGGGTCGCGATACTCGCACTACCGATGTGGGGAGTGAGTACCACGTTCGGCAAGGCAAGCAGCGGGTGATCCGGTCCGATTGGCTCGCGCTCAAAGACATCGAGACCGGCGGCCCACGGACGACCGGCGCGCAGCGCAGCGACCAGCTCATCTTCGCGCACAAGCGGTCCACGGGCGACATTCACAAAAATGCTGGTCGGTTTCATCAGCGCAAACTGAGCGGCCCCAAACATACCGCGCGTCTCATCGGTGAGCGGCGCCGTGACCACCACCACATCACTCTCGGCTAGGAGATCATTCAGTGGACGATATTCAGCCCCCAACTCGGCGGCAAGGGTAGGGTTAGACCGACGATTGTAGTAGATCAACCGCATACCAAAGCCACGTCCGCGTCGCAGCACGGCCTGCCCGATACGGCCCGCACCGACCACACCGAGTGTACGACCATAGACATCTTGCCCGACCATTTGCAGCGGGTACCAAGGACCCCACTCACCGCGCTCGATCAGTTTGTGGCCCTCCACGACGCGACGGGCCGCAGCTAACAACAACGCCCACGCCAGATCGGCGGTAGTTTCGGTCAGTACATCAGGCGTATGAGTAAGTGTAATCCCACGCGCCGCCAGCGCTGCGCGGTCAATGTTGTCATAGCCAACCGCCATGATCGACACGGCGCGCAAACGCGGCGCCGCAGCGATAACTTCGGCGTCGATACGGTCGGTGATCAGGCAGAGTAGCCCTTCAGCAGCAGCAACCCTATGCAACAACTCGTCACGCGGGATGGGCGTCTCAACTTGGTCCCACCACGAGACAGTGCAGTGTTCGGCGAGGATTGCCATCGCCGGATCGGGTAACTGACGAGTGACAAAGATAGGCGGTTTTATCTTCATTGTCTTGAATTGTCAAATACAAGATAACCACATGCACATCGCGCTTCACGAGCGCTTACCGCTGCCTATGTGACATTAATTCTCCACCACAATCACATGAATCTGTGGCGGGCCATGAATACCGAGCGAGAGTGTCATCTCGATATCAGCGGTGCGTGAGGGTCCGGTGATGAAGGTCAGATTACTCGTTGGTCCAAAGATATCACTGCCATAGCGTTGCGCCAACAGGGCTAGCGCCTCACCAAGACCGCGCACCACTTGGTGTCGAAACACAACGGCAATATGGCATGGCGCCAACAACGAAGCAATACGTGGTCTACCGGGACCGTGACGCAAGAGCAGTGTACCGCTCTCGGCAATCACTAACTCCGCTCCCGACAAACAGACTGGGATCGGTTCTAGCTCTTGGAAACGGTCCTTGCGCCCTTCACCACGCACATCAGCCACAGCCGGCTTCACACCACGTGCGGTCAACAATTCAAGCAAGCCGGGAAGACCTATCTGGTCGAGATCCCAGCCGATCACACTCGTCGCCTGCGTCTCTTCGATCAAGCGGTCAACAATCGCTAACGCTGCATCAGCACTCCCTACCCGGTATGCCTTGCCCTCAAGCTTGGTTAGTTCATCGATAAACTGACCAACAAGATCATCTTGTGCCGGCAACACAAAAGGTGGTGGTTCGTGCGGCATTCGTTCAGCTTCAGCCAACAGCCAAGGCCGGCTGACGTTGAGACTGGTGCGCAGGTTTGCTAGAATCTGTTCGCGGCTCATAGTCATTCCTCTGCGCCTTTGCGTTACCCCCTCTGCGCCTTTGCGTTACCCCCTCTGCGCCTTTGCGTTACCCCTCTGCGCCTTTGCGTTACCCCTCTGCGCCTTTGCGTTATCCGTTGCGTGCTCGTTTCTTCCGCTCGGCCCACAACTCACGGAACGACTTAGGCGGTAGCGCCGGAAAATCGCGCTCTTTCGTCCACAAATGGAGCGGCGGCGGCAAACGACGGAAACGTCCCTTACGGGCCAGGATACGGCTAAAGAAGCGACCCGCCTTACCGGCAGTGTCATAGATCGCCGGATGGGTCATCGTCATGGTATAACCGGTAATCGCTGCCTTCTCAACCGGATTGAACTTACCGGCTTTAACAGCATCAGCACGATGACGGAGTAACATATCGGGAATGGCAATCCGCACCGGACAGACTTCCTGACACGCCCCGCACAGCGAGCTAGCCTGCGGCAACAGATAGGCATCAGGTAAATCGGGTTGCAACAATGGAGTCAGAATCGCACCAATCGGGCCGGAATAGACACCGCCATACGCATGACCACCAATCGCCTGATACACCGGACAAGCGTTCAGACAAGCCCCACAGCGAATGCAGAGCAGCGACTCGGCGTACTGCCCACCCAAAATCCGCGACCGACCATTGTCGAGTAAGACAAGATGAAACTCTTCGGGACCATCCTCCTCACCGGGGCGCGCCGGGCCACTGATCAAGCTAGTATAGACACTCAGCTTTTGGCCGGTAGCCGAGCGAGCCAACACTTGCAACATCACCCCAAGATCGGCGAGCCGAGCGACGATCCGCTCGATACCCATAATCGCTACATGAATACGTGGTACCGTAGTTGAGAGGCGTGCATTCCCCTCATTTTCAACTATCACAATGGCACCGCTGTCGGCTACGCCAAAATTCACACCACTGATCCCCATATCAGCCTGCAAAAAGCGCTGACGCAGCGCCTGCCGGGCCGTGCGAATCATCGGCGGCACCTCATTGGTCGGCAACATACCGAGATGCTGCTGAAACAGCTCACTCACCTGCTCGCGGGTTTTGTGAATGGCGGGCGCAATGATGTGCGATGGTGTTTCGCCGGCAAGCTGAATAATGTACTCGCCAAGATCGGTCTCGACTACCTCGAAACCGGCATGTTCGAGGGCCTCGTTAAGATGAATCTCTTCGGAGGCCATCGATTTTGATTTCACAATGCTGCGTACCCCACGAGCGCGGGCCAGTTCAACGATGTAGCGCCGGGCCTCTTCGCCATCACTCGCCCAACACACATGACCACCGCGCGCTTCAACATTGGCGGCCAACTGCGGCAACAACTCATCGAGATGGGCCAGCGCGTAGGCTCGGATAGCGCGCGCCTGATCACGTAACCGATCAGGATCACAGAGTGCGCCGATCGCGCCGGCTCGGTTGCCGATAAAGCGTGTCGTTGCGCGGTGTAGCGCCGTCTGCAACGAATCATCGTGCAGGGCGTGATCAACGCGGTCGTAAAAGGCTATCGTTTGCGGCATAGCGGTATCTTCTAGACGATACGATATTCCAGAATAACTAACGAGTGGCCATTTCGCGATGAGGGCACGAATTCGCCGAGGTTACCGAGCATCTACCATGTTCGCCAACACTTCGGCCAAATGACGAGCGCGGATTGGACTGTTGCGACGCGATAAACCACCGGCAATTTGGGTCATACACGATACATCACCGGTCACGACCAGATCGGCTTCGGTAGCAGCAATCGCCTTGATCTTGTGGTCGAGCATTGCCGCCGAGATACTATGCTGCTTAACGGCAAACAGACCGCCAAACCCACAACATTGGTCACAGCCGGGGAGAGGAACCACTTCAGCCCCTTGGACATGACCGAGTAACGTGCGTGCCTGCGCACCAAGACCGAGGAAGCGCAACCCATGGCACGCATCGTGGTAGGTAATGCGACCGTTGAAGCGCGCACCGGTATCGGTGACCCCCAACACATCAACCAGGTACTCACTGAGTTCGTAGGTGCGATGGGCCAAGTCTGCGGCCATTCCGGCAAATGGAGTGTGCGCAAACAGCTCGTGGTAGAGATGACGAATCATCGCTGCACATGAACCTGATGGCAGCACCACATCACCTTTACCGCGCAGCACCTCAAGCGTGCGACCGGCCACGGTGTAAGCGTCATCACGAAAGCCGGCATTAAACGCCATTTGACCACAACACAGCAAATTGGACGGTACCTCAACGGTGACCCCGTGTTGCTCGAGCAACTCGGCGGCAGCCAGGCCTACAGTCGGGTATAGTTGATCGACAATACAGGTTGCAAATAACACAGCACGACGGCCGGTAGTCACGGTCTCGTCTCCTTTGGGGTTGAAAGAGCAATGGTGATGGTATTATACCAAGTATTTGATGTGATAGAGCGAGGCATACCTCACCCTAACGTGCTATAATAGAGATAATCCTATTGCGCTCAGGTTCAACCTGAGCGTTTTTCACGCCGCTCGGCGGCCCACATCACGGAACAAGGTATGATACAGCGCACCGATCTGCGAAATATTGCAATTATCGCTCACGTTGATCACGGAAAGACGACACTCGTTGATGCCATGCTCAAGCAGAGCCGCATCTTCCGCCAAAATCAGCAAGTGGAAGAGCGCGTGCTCGACAGTAATGCACTCGAACGTGAGCGAGGTATTACCATTCTCGCCAAAAATACCGCCGTCACGTATCGCGGTGTCAAGATTAATATCGTAGATACACCCGGTCACGCCGACTTCGGTGGTGAGGTCGAACGGGTGATGAACATGGTAGATGGCGTCTTGTTGCTCGTCGATGCCGTCGATGGCCCGATGCCACAAACTAAATTCGTTTTGCGTAAAGCATTGCAAGCCGGCCATCAGGCAATCGTGGTTGTCAACAAGATCGACCGACCACAGGCTCGCCCCAACCATGTCGTCAACGAAACGTTTGACCTGTTTGTTGATTTGGGTGCTACCGATGAACAGGCCGAGTTCGCAACCATCTATACCAACGCACTCCTCGGTCACGCCGGGCGCTCACCGCTTAAGTTACACGATTCGCTCGAACCGCTCTTCGAGTGCATTCTCGACCGTATTCCACCACCGACGGTTGATGTTGAGGGGCCGGTACAGTTTCTCGTCACCACCAGTACCTACGACGAGTACAAGGGCAAGATTCTGACCGGGCGCTTGGTGCGGGGCACCATCCGCAAAGGTCAACCGTTGGTGCGCATCGCCCGCGATGGTACCATCACACCGGCCAAAGTAAGTCAAATCTTCATCTATAACGGGCTTGAACAGCAAGAGGTTGAACAGGCCCAAGCCGGTGACATCATCGCCATTGCCGGCATTCCTGACGCCGCCATCGGCGACACTATTGCCGATGCCCAGGCCCCCGAAGCGCTCCCACCGATCAAGGTCGAAGAGCCAACGGTCCGTATGACCTTCGGTGTCAATACCAGCCCCTTTGCTGGAGGCGAAGGCACCTACGTCACCTCGCGCAAGCTGCGTGAACGCCTATTCCAAGAGATGGAACGCGATGTAGCGCTGCGGGTAGAAGAGACCGAAAGCCCTGACGTATTTGTCGTCGCCGGAAGAGGCGAGCTACATCTCGGTATCTTGATTGAGACGATGCGCCGCGAGGGATACGAGTTTCAGGTCTCGAAACCGGAAGTCATTTTCCGGGAAGCAGCCGATGGTACCCGGCTCGAACCGATGGAGCTGGTCGAGATCGAGGTGGCGAGCGAGTATCAGGGCGTTGTGGTCGAGTTGATGGGTAAGCGGCAGGGTCAGATGCGCGATATGCGCATCAGCGAAGATGGCTCAGTGCATTACGTCTATCTCGTACCGACGCGCGGCCTGCTCGGCTTCCGCCAGCTCTTCCTCACCGCCACCCGCGGCACCGGGATTATGAATAGCATCTTCTTCGGATACGAGCCGTTTGTCGGCGAAATCGAGGTACGAACCAACGGCAGCCTGATCGCCGCCGAAAGCGGAGTTGCGACAACCTACGCCATCCACGCCTTGCAAGACCGCGGCGTCTTCTTTATCACTCCCGGCCAAGCGGTCTACGAAGGAATGGTGGTTGGTCAGCACATCCGCGATAACGACCTCGAAGTGAACGTCTGTAAAGAGAAACACCTTACGAATATGCGCAATAATCGCGGCGCCGAAACGATACGGCTCGACGCACCGCGCCAGCTCTCGCTCGATGATGCGATTGAGTACATCGGCGACGACGAGCTGGTTGAGGTGACACCCAAAGGCTGGCGTATTCGGAAGAAGTTGCTCAGTGCCGACGACCGACGCCGTGAGAAGAAGCGTCGCGAACTCGCGATGAGCGAGCGCTAAAATCCTTATCTTCTTCTCATTTTTCTTTAACCTTCTCTTTAAGCTACCCGCCGATACTATGTTTCGGCGGGTAGTGGATTTGCTCCTATGATTCCGCTACTCACAAACCACATCCTCCGCGGCTGAATCCTACTGCCGTCGGGAACCGCAGGGGTCAGAACGAGCGTCTCATCGATAACCTCGGCGGTTCACATTACAGGTACCGGAGCATTCACCGGTACTCAAGGAGGTACAATGAGTAACCCCACCACAATTGGTCGTAGCGCATCTGATACGATTGTGCTCTATCTGAATGAAATCGGGGCAGAGCCGTTACTAACCTTCGAGCAAGAGCAGCAGTTGGCCCAGACGATTGCCCAAGGGCGACGTGCCGCCGAACGCTTGACCAATGAGCCGTCGTTGCCCAGCGCCGAAAAAAAGCGGCTCGCCGCACAAGTTGCTGCCGGTGATCAAGCGCGCGCGCAACTGATCAACTCAAACTTACGCTTGGTAGTAAGTATTGCTCGTCGCTATCAAGGCCACGGTCTCGCCCTGCTTGATCTGATCCAAGAGGGCAGCGTTGGCTTAATGCGAGCGGTTGATAAATTTGATGCTAGCCGCGGCCTGAAATTTTCGACCTACGCGACCTATTGGATCCGGCAGAGTATTGGACGAGCGATTGCCGACCATAGCCGTACCGTGCGTTTGCCGGTACATTTAGGCGAACGACTCAGTCGTCTTGCGCGCCTACGCCAAGAGCTGACCCAACAACTCGACCGCGAACCGACGCTGGAAGAGCTAGCGAACGCCGCCGGTCTGAGCGTCGAGCAAGTTGAGCGTGCCGAACAAGCCGGACTAGCACCGACCTCGCTCGACGAAGCGCATACTGAAGACGGTGGCGGCGCGCTGTCCGAGATACTCACCGATCCTTTGCAACCAACGCCGTTCGATGAGGTCAGTGAGAGTATGTTACAGGCCGATGTACAAGCCGCCCTCAGCCAGCTCTCGCCGCGTGAACGCAACATCTTGCGTTTGCGGTATGGGCTTGACGGTGAGCCAACACATACGCTGGAACAGATCGGTCAGCGATTACACCTTACCCGTGAGCGAGTGCGCCAGTTGGAGTGCGAGGCGTTGCGTAAACTGCGTGATCCGTCGCTCTATCCACAATTACAGGGGTATGTAAACGATACAATTTAGCAATCACCTGTCTGAGCCATCATTACTCAACGGCTCTTCCTCAGATTGTGGAAGAGCAGTTTGATATTTTCGCACCATAACAACACTTTCATCAGCACAAGGAAATATTGCCCTGCGCATGAGAAAGCATCGCATGTTACAACCAATACGAAACAGAGAGACTACCTGCTTTAGAGGGAACACAAAGTGCGAATCATCCAACCGGTCGATCAACAACTCTGGTGGGAAATAGCCCGCGCTTGTCCGTAAGCAACCTTCTTTCATACCCCACGCTGGGCAGAGATTGCTTGCCGACTTAATCAAACGGTACGTGATCGTACCATCGCTGCCATCTTTGCCAACGGTACGCGCGCAGTATTGCCGTTACTCGAAATTCGGTGCTATGGCCCTTTTGCTGCCCTGATGTCAATCTTTGAAGGTTGTTACGGCGGTATCATCGCCGATGGTCCGGTCGATACACGTGACGCCGACCGTCTGTATCGGCAGGTTTACCGCTGGAACATTAGCAATTTTTACTATCTTGCCAATCCGATTGCCCCGCCAGAGACCATCGACACCACCTACCGGTTTGGTGACGAAATAGCCCACGTTTTCCATTTGGACGGTGATTTTGATACGATCTTTATCCACTTTGATAAAAGCGCTCGTACCAACTACCGACGCAATATACGCGAAGGGGTACGTATCCGCCGCGCGACATCACCTGTCGATTACGAAGCCTATTATCTTGCCTATCGTGATGCCGTGCAACGGTGGGGTACGACCATACGTATGGCTATTCGTGGGAGTTGTTAAGCAGGTTGTTTGCATTGGAACGCCAATACCCACACGAGATAGCACTCTGGGTCGTAGAACTCGACGGTGTGGTGGTAGGTGGAACGGTCGCGTTTTATTGGAATTGGAACCAGCATGTGACCGCGTGGCACGGTAACTCGTGAGGCGCTCAAGCGGCGGGCGATGGTCGTGCTAGATGTCGAGATTGCACGTGACGCCGCAGCACGTGGCTTCCGCTACTATGACCTCAACACGAGTGCATCGAGGGAGTGATGCAGTACAAGCGAACCTTTGCCACAACCGATTACGTTATCGCCCGTTGTCGCTACCGCAGTCCTTTGCTCAAACCGCTCGTTGCATCGAAACATCGCCTCCAACCCTATTCATTCCATAGCGAGTACACCACGGCGTGCTCTGGGTTACCTACCACCAACAATTCGTAGAGGTATGAACCGTACTGCGGTGCGGTACACGCCGAGTGCTGCACGGCAGTGCGGTGCTACTGGAGGCCTATCTACATCTGCGACACGTGCATGGCAAACATTGTCGCCTGCATAATCGCAATTGTTGTGCGTCGGTCACCATTAATTGCGACCGCCTCACCGGTACAGACGCTAAATGTGCGTCCAGAACGTATAACTCGTCCCGTCGCCACAAAACGGCTCCCCTGCGCCGGACTAACGAAGTTAACCTTGAACTCAACGGTCAAAACTTCGCGATCGGCAGGCATCAATGTGAGCGCTGCATACCCACAGGCACTATCGAGTAGACTGGCAATGACACCGCCGTGTACATAGCCATGTTGCTGTCCGTAGGCCGGATTGAACGGAATGGTGATGGACAACTCACCAGGACGGATGTGCTCAATGGCAGCGTTCAGGGCATGCATCAAACCTTGCCGGGCAAAACTGGCCGCACGCGCAGTTCCCAATCAGGTGTTTGGGGATGAAACATAGATATTGCGCTCTATAAACTTGTTTGATGCTTTGCAATAATTATACCAAAACAAAGTCGGCTAAAAGACCAAGACGGCGGTATCTTTGTTGTTAACAATACAGTTGCATAAAGAACAGTATTGTGGTATACTACTACCATCATCCCCATAATTCGGTAAACATAAGGTAGAAAGCTCTATCACGAGAAACGAGGTCGTGCTGTGCATCACCGTAGCTTACGCTTACTCCTCACCCTTGCGACGGTCTTTGGTTTCATCATGCTCGCAGTACCGCGACCGGTAGCTGCTGCCGGTGAACAGGTGCGTGGCGAATTGACCAATTGGGCAAGTTCGCCGTGGAATATGTCGGCGAGTCTCGGCGGTACATTTGTGTACGTGAGTGGCCAGATTAACGCAACAGACGACCCGACAAGTGAGTTCAAGTTCTACAAAGAGACGAATCAATGGTTTGGTAGGAATCCGGCTACTACCATCACCTTTGGTCAAATCTTTACCGGCTTAAGCTCCTACGGCAGTGAACCGAACCTGTCCTTTAACCATATCAGCGGCAGCTACTACGCTTTTAAGTGGGATGGCGCCGCAAGAGGTGTGGTATTCCAATTCAGTTCGGCCCCGGCAACGATTAGCGGTGTGAATCGTAGCCCGGCTGCGCCGTCCGCCGGGCAAGCAGTGACGGTCACTGCTACCACGAACGTTACCCCACCAGCAGCACAGGCACTCTGGCTACGTTATGCCGTCAACGGGAATTGGGCAGCCTCCACGGTGGTGAAGATGACCGGCAGTGGCACGTCGTTTAGTGCAACCATACCGGCCCAAACCGCCGGCACGATCGTCAGTTACTACGTCTTTAGTTCAGGAAATGTGGGTTCGATTGACGGCAACGATGCCGATCTGATGACGATCAACGCGGATACGAATGGTGGCAGTAACTATAGCTATACCGTCAGCAGTGGTACGAGTGCGATTACATCTGCCCAAGCCCGTGCGCTGTGGCTTGATCTGAGCACCATCGCATGGAATGGCGGCCCGGCGGCGAGCTTCCGCCTGCTCTACGATCCCGACGGCGGTATGACCACCGCTGCCGAGGCGACGGTTTGTAACTTTCCCAGCCCAGCAGCGCCGTGTTATGTGCCGTTGACGATCAGCGGTACGGTAAGCGGCTTTGTCAAGAATCCGAACGCGACCGGCCTCACCCGACTGCTCACCGGCTTGAGTGCAGCTAACGCTGGTCACCTACTACGCGGCCAAGTGGTCGTTGCGGCGTATGATGGTAACGGCAACCGCATCGATACTACTCGCGTCCAGATTCAGGGCGTGCTTGATAATCTGTATGCGGCGAATGCGACCACGCAAACCCTCGGTGTCAGCTACAGTGGTGGCGTACCGACGGTACGGTTGTGGGCGCCGACGGCGAAAACGGTGACCCTCCGCCGCTTCGCCACCTCTACCGCTACTTCCTACACCGACCACCCGATGACGCTCGACCCGGCAAGCGGCGTTTGGAGCGTCACCGGTGATGCATCGTGGGATCGCCAATTTTATTTGTTTGCGGTTGAGGTGTATGTGCCGGCGCTCGATGCAGTCGTCACTAACCTTGTCACCGACCCTTATGCGGTAAGCCTGTCGCAAGACGGCGCCGCCGGTGATGTGCGCAGCCAGTTCGTCAATCTGGACGATGCCGATCTGAAGCCGGCAGGGTGGGATACGCTGAGCAAGCCGGCGCTGGTTAATCCAGAAGACATCGTCATCTACGAGGTGCATATCCGCGACTTCAGTGCCAACGATAGCACGGTTGCGGCAGCGGATCGCGGCACCTACCGCGCCTTTACTTACGATGGAAGCGGCCCACATCCTAACACAACACTTTCTGATGGAATGAACCACCTGCTGCAATTGCGGCAAGCTGGTCTCACCCATATCCACCTCTTGCCCGCGTTTGATATAGCTTCCGTGATCGAAAAGCCGACCGACCGCACCGAACCGACCATCTCGTTCAACCCCGCCACCGACCGCGCCGCCATTGGCCCGCAAGCGGCAGTCGGCGCGGCTCGCCAGACCGACAGCTTCAACTGGGGATATGATCCCTACCACTACGGCGCGCCGGAAGGCTCGTACAGCACCAACCCCGATGGCGTTACCCGCATTCTTGAATTCCGCGAGATGGTGCAGGCACTCAACCAGAATGGGTTGCGCGTAGTGATGGATGTGGTCTACAATCACACCGCAGCCAGCGGCCAAGATGACAAATCGGTGCTGGATCGGATTGTGCCCGGCTATTACTACCGCTACGACGCCGCCGGCACTCTTTACCAATCCTCGTGCTGCGCCGACACCGCCACCGAGTACGCGATGATGGAGAAGCTCATGATCGATACGGTCGTGCGCTTCGCGACGGCGTATAAGATCGATGGCTTCCGCTTTGACCTGATGAACCTGCACACCCGCCAGAATATGCTCAATGTGCAGGCGGCGCTGCAGGCGCTCACCCCAGCAACTCATGGCGTCGACGGTAGCAAGATTTATCTGTACGGTGAAGGTTGGGATTTCGGCTCGGCCAAAGATAAAGGACTCACCGTCTGTCCGCACTGCTATGCGCACAAATACAATATGACCGGTAGTGGGATTGGCGTCTTCAACGATATTATCCGTGACGCGGCCCACGGTGGCTATAGCACCGACACGGTTGGTATCCGGCGGCAAGGTTTCATCAATGGCCTCAGCTACGACTGGAACGGCTATGCCTATCCCAACCGCTTCCAAAGTGATTTACACATAGTAATGGACACGCTGCGCTCGGCGTTACGCGGCAGCGGCACCGACTGGAATGGGCAAGGTAATCCGTTCACCGATGACCCGCAAGAGTCGATCAATTACGTTGAGAAACACGACAACGAAACCCTCTTTGACCAGAACGTCTTCAAGCTGCCCAACGGTAACGGCAGCGGTAATCCGGGCTGGATCGGCGGCAGCAGCATCGCTACCACGACCATGGCTGACCGGGTACGCAGCCAAAATATGGGGGTGAGCTTGATCGGGCTGGCGCAGGGTATTCCCTTCTTCCATATGGGCCAAGATATCTTGCGCTCGAAATCGCTTGACCGCAACAGCTACGACTCGGGCGACTGGTTCAACCGGGTCTATTGGGATCGCAGCGCCAACAACTTTGGCCGCGGCCTGCCGCCAACGTGGGACAACAACTCACGCTGGGGGATTATGACGCCGTTGCTGAACAACACCGCGCTTGACCCCGCTCCTGCCGATATGAACTTCGCCGCAGCTCATATGCGTGAGACGCTACGCCTGCGCATGAGTTCACCGCTCTTCCGTCTCACTACCGAAGCGGCGATCAATGCCCGCGTTAGCCACTACAACACCGACAACAGCCGCGATGCGCTGATTGTCATGCGGTTATCGGACGAGATCGATCCCGATCTCGACCCGAATTGGGAGAATATTCTCGTCTTCTTCAACGCCAACACGATCACCCAGACAATCACTATCCCCAACGCCAACGGCTTCACCCTGCACCCATTGCACACTAACGGCGTGGATGACGACCCGGTGATCGCGACGGCCAGTTTCAACGACGCCACCGACACTTTCAGCATCCCGCCGCGCACCACGGTGGTCTTCGTCTCGACCCAAGCCCTCGAACCGCCAAGCACGATTGACTGGGTGGGGCTGATGTTCCCGCGCGGCGGTGTAGCACACGCCATTGACCAGGGCAGCTTTGCACCCGCCGGCTTTGATGTCTTCGTGCAAGTCTACGAAGCGGGAGTGACGCCAGGGGCCGGGCAAGGTGCCGGAATCGAGTGTTTCTTGCATTGGGGTCGTTACGGGCAACCGTGGACCGACCTTCCGATGACCTACAATACTGACATCGGTAATAATGATGAGTATAAGGCGACGATTCCGAAAACGGTGATCGAGAGTCTCACCCCCGGCTCATATGGCTTTACCGCGTATTGTAAGAAGACAGTCGAAACCGGACGCAAATGGAAAGCCGACAGCTACGACATTAACGGCAATCCAGCCGATGACGATCAAGGCGACGGCCTGCTCACGATCATCCCAACTACCGATCCAGCTCTCGAACCAAATGGCGGCGTCTTCGTTCACTTGTTTGAATGGCGCTGGGCTGATGTTGCTAAAGAATGCACTTTCCTCGGTCAGAAGGGCTACACTGGTGTACAGGTCTCACCACCGAACGAACACATTGTGCCCACCGCCGATCTTGGTGGTAACCCGGCCAACGATTTCCCATGGTGGGCACGCTACCAGCCGGTTACCCACGACACTACCCGCTTCACCAGCCGCAGCGGTACGTGGGCCGAGTTCCAACAGATGGTGAACACCTGTAACAGCGCCGGCGTCGCTGTGATCGTTGACGCGGTGATCAATCACATGGCCGACATCGAAGTGGATAGCCCACCAACCGGCACGGCAGGCACTCAATACAAATCACAACCGGCAGCCAACCGATTCTACGGCACCCAATACACACCTGACGACTTCCATCCTGATTGTCTGATTACCAACTATCAAGACCGCTATCAGGTACAACGCTGCCAACTGGCCGGGCTACCCGATCTTGACACCGGCAAAGCGGCAGTTCAGACCAAGCTGCGTAACTACCTGCAGGCCTTGCTCAACGCCGGCGTGCGCGGCTTCCGTATCGATGCTGCCAAGCACATGGCCGCCCACGACGTCGGCGCGATCCTCAACGGCCTCACCCTACCCGGCGGTGGGCAACCCTACATCTTCAGCGAAGTGATCGAATGGATCCGGCGGAACGCATCCGCGACTGGGAATACACCCCTTACGGCGACGTAACCGAATTCGCCTACAGCATCAGCGTTATTGGTAACAACTTCAACTGCGGCGGCTCACTCAGCAGTCTCCAATCTTTTACGAGTGGCCTCTTGCCATCGCGCTTTGCCCAAATCTTCGTTGATAACCACGACAACCAACGTGGTCACGGCCCCGGCGGCGCATGCGTCGTTGATCACCGTGATGGCCGCACTCACCTGCTGGCCAACATCTTCACCTTGGCCCAACCCTACGGTCACCCATCGGTGATGTCGAGCTACTACTGGACAACCAACCCCAATAGTAACGCCGGCGACAGCCTTGGCCCGCCGAGCAGTAACGACGGCGGTATCACGTGGGGGCCGGGACTCGGAGCCGACACTCGCCCGGTCTACGGACCGGGACAGGTGGCAGGCGCATACCCAGCCAACTGTTCAGGTAACTACCCCAACCCGGTAACAAGCGCCGACCTCGGCACGTGGGTCTGCGAGCATCGCCACCCGGCGATTGCCAACATGGTGCAATTCCGTCAGACAACCGCAGGTGAGCCGATTTCCAACTGGCAAAACATCGGCGGCACACCGAGCAACCACATCGCGTTTGGACGTGGGAACAAAGGCTTTGTCGCAATCAACAACACTACAACGGCAGCCACCACCACCTACCAAACCAGCTTACCCGCCGGCTTCTACTGTGACATCACCAAATATGACTTCGTAGGAGGAATCTGCGTGCTGCCGGGTACAACCACGCAAGCCCCGGCCAGCGCGTTGATTGAAGTGAACGGGAGTGGGCAGATCGTCAACTACACACTGGCCGCACGTGACGCCTTCGCCATCCACATTAACGCACGGCCAAACTACCAGATCACGGTCAGCGCCGAACCGGCCAGCGGCGGCACAGCTAGCGGCGGCGGCGCCTACCCGCACGGCGCAGTGGTGACGGTCAATGCGACGCCGGCCAGCGGCTACACCTTCGTTAACTGGACGGAAGGGGCAACGATCGTGGCGACTACGGCCAGCTACAGTTTTGTGGCGACAGGAAACCGCACGCTCACGGCAAACTTTGCACCGATTGCACCGACGGCCACCCCGACCAATACGCCGACCGCGACCAGCACCCCGACCAACACACCGACCGCGACGGCCACCCCGACCAACACGCCGACTGCGACGGCCACCCCGACCAACACACCGACTGCGACGGCCACCCCGACCAACACGCCGACTGCGACGGCCACCCCGACCAACACGCCGACTGCGACGGCCACCCCGACCAACACGCCGACCGCGACCAGCACCCCGACCAACACGCCGACTGCGACGGCCACCCCGACCAATACGCCGACTGCGACGGCCACCCCGACCAATACGCCGACTGCGACGGCCACCCCGACCAACACGCCGACCAACACGCCCACCGCGACGGCCACCCCGACCCCGACATCGGTGATAACCGTACCGTCATATTGGATTTATATCCCGGTAATCATGCGGTAATCGCGGACGATAAAAACGGAACGCCCCGTAACGTAGAGACACACGATTGTACGTCCCTACGTTACGGGGCACCCATTCTCACCAACCGTGCCGGTTACCGCACGTACTGTGTCCTCCACGCCCTCTCTGCGCCTTTGCGTTACACGTTATGGTATCATCAACTAAAGCCAAAACGGAGGACACCCAATGCCATGGTCAAATGCCCTTGCCCGCCACTACCACATCCACGGCACGGTGACACCACTCCCCGGTGAATATGATCACAACCTGCTCGTTACTGCGAGCGATGGCATACAGTACGTGTTGAAGGTCATGCGGTCGCACTGCGATGCGACACTTGTTGATCTCCAGTGTGCAGCGTTGGAACATCTCGCCAATGTTGCGCCCGATCTTCCTATTCCACGCTTGATCCGCACTACCACCGGTGAAAGGTTTGTCACAGAGCAAGATCGGCTCATCTGGCTGATCACCGCACTGCCGGGCGAACACTATGCTACCTTCCGCCCTCACACCACCACCTTGCACACCGAAGTAGGCCGACAAGCCGCTCGTCTCGATCAGGCTCTGGGTAGCTTTACCCATCCCACTCTGCACCGACCACTCAAATGGAATCTGCTCCAAGCTGATTGGGCCACCACTGCCCTCACCGCTATTACCGACCCCATCCAGCGCGACCTTGCCGCTACTGCACTTGCCGCCTACACCGATCTACGTCCAAACCTGCTGCAACTACCACTTACGACTATTCACAACGACCTCAATGACTACAACCTGCTTGTGATGGCCGACAGCTATGGTCATTTAACCCTGAGTGGTATCCTCGACTTCGGCGATTTGTGCGCTGCACCGCGCATCTGCGAACTTGCAATTGCAGCGGCGTATGCCCTGTTTGACCAACCCGACCCCATACGGACACTAGGCGAGTTGGTCGCTGGGTACCATAGCGTCTGGTCACTGACCACCGCCGAGATCGATCTGATCTGGCCGCTGCTACGCACTCGATTGGCGATAAGCGTAGTCAACTCGGCGCTGATGAAACAACAACGCCCCGATGACCCCTACGTAACGATCTCGGAAGCACCAGCGTGGCGCTTGCTGGCTACAACCGCCCACCATGACCCCGCACTGGTTGCTGCCCGTTTACGCACCATTTGCGACTTACCAATATCCGACGCTGCCGAACGGGTTATGGTCTGGCTTGATGCGCAACGTGGTCGTTTTGCACCGGTGATCGGCTGCGATCTAACCACGGTTCCGGTGCTCAGCCTTGCGGTCGATGCACCGCTGCCGCAGGACCCGTTCCAGCTCACGACGCCAGAAGCGGAAGCCCTGACCGGTAGCAACACCGGTGTATACATCGGCCGTTACGGTGAGCCACGCCTTATCTATACCACTGCCACATTCTGGACCGCTCCCCAACCGCTGGCCGAACGCCGCACCATCCATCTCGGCGTCGATCTGTTTGCTCCGCCCGGCACTCCGATCTGCTCTCCACTCGATGGTGAAGTCGTGGCCGTCGAACATCTCTCCGACCGACTCGATTACGGTGGTTTGGTCATCCTCAAGCACTACACTCCAAACGGTGATCCGTTCTACACCCTCTACGGCCATCTTGAGCCGATCTGCTTCAAACGTCTCACCGTTGGTCAGCACATTGCCGCCGGGCAACTGTTTGCCGCCCTCGGCATGAGCAACAACAACGGCGGATGGCAACCACATCTCCACTTTCAATTGATCCTGCTCTACGACGCCGTTGCCGGAGACTGGCCCGGTGTTGCGGCTGCTAGCGAATGGACTTGGTGGCGTGCGGTTTGCCCCAATCCGGCAGCCCTGCTGAACCTACCGGACGAGCGCGTCGCCTACCAACCACTCGATCAGGTCAGTCTCCTACGTGAACGCCGCACGCACTTTGCCGGCAATCTGCGCTTGAGTTACCGCGAACCATGCACCTTTTTACGGGGCTGGCGCCACTATTTATTCGATGAGTACGGCCAAACGTATCTCGATGCTTACAATAACGTCCCTCACGTCGGCCATGCGCACCCGCGCATCCAAGCAGTTGCAGCGCAACAACTGCGTTTACTCAACACCAACACACGCTATCTGCACCCGGCTCAGATCGCGTTTGCCCACGAACTGCTTGCCAAACTGCCCCCGTCATTAAGTGTCTGTTTTTTCGTCAACTCCGGCTCTGAAGCCAACGAACTGGCGTTACGGTTAGCCCGCACCTACACCGGTGGGCACGATATGATTACCATCGACCACGGCTATCACGGCCACACCACCGGCGCAATCGCTATCTCGGCCTACAAGTTCAATCACCCCGCCGGCAACGGTAAACCCGACTGGGTAGAGGTAGTCATGGCACCTGACCCCTACCGCGGCCCTTACGGTCACGATGGCCCTCGCTACGCCGCCGAAGTTGATCAAGCCCTCGAACGGATCGCTACACGCGGTGGCAAACTCGCCGGCTTCATCGCCGAGACCTTCCCTAGCGTCGCCGGACAGATTATTCCCCCCCCTGGCTACCTCGCTACAGTATATCAACGTATTCGCGCTGCCGGTGGTGTCTGTATTGCCGACGAAGTACAGACCGGATTGGGGCGACTCGGTACACATTATTGGGCGTTCGAGTGTCAAGGGGTAGTGCCTGATGTTGTGGTTCTTGGCAAACCACTCGGCAATGGTCACCCCATCGGAGCGGTGATCACAACTGCCGAGATCGCTCGTGCCTTCGATAATGGCCTCGAATTCTTCTCGACGTTTGGCGGCAGTACGCTCTCGTGCGTCATCGGGCGCGAAGTGCTGCGCATCATCGACGAAGAAGGCCTGATGGATAACGCCCACTGTGTTGGTCAGGTCCTGCTCGCCGGTCTGCGTGACCTACAACACCGCCATCCCGTTATTGGTGATGTGCGGGGAATGGGCCTATTTATCGGCATTGAGTTGGTTACCGACTGTGCAACACGCGCACCGGCCACCGCGGCTGCTCGTTATGTGCGAGAGCGTCTACGCGCCGAACACATTCTCATCGGCACCGAAGGTCCAGCCGACAACGTGTTGAAGATTCGCCCACCGCTTACCTTCGATCTCGCCGCAACCACCGTCTTTCTAGAGCGACTCGATGCTATTCTCAGCGAGAGTTTTATTGCACGACAGGGAGGTTAGGCCAAATCGGTCGGACAACAAAGAATCTACTATCTCTTCACGCGATCTTCACAATTGACAAGTATCCTGATCAACGAAGCTGATACAATGCAACACTGGAAAGGAGAACGGTTTTATGGAACAACGACGCCTCAACTGGCCGGCATGGCTAGCACTCGGCATATCGATCTTCGCCCTCATCGTGGCGTTTGGGAGCATGGCCATGAGCCAGCGGGCGACATGGATGATGTGGAATGTCCCCAACTGGTCAAATCCGCAAATCCCCCCGGCTGTACCACCCGCCTGGCATGGACGGGGCGAGCGTGGCCCGATGGCACCCGGTTGGCACGAACGGGGCGAGCGTGGCCCGATGGCACCCGGTTGGCACGAACGGGGCGAGCGTGGGTTTGCACCTATGCCGGGTTGGGGTATGCCCGGTATGAAAGGTGGTAAGGGTTGGTTTGGCGGCTTCTTCGGCGGCCTCTTCCGCCTCATCGACGGCCTCCTCAAACTGGCTGCACTAGCGCTCTTGGTCTGGCTTGGCATCCGCATCTTCCGCCAGCGCCAAAACCCACCGGCTACTACGCCACCGACTACGCCACCGGCTCCACCACTCACCCCGGCCGGTCACGACCCACGGGTTGAGTAGCACTGGCAATCGAGAAGGATTGATCATCACAGAGCGGGTTTGTGGCTGACCTCAAAACCCGCTCTCGCTCCCGTATCGAGACGCTGCGAGTGATCCATGACGCGAACGATTCTAGTTGTTGATGATGAACCCGGCATCGTCAAAATTGCCCGCGACTACCTCGAACGGGCCGGCTTCCACGTGACCAGCGCCGGCGATGGCCCAAGCGCGCTGCGATTGGCTCGCCAAGAGCACCCATCTCTGATCGTGCTCGATTTGATGTTGCCTGGAATGGACGGACTAGACGTTACACGCGCACTCCGTCAAGATCCGCTCACCGCCGGCGTACCGATCATCATGCTCACTGCGCGCGTCGAAGAGACCGACCGCTTAATCGGCCTTGAATTAGGTGCCGACGATTACATCACCAAACCCTTCAGTCCGCGTGAACTGGTTGCGCGCGTGCGCGCAGTACTTCGACGGATTGAAGGGCACCTTCAACCGACGAAGGTGATACAAGCCGGCCGATTGACCATCGATCTCGAACGGCGCATCGTTCGTCGCGATAATGAGATAATTGAGCTGACTGCTACCGAGTTTGAGTTGCTCACCATTCTTGCTAGTGCGCCAGGGCGACCGTTTACCCGTGCCCAATTGCTTGATCGCATCTATGATACCAACTATACCGGTTTCGACCGCACCATCGATGCCCATATTAAAAATCTGCGTCGTAAGATCGAGCCTGATCCAAATGGCCCACCACGCCTCATTTTGACGGTGTACGGCGTTGGGTATAAGTTTGCCGAACCGGATGGAACCGGATGCGTATAATCAGTGATGACGGCGAGATGGCATCCGTACAGATTGTCGGTATCAGTATCCCATGTGACGCTACTCCGTCTGGCGTCCAGCTTTACCGCCGGCTACCAACACCGCACACTACACGATGAGCTGAATGAGGCACAACGAATCGAATATTGAGGCTGCGTATGCGCCCACCGCGACTCTTTAATCTAATGCTCACCGCCTTCGCACTCGTGATCATGCTCGGTATTAGCGGCATGGTCTTATCGTTTTGGCTGGTGATGAGTCAGGCCAATCCGGGCGAGCGGCGTTGGATGGAAGCCGAGATGGCGGCACGAGCACGAGCCACCGAACTGGCAGCCTACTACCGTCAAACCGGTTCGTGGCGTGACGTCGAGCGACAGATGGGGCCGCTACCGCAGGGCTTCGGTGACATCAAAGGTTCGACATGGCTTCTCGACGCCAATGGCAGGATCGTCGCTGGCCGCCGTCGTCCCCCCATTTTACGCGGCAACGAAGCTGTACGCCGTATTCCGATCATTGTTGACGGTCAGCAAGTTGGGACGCTGGTGATCTCAGTCGTCGACGATGAAGAAGCATTTCCGGTCGGTAGCGTTGATCGGCGGACGATCTTGCTTGGCATTATCGGGGCCGGCGCTGGATTGATGGTCATCTTACTTGTCCTCGCCACCATCTTCTCACGCCAACTCAGTACGCCTCTCCGACACATCAGTGCCGCCGCCCACGCCATCGCCGCCGGCGATCACAGCAGTCGCGTCCAACCGGCCAACGTGCGCGAGCTAGCCGATCTGGCTGCCAGTTTCAACCGCATGGCTGCCGCGTTACAACAGGCCGACCAGCAGCGCCGGCAACTCACTGCCGACATCGCTCACGAACTGCGCACGCCTCTTTCGATCATCAAAGGACGGCTTGAGGGCATTCAAGACGGCGTGTACGAAGCTGACGACGAACAGATCGAAGCCCTCCTTGCCGAAGTAGCACTCCTCGAACGGCTGATCAACGACTTACACTTGCTGGCACTGGCCGATGCCGGCCAACTACCACTCTACCGGGAAACCGTCTCGCCGGTGATGCTAGTTAACGAGGCAATCCGCTCGTTTACGCAAAGCGCCACCGAACGTAAGGTCGTCCTTACCACTACCATCACCTCCGATTTGCCCGATGTTGATGTTGATCCACAACGGATTGCTCAAGTGTTGGGTAACCTGATCAGCAATGCTCTTCGCCACACCCCACCCGGTGGTGAGATCAACCTTGCCGTCATCGCCGATGTTGACAACGTTACGTTTCATGTGCGTGACACCGGTAGTGGGATCGATCCTGCTGATCTGCCACACATCTTCGACCGATTCTACCGATCGGATCGCTCCCGCACTCGTAGCAGTGGTGGTGCCGGGTTAGGGCTGGCAATCGCCCGTCGGTTGGTTGAAGCTCACGGTGGTCAAATTTGGGCCACAAGTGAGCTTGGGCGCGGTACTACGGTCAGTTTTCGCGTGCCGGTGGTGTCATCTCTATCACCGGCAATGTCCTGTGAACAGAAGCCTGCAATCCATCGGGCACAATGGTCGTTGTGATTCTCGCCAACACTACCCCTGCAGTGCGGAGGGTCTTGTGGTATACTGACTATACAGCTCAACAGTGTCGTTACCGCCTATATCCAAAGTAACCTCTTGAACTTTTCAGCAGTTCATGGTATCATTGTCTTTCGCGATCTGTAATAAGCGCGCTCAGATCAGTGATTACTATTATGGCAGGAAGTCCCCGTGTGGGGCGCAATGAATGCTAACCGGTACGTAAGTTTGGGCCAGTCTACCGGCAGCCCACTGATGGGCAAGCCGAGAGGTGGCTATTTCTGTTTTTGTAACTAACCCATTCGCCACGCAGCATGATGAACCAAACCGGACACAGAGAAGAGAGGTGCGTATGCCCCCGTTGATTGAGAGCGTGGTCCTTCAGCCGCTGATCGCCCCGATCGACCCGGGCTTCGACGGTCGCCGGTCGCGCCGGATCGAACGCCGTTCGTTCGCACGCATCAAAGATGCGATTGATCTACCGTTGCTGATCGAAACCCAACTCAAGAGTTTTGAATGGTTCAAACGAGAGGGGCTGCGCGAACTCTTCGACGAGATTTCGCCAATTACCGATTTTACCGGTAAGAACCTCGAACTACACTTTCGTGATTATACCTTCGGCGAACCCCGTTATGACGAGTTCGAGTGCCGCGATCGTGACCTAACCTATGCTGCCCCTCTACGAGTAAAGGTCGAATTACGTATTCTCACCACCGGTGAGATTAAGGAATCGGAGATCTTCCTTGGTGATTTTCCGATGATGACCGATAACGGCACCTTCGTTTACAACGGCGCCGAACGAGTGGTCGTCTCGCAATTGATCCGCTCACCGGGGGTCTACTTTAAAGATGAAAAGGATCCAACCAGCGGTCGTGTCCTTCATACCGCCAAGCTGATCCCTAACCGCGGTGCATGGCTTGAGTTCGAGACCAACAAGCGCGATGTGATCAGCGTCAAAGTTGATCGCAAACGTAAGATTCCGGTCACAATCTTGCTCCGCGCCATTAGCGCCTGGATCGCCAACGAAGATGGTAGCGGACGCTGGGCACCCGATAACGAACTAGATAAGTACGGTCACAATGAGCATCTTATCGAATGGTTCCGCCACGTTGATACGGTGGCCGAACATCTATACATCCAGGCGACGATTGATAAGGATCCGTCGCACAATGCGAAAGAGGCATTGCTTGAGCTGTATAAGCGGTTGCGTCCTGGTGACCCGCCGACGCTTGAGAACGCGCGCACACTGATCGAGTCGCTGCTCTTTAACCCGCGACGGTACGATCTGGCGAAAGTGGGCCGCTACAAGCTCAACAAGAACCTCTGGGAGCGCGATGCCCGCCGTGATGGTCCCAAAGCACCCGATCTCAGTGTTCGCGTGCTCCTACCTCGCGATATTTTCCGTATCGTAGAGCAAATGATTTTGCTCAACAACGGCTACGGTCGCCCTGATGACATCGACCATCTTGGGAATCGTCGCGTGCGTACCGTCGGTGAGTTGATCCAGCAACAATTCCGCGTTGGTCTACTCCGCCTCGAACGGGTGGTGAAAGAGCGAATGTCACTCCAAGACCCGGCCAGCGCTACACCCAACGGTCTGATTAATATCCGACCCGTAGTCGCGGCGATGCGCGAATTCTTTGGTGGTTCGCAGTTGAGCCAGTTTATGGATCAGACCAATCCGCTCGCCGAGTTGACCAATAAGCGCCGTCTGTCAGCGCTTGGCCCCGGTGGTCTGTCACGTGACCGCGCCGGCTTTGAAGTGCGCGACGTGCATCACTCGCACTATGGCCGCATCTGTCCGGTGGAAACACCGGAAGGTCCGAACATCGGCTTGATCGGTACGATGTCGACTTTCGCCCGCGTTAATGAGATGGGCTTTCTCGAAACACCGTATCGCAAGGTGTATAACAGCATCGATAACGCCCACGTGTGGCGCGAAAAAGGCATTTTACTGCGGGACGTGCGCGATCTCCGCACCGGTGATCTGATCGCTGCCAAGGGTACTCGCGTCGATGACCAGATTGCCCGCCAGATTACGATTGGCTTGCTGCGCGGTCAGATTCTCCGTGAGGATATTGTCGATCCCAATACCGGTGAATTAATCGCCGAGGCCGGTACCGAAATTAACCGCGCCCTCGCCGAACGGATTGTGAACCTGCCGATGAAGCAGATTAAGATCCGTCCGGTCGTGTCGCAAGAGGTCGATTACCTGAGTGCCGATGAAGAAGATCGCTTCGTCATCGTGCAGGCCAATGCACCGCTTGATGAACATAACCGCTTCCTCGATACAACGGTCTCGTGTCGCTTCGGCGAGGATTTCGTGACCGAACGGGTAGAGCGAGTCGATTACATGGACGTATCACCCAAGCAAGTGGTGAGCGTCTCGACCTCGCTGATCCCCTTCCTTGAGCACGACGACGCAAACCGTGCGCTGATGGGGTCGAACATGCAACGGCAAGCTGTGCCACTGCTCCGCCCTGATGCGCCGATTGTCGGCACCGGCATGGAGTATCGTACTGCTCGCGATAGTGGTCAAGTGGTGGTGGCCCGCCGCGATGGAGTGGTAGTGAGCGCAACCAGCAACCGCATCATCGTCGAGGAAGATGACGGCAAGCGGACAGAGTATCGCCTGCGTAAGTTTATGCGCAGTAACCAAGATACCTGTATCAACCAGCGTCCGTCGGTGGTGCGTGGTCAGCGGGTGCGCGCCGGTGATGTGATCGCTGACAGCTCGAGTACCGATCAGGGCGAGTTGGCGCTCGGCCAGAATGTGTTGGTAGCGTATATGCCGTGGGAGGGCGGTAACTTTGAGGACGCTATTCTGGTCAGCGAGCGACTGGTACGCGAGGATATCTTTACGTCGATCCATATTGAAAAGTATGAGGTCGAGGCGCGCGATACCAAGCTCGGCCCCGAAGAGATTACCCGCGATATTCCAAACGTTGGTCAGGATAGCCTGCGCAACCTTGATGAACGCGGTATTATCTATATCGGCGCCGAGGTGCAACCGAACGATATTCTGGTAGGAAAGATTACCCCCAAAGGCGAGACCGACTTGACCGCCGAAGAGCGTCTGCTGCGGGCGATCTTCGGTGAGAAGGCCCGTGAGGTGAAAGATAGCTCGCTGCGCGTGCCCAACGGTGTACGCGGGAAGGTTATTGATGTCAAGGTGTTCTCGCGCAGCGAAGGGGCTGAACTACCGGTTGGCGTGAATCAGACGGTGCGGGTTCTGCTTTGCCAGAAGCGCAAGATTAGCGCCGGTGATAAGATGGCCGGTCGCCACGGAAATAAGGGTGTCGTCTCGCGCGTCTTACCCATGGAGGATATGCCGTTCTTGCCCGATGGCCGCCCGGTGGATATTATCCTTAATCCCATCGGTGTGCCGTCACGTATGAATATCGGTCAGATTCTTGAAACCCACCTCGGCTGGGCCGCCGCCCGCCTTGGGTTCCGCGTCGCCACCCCGGTGTTCGACGGCGCTCACGAGGATCAGATTAAGGACCTGCTTGTACAGGCTGGCTTGCCTGCCGATGGGAAGGTAACCCTCTACGATGGCCGGACCGGCGAGAAATTCGACCATCCGGTTACCGTCGGCTATGCCTATATGCTCAAGCTAGCCCACCTCGTTGAAGACAAGATTCACGCGCGCTCGACCGGTCCCTACAGCCTTGTCACTCAGCAACCGCTCGGTGGTAAGGCTCAGTTCGGTGGGCAGCGCTTCGGTGAGATGGAGGTGTGGGCATTGGAGGCATACGGTGCCGCTTACACCTTGCAAGAGATGCTGACCGTCAAATCCGACGACGTAGTTGGCCGCGTCAAGACGTATGAGGCAATTGTGAAGGGTGAGCCGATCCAAGAGGCCGGTGTACCTGAAAGCTTCAAGGTGCTGATCAAGGAGTTGCAGAGCCTTGGCCTTAGCGTCGAAGTGCTAAGCGCCGACGAAAAGCCGGTTGAGCTGAGCGATGACCTCGATAGCGACATCGGTGCCCTTGAAGGTATTAACCTGAGTGGTATGGAACGCGGCGAATTCTAATCGTTCGGATCGGAAGATGGGGATCGGTCACGATATATCAATGGGATGCCGGCAATCGGTGGTTGGTAAGGATGACATCTGATCGGTAGAGACGTTGCCAGGCAACGTCTCTACACTGCGTAACAGAACATTAACCTTAGCACCACGATCTCGTCGCTTTGTGCAAGCCTATGGTGTATCGTTGAGACCCCAGCACTGTACGATACCAAATCAGACGGAACTGACCCAAGCACGGCGCCACTACGGTTGATGTAGTCGTAGTCGGTGCATGAAGTCTGGCGGTATGCTTCCGCTACAGGAGTAAGTCCCCATGCTGGAAATTAACGACTTCAACGCCATTCGGATCAGTCTCGCTTCACCTGAAGATATCCGATCGTGGTCGCACGGCGAAGTCACGAAACCCGAAACCATCAACTACCGCACGCTCAAACCTGAACGCGACGGTCTCTTCTGCGAACGTATTTTTGGTCCAACGAAAGACTGGGAATGCTTCTGCGGGAAGTATAAGCGTGTGCGCTATAAGGGTGTCGTCTGCGATAAGTGTGGAGTCGAGGTCACCCGGGCTAAGGTGCGACGTGAGCGCATGGGCCATATTAGTCTGGCCTCGCCGGTGAGCCACATCTGGTTTGTCAAAGGTACTCCCTCTCGCCTCGGCCTCCTACTCGATATTTCGCCACGAAATCTTGAGCGTGTCCTCTATTTCGCCTCGTACATCATTGTAGATGTGAAGGAGGATATGCTTCAGGTGGCACGTGAGATGGTGCAGGAGGAGTACGCTGCGCGCCGCGAGAAGATTCAAAAGCAGGCCGAAGAGAAGCGGATCGAGCTGAGTACGCAACTGACCCAAGACCTCGGCGGTATGGAGACAGCGCAGCGCAGCACCCAGCGGCAAATCGAAGAAGATTACCGCCGTCAGCGCGATGAGTTGGTTGGCGAAGCCGAACGGCTGCGTGAGCGGCTGGAAGAGATGAGCGGTACGCTGGCCGATGAAGATATTATCTTCCGGGGTGTGACCGTGGTCGAAGAGGGTGAACTGATTAACGACAACACCCTCGACCAGCTCGACGAATTGGTTGAGCAAGAGCTTGAGGTGCTTGAAGAGCGCCGTCGCCGTGATCTGGCCGATGCCGAGCTGCTGACCGACGCCGAACGCGAGCGTAAGGCGTATGAAGCTACCCAAGAGCAGGAGCGATTGCAAGAGCGCCTGCAACGGGAGCTGGATATGCTGGTTCGCGAAGAGAAGGAGAAGCTCGAACAGCTCGATAAACTGAAGGTGGGCCTGATCATTACCGAAAACGAGTACCGGCAGTTACGCGATGTTGCACCCGGTGTCTTCCGTGCTGATATGGGGGCCGGCGCGATCCGCGAGCTGCTCGAACGGCACCTGAACCTCGATAAGCTGGCCGAAGAATTGCAGGCCGAGATTCAAACATCACAGGGTCAGCGCCGGAAAAAGGCGACGAAGCGGCTGCGCATCGTTGAGGCGTTCCGCAAGAGCGGTAATCGCCCGGAGTGGATGATCCTTACGGTGCTACCGGTTATACCACCCGACCTGCGCCCGATGGTGCAGCTCGATGGTGGTCGCTTTGCTACGAGCGATCTCAACGATCTCTATCGTCGGGTGATCAACCGCAATAACCGACTCAAGCGGCTGATCGAACTGAACGCGCCGGAAATCATCGTGCGTAATGAGAAGCGCATGTTGCAAGAGGCAGTTGATGCGCTGATCGATAACGGTCGGCGTGGGCGAGCAGTTAGCGGTAAGGGGAAGCATCGTCTGAAGAGCCTGAGCGATATGCTCAAGGGTAAACAAGGCCGCTTCCGCCAGAACCTACTCGGTAAGCGTGTCGATTATTCGGGCCGTTCGGTGATCGTGGTAGGCCCCAATCTGCAACTGCACCAGTGCGGTCTGCCCAAGAAAATGGCACTCGAGCTATTTAAGCCCTTTGTGATGCGCCGACTGGTCGAACGTGGTGTCGCCCATAACATTAAGAACGCTAAGCGTGCCGTCGAACGTGTGCGCCCTGAAGTGTGGGACGCACTCGAAGAGGTGATTAAAGACTATCTGGTGCTGCTCAACCGCGCACCATCGTTGCACCGCCTCTCGATTCAGGCCTTCGAGGCGAAGCTCATCGAGGGATCGGCGATTCAGCTTCACCCGCTCGTCTGCGCTGCGTTTAACGCAGACTTCGACGGTGACCAGATGGCGGTTCACGTGCCGCTTTCACGGAAAGCGCAGGAAGAGGCACGCACTCGGATGCTGAGCAAGTACAATCTGTTGAGTCCGGCGCATGGTGAACCGATTATCACCCCTTCGCAGGACATCGTTCTTGGCTGCTACTACCTGACAATGGTGCGCGATGGCACGAAGGGAACGGGTAAGCGGTTCGCTTCGATCGATGAGGCGATGCTGGCCTACGAAAAGGGCTTGATCGATATTCAAGCACCGATCTGGATCCGGATGAATGGTTCCATCTCTGGTAAGAGCGACCGTCCTGTGCGCGAATTGCCGCCGGCCAGCGATGGTACACCGCGTATGGTCATTGAAACGACAATCGGGCGTGTGTTGCTCAATAGCGAGCTACAACCACCATTACGCTTCCGCAATCGCCTGATCGACAAGAAGGGCCTGAAAGAGATTATCGCCGATTGCTACCAGTACTACACCAGCTTGCGCAATCTGAGCGAAGCCCAGCTTAACGAGGTACGGGCAGCCCATGGCAATAAGCACGTCCAAGAATTGGCCCGTATCTACGGTTCGGAGATGACGGCCCAGCAAGCCGACCGTATTAAGACACTCGGCTTCCGCTACGCTACGCTTGGCGGTATGACGATCGGGATTGACGATATTGAAGTGCCGGCCAAGAAGTATGACATCGTGCGCGAAGCCGAACAACAGGTTGCTGAAGTCGAGAAACAGTTCCGCCGTGGTCTGATCACCGAAGAGGAGCGCTATCAAGAGGTGGTACGGATCTGGCAGGAGGCGACTAAGCAAACCATCGCTGCCGTGAAGGAGAATCTGAACCCCTTCGGCCCCGTGGCAATGATGTCAACATCGGGCGCTCGCGGTAACATTAACCAGATCTCACAGATGGCCGGTATGCGCGGGTTGATGTCCGACCCAACCGGACGGATTATCGAGCTACCGATTAAGGCCAACTTCCGCGAGGGTCTGTCGGTGCTCGACTACTTCGTTTCAACCCACGGTGGGCGTAAGGGTCTGGCCGACACCGCGTTGCGTACCGCCGACGCCGGTTACCTCACGCGCCGGTTGGTTGATGTTGCGCAAGATGTGATTATCAACATCGAAGATTGCGGTACCGAAGAGGGTCTATGGCTCCATAGCGCCGACGATGGCGAGTTGATGGAAAAGCTACAGGTCCGTATGCTCGGCCGCATTCTTGCCGCACCGATCTACGACAAGACGACCGGTGAGTTGATCGCCGACCGCAACACCGAGATCGATGAAGAATTGGCGGAAAAGATTATCGCCGCCGGTCACGAATCGGTCTTTGTCCGTTCGCCCCTGACGTGCCAAGCCGAACACGGTCTTTGCCGGATGTGCTACGGTCGCAACCTCGCTACCGGCAAGTTGGTCGAGATCGGTGAGGCGGTTGGAATCATCGCTGCGCAATCCATCGGTGAGCCGGGCACCCAGCTTACCCTGCGAACGTTCCATACCGGTGGTGTTGCCTCCGCCGATGATATTACGCAGGGTCTGCCACGCGTGCAGGAGATCTTCGAAGCACGTGTGCCCAAGGGTAAAGCATTGCTGGCCGAGATCGATGGCGTGGTGCAGATCGTGCGTGAAGATGAAGGGGTACGTAAGATTCGCATCGTCTCGACCAACGTCTACACCGATGAGTACCCGCTGACGCGCGGTTTCACACCGGTGATCGAATCTGAGAGCGATGTTTATGAAGGACAGGTGATCGCCGAAGGACCGGGTGGTGAGCAGATCATCGCTCGGCTGAGCGGGAAGGCCTTTATTCAGTCTGACCGGATCATCATTAGTCAGGAAGATCACGAAGAGCGTGAATTGGTGGTGCCCCACAACGCTCGCATTCGGGTCGATAATGGTGATCGGGTTATGGCCGGGCAACAGTTAACCGACGGTAGTGCTAATCCGCAAGAGCTGCTTGAATTGCAAGGTCGGGAAGCAGTGCAACGCTACCTGGTCAACGAAGCCCAAAAGGTCTACCGCTCGCAGGGCGTGAACATCAACGACAAGCACATTGAAGTGATTGCTCGCCAGATGCTGCGCCGCGTGCGCATCGAAGAACCCGGTGATACCGGTCTCTTACCCGGTGAGCTGATCGATAGTGCCGAATTCCGCCGCCTCAACAACGATATTGTCAGCCAGGGTGGTGATCCGGCAACCGCAGCGACAGTATTGCTGGGCATTACCAAAGCCTCACTGAATACCGATAGCTTCCTCTCGGCGGCTTCGTTCCAAGAGACGACCCGCGTGTTGACCGATGCTGCTATTCAGGGTAAGGTTGACTATCTGCGCGGTCTGAAGGAGAACGTTGTCATCGGTAAGCTCATCCCTGCCGGAACGGGGATCGAGAAGCGGCTTGAACGCCAACACGAAGATTTGGTCAGCGAGATGGCACGGATGCTCGAAGAGGTACAGCAGGCCGAGAAGAGTGCCGAGCCAACAACCACCGCCTTGCCTACTACCAACGGTCATCAGGTACCGCAGAGCGATACCGATGCGTTATTGCGGGCACGGCTCGAAGAGTTGCTGTCCGGTGATAACGACCACGATGATGAAGAGGATTCAGATCATCCCGATCTGTCCTCACTGTGATCCGTAACAGTAGGCGATGAATAGAGCCGCGAAGCGCGAAGATGTGCTGCGCTTCGCGGTTTTCTCTGTAGTGCTGCCTATGGTTAACGCCATTAGCAATTCGCTTAGCCAAGACTGGCGTGCTCTGCGTACACCGGCCCTCTGGGTTGCAGTGGGGCTGTTATTCGCCATTGCCATCCTCACTGCCCAAATCCCCCACCAACACGTGATCGATGTTGGTTATGAAGAGGGGATCGGTGACGCCGATCTGCCCTTTCTGCGCGATTTTAACACTGCCGAGAAGAGCTTCTTCGGCACGTTTCGCTGGACGAGTGGCGACTCGCAAGTGTTCTTACCAACTTTCGGATTACGAGCAACGGTCATCGAGCTTCACTGGTTACCTATCGGAGCAGAGATAGTCGATCAGGCACCTACCACGCTTCAGGTGTGGCACGAAAACCGATTCATCGCCGAGCTACCGGTACAGCACAGCGGCAGTCGGCAATGGCTCATCGTGCCACCCACCGCAGATGGGAACCTCCACTTGCGACTGGTGAGCGATAGCTTTCAACCGGCACAAGATCCACGTCAGCTCAGCCTACCCCTAGAGCGCATTATCGTAACAACCGTTCCCGGCGGGTGGGCTTGGCCAGCACTTCCACTGCTTGCATGGTGGATTAGCGGCGTAATTGTGGGTTGGCTCATCCTTGTTCGTACCATGCATCGTCAGGCGCTGTGGGGCCTGGCAATCGGCAGTGGATTACTCGCCGCCGCTATGCTCCTCGACCCGGCACGCTGGGCATTTGGCGCCGAAGCGGCGTTTGCAGCTCTTGCTCTGACCTATCCCTTAACCCTGGCGATACAGGCATGGGCACGGAGACAGATACGGCTTCAGGGCATCGCTGACACACTCAGTGCGATAGTGGCCATTGCATTCGCGACCCGGATCGGAGGCCGATTCTACCCGGCCAGCATGCCGGGTGACATCGGCTTTCACACGAATCGCTTTCATGAAGCGCTGGGTGGCCTGATCACGATCATCTCGAAGAATCGCGGCATTGACTTTCCCTATCCACCGGGGCCATACCTCCTTCTTGCCCCCGGTCACGTATTGGGGATCGCGCCCCCACTCCTTTTGCAAATCGGTGCGGCACTCGCCGATAGCCTTGGTGCGCTGATTGTTTACGTCATCGCCCGTCGCGTTCTCCCACCACGTCCGGCACTACTCGCCGCTGCGATCTACGCCTTCACCGCTGCCACCTATCTCACCACATGGTGGTCGTTTGACACGCATATTATCACCCAAAGTCTCTACTTATTGTTCATATGGGGTATTATCAGAGCTTGGGAAGACTGGCGAGCTGGGCAGTACCGGCGCGAGTGGATAGCTGGGCTAGCCGCTCTTAGTGCGATGGTCTTTCTCGGCCACTTCGGTTTCCTGATCAGTAGTGGCACGTTGCTCGGTCTCCTGATCGCTATCGTCTGGATCGCCCGCGGACTGGGTTTGCAATGGGCACGGGCAGTAAGTGGGCCGCTCACCCTTGCCATCGGTATTGGTGCCCTATTCGCCATTATCTTCTTCTACAGCGCCTACCTGTCAATGTTCCTCGCTCAACTCGACACCGCCCGCACGGGCGGTCTCACGGCTGTAGCCGGACGGGCGCCGATCAACCGCGAAGCCTTATGGAACAATCTCTGGCAAGCCGGACTGATTGCCCATTATGGACTACTACCAATACCTTTCGCACTTATCGGTCTATGGCTCTTGCTCCGGCGACAAGGCTGGCAAATCACGATCGGCCTGATGGGTTTAAGCTTCGTAGTTGCCATCATCTTCGCTACGTTACCATTCATCACTCAGGTCTCGAACAGTCCACGCTACCTGATGGCGTTAGGCTGGGCAATTGCTATCGGAACAGCAGCGACATGCGATACGTTGTGGCAGCGTGGATGGGTTGGTCGAATCAACGTAATCGGGGCCGGTCTATTCGTGTTATTCAACACATGCTGGTACTGGCTCACACCGATGCTCTGGCGCGTCCGCCCACCGGAGCCATTCTAGAGAGACATGGTTCACCGATCTTGCCCGGTGTTGTGCTCAGTTCTTCTGGTATGATGAAACCAATCAACCGCTCATCAGCAAAGGAGCACGTATGGTCACTGCCTTTGTATTCATCACTTGCGAACCGCAACGGATCAGCGACCTTGCCCAAGAGATCGCCGAACTACCCAACGTTGCCGAAGTGTATTCGGTTACCGGCGACTACGACATCATCGCCGTCTTGCGCGTCAACGCTTACGAATCACTCGACGACGCCGTACCCAGTGGCATCGCCCGCCTACCCGGCGTGCGCCACACAACCACGGTACTAGCTTTCCGTCGTTATTCACGGCGAGATCTCGAAGTTGGGTTTGACATCGGGTTATCGTAGACAAGAACGCAATATTTTACTTGACGACGGCGGGCACATATGCTATGATTAGTACAATAGTTCGAGAACGTGCGGGTAAGCTCTCGCTCGGTTCGGTACTGTTGGGACGATAACACACAAGAGACGAGGAGGGTACGATGGCAAAGGATCTAAACAAGGTACAACTAACGGGTCATCTCGGCGCCGATCCCGAGATGCGTTACACGGCACAAGGCAGCCCTGTAACCACCTTCCGGGTCGCGAGCAACCGCACGTGGCGTGACAAAGACGGCAATTCCCACGAAGAGACCGAATGGTTCCGCATTGTTGCGTGGGATAAACTTGGTGAAATCTGCAACCAATACCTCACCAAAGGCACGCGCGTTTACATCGAGGGTCGCCTACAAACGCGCAAATGGGTCGATCGCGATGGGCAAGAGCGCTACACTACCGAGGTCATTGCCCAAGACATGATCATTCTATCGAGCAAGGGTGAACGCGGACCGGTACCGGACGCCGAGCTGGTCTACGACGAGCCGGTCGATGAGCCGGTGCGTCGCACACCGCCCTCTTCACCGCCTAATTCACGCCCGTCTAATACCTCATCATCCACCCGCGCACCGGTTAATCGAGCACCGTCACGCAACCAGCCACAACCGCTCGATGATGAGGATATTCCGTTTTAGGGGAGCTGTCTTCCCCCTCGGCCCCGCTCCCGCACCGCAGTCGAGGGGGAGCTAACAAACCCTCTGCACCTTTGCGTTACCCCCTTTGCGCCTTTGCGTTACCCCCTTTGCGCCTTTGCGTTACCCCCTTTGCGCCTTTGCGTTACCCCCTCTGCGCCTTTGCGTTACCCCCTCTGCGCCTTTGCGTTACCCCCTTTGCGTAAGCCAGCGCAACTCACTTCTGCTCAACTTGATGAAACGCCGGCGGCGTCGTCAGCAACCGCGTCATCTGGCGTAACGCCAACCACCACTGCTCACGCGGACGCGCATGGACTGGATCCATCAGCCGCGGCATATCCTCAATTGGATGCACCTGCACCTTACCACCACGATACCCGATAAAAGCACCCACCGGCTCCTGCCGATCGGCATGCTCGATCAGAAACTCAATACAGCGGACGGCCAGGCGTGTTGCCTGAATCCGATCAAACGGTGATGGATCACCACCCTGCTGCAAATGACCGAGAATTGCCTGCCGCACCTCAAACAGCTTGCCACCCTCTTCTTCAAACAGTGAACAGATAAACGAGGTCGTATAGACCGGATTAGCCTTCTCGTTGCGGATAATCAGACTCAACCGTTTACCACGTCGGAACCACTCCATCATCTCATCGAGATCTGATTGCAACGTGCGCAAGTTAATCCCCTCTTCAGGCAGATAGACCCGTTCGGCACCGGTGGCGAGACCACTCATCAGCGCAAGATACCCACAATCGCGCCCCATCACCTCGACAATAAAACACCGCCGGGACGCCACCGCCGACTGCTTAATTCGATCAACCGCATGAACGATACTATTGAGCGCTGTATCGGCCCCCAAGCTAAGTTCAGAACCGGGTAGGTTGTTATCAATCGTTGCCGGCAAGCAAATAATAGGAATATTGAACGCCGGAAAAATATGCCGCTCGCTGTAGAGTTTGTACGCTGCCTGATAACCGGTCCAACCACCGATCATCAAGATTCCATCGATCCCAAATCGTTCGATATTACGAGCGATCTGGTACAACTCACTACCTTGGGGAATCTTACGATTGGTGCCGAGTTCGGCGCCGCCCATCGTTGCCCAACCACTGACACTCATCCAGTCCATTTCAAAGATATCACCATCGATCAGGCCCTGAAAGCCATTGCGCACCCCAAGCATCGTATGACCCCGATCAATCCCGATCCGTACTGCTGCCCGGACCGCGGTATTCATTCCCGGCGCCGGGCCACCACTGTGCATCACAGCGAACCGGTGACCGCGCCGCAAGCGGTCGGGGGGCGAGGGCTGGGACTGAATGAGGGTCCCAAGGGTACGATACGCCTCGACAAAACTATTCCCACGCATCGCGATAGCTCGCTCATAATCGTGTTGGGCAATGGCCTCAGCCACCTGCCGCGTATCGCTCACGCACGTCATGAGCGGCAACCGCACGACCCGATTTTCCCGCAAACCGATCAGCTTCGGCTCAGCATCGGCATCCGCGCTCAGCAACTCTTCAACAGCTGTTGCCCCCAACAACGAACTCATCCAGCGATCAAACGCACTCGGCGCACCACCGCGTTGCACGTGGCCGAGAATAGTCACGCGCGTATCCTCACCTAAGCGCTCCTCAAGGACCTTCTTGACATAGTGGGCTGTAATCGGCTTGCCGTGACGATCGCACGCACCTTCAGCCACCACTACAATGCTATCGCGCCGCCCATGCTCCCGTCCGATCCGCAACACATCACACATGTGCTGCTCCCAGTCGTCCATCTGCGGTGGCATCTCTGGAATAAACGCCCAATCGGCGCCACCGGCAATCGCTCCCATCAGCGCTAGATAGCCACAATTGCGCCCCATAACTTCGATCACAAAGGTACGCTGATGGCTCGCTGCCGTCGAGCTAATCGCATCAATCGCCTCGGTAATCCGGTGGAGAGCGGTATCAGCACCGATAGTCATGTCGGTGCCACAGAAATCATTGTCGATGCTCCCCACAATCCCGGCAATGCGTAAATGCGGATGCGCCGCCGCTTGGGCTTCGCTAATCGTACCCGCCGCTACCAACTCGGCCAACAACTCCGGCCACTCCCGACGAAAGAGATCGGCTCCGGTCAAGCTGCCATCACCACCGATGATCACCAATCGGTCAATCCCAAGTGTCACCAGATTCGCCGCCGCCTGCCGTCGTCCTTCGCGCGTTCGGAACTCAGCACTGCGCGCCGTCCCGATGATCGTGCCCCCGCGCTGGATGATACCACCGACCGAACTCCAATCCATTCGTCGGATCAACGTGCCGCCTTGGATCAGACCCTTATATCCCTCGTAGATAGCGTATACTTCGCAGCCGTGACTAATTCCGGTACGGACCACCGCACGTACTGCGGCATTCATGCCTGGTGCATCGCCACCGCTGGTCAATACTCCAATCCGAATAGGTGTGCTGGTCATCGTATTCCTCGCCTGACTGGCGGATGAACAATTGGTTGCATACGCAAGTATAGCATAGTATGCACCAGATGATGGTACTTAAGAAGCCATCACACCATCTCAGCAGGAACGTTAGCGCAGAAATAGGGTATGATACATGAAATCTCACAGTAAAGATGATGATGATAGAGCTACTCTTATGAACGCGAACGAACTCAAACGTCTCGTCATCCAACGATTACAAGCGTGTGGGTTTGAACTATCGCATACCGGCGTCTTGTCACTCCAAGCAACCGAAAAAGAGGCGATCCGGCTCTTACATCAACCGGCAACCAACGTCGAACGAGCCGCCCATCAAGCCTGGCTGCACCGGCATCTGGATCGGTATCTTCCCTACTTCGCAGATGGTGAAGAGGTTGACCCGATGCACATCCAGCCAGAGCTGGTCGAAGTGCGTACCAAAGACCACGCCAATCTCTTTCGGATTGCTCGCTTACTCTGGTCGATTCCGCTCTCGAAAGGGTATGGACGACGATTACGCTTCCTCGTTTTTGATCATACCAATCAGAAACTGATTGGTATTCTTGCGCTCCAATCACCACCACTGAGTTTTCCATCACGCGATCGCCTGTTTCGCTACCCGCCAGACAAAAAAACCGAGCTGGTAAACCAAACAATGGATATTCAAACGCTCGGCGCCGTCCCGCCATACGATCGATTGCTGGGCGGAAAACTGATCGCCTATGCAGCCGCAGCGAATGAAATCCGTGCTGCCTACCGGCGAAAATACGAACAACGGGCAACCGAGATGGAACAGCGTATCCTACCACCTCACCTCGTCGCCCTCACCACCACCAGTGCGTTTGGACGGAGCAGCATTTACAACCGCTTGCGCTATCACCACCTCAGCATTGCCGAGTCGATTGGTTTTACGGAAGGATACGGCAGCTTTCACCTTATCGAATTGTATCCGCTCTTCCGCACATTTCTGGAACAGCAGGGGATTTCGACCCGTGGCGGATTCGGTGTTGGTCCTCGTCGAACATGGCAAACAATAGTCAGAGCATTGGAACGACTCGGTCTTTCTGCCTCGTTACTCCAACACGGCGTAAAGCGAGAGGTATTCTTGTTCCGTCTCATTGATAACCTTGAAGATTATCTTGAAGGGAGAACAAGCGAACCGCAGTATCGCGATTTACCCTTCGCAACCTTGGCAGCCTGGTGGCGATCACGCTGGCTGTTACCACGTGCTGAACGGGTCCAGTGGCAATCGTGGTGTAAAGAAGACTTACGTCATCGAATCCTACTCGCTCCTAGCGAGGTGGTTTATGAACGAGGTACCTGATCGAGTTTTTGGGGAACTACCCGCCGCGCTCGTCGCTGAGTTGCTGCATCGCTCAGCCGATTTGAGTCAGCATCTGCTCAGCGACTTTCAGCACCTCCGCCAGCAGTACGAACAGTGGCGCCGTCTATTGACGGAGACCAAACTACTCGGACGTGAAGCCGATCTCGCATACCCAACTATCCCTACCACCTGTGGTATTGATGGTGCGTATGCAGTCGAGCGCTTACTCGCCAGCGATCTTGTGGCCGCAGCCGCCGTAGCGGTGGAAGGGCTAACGCCGCCATCCGAAACACGCTACTGGCCAGAACCACGGCATCGAGCGTGGATTGAAGCCGAAGTCCACGATAGCGATACCGGTACTATTCTGCGCGCCTTGATGATGGGGTTTGAACTGCAACTGGCTCACGAGGCACCCCATCAGGTTGTGTTGCTCGACGGTTCACTAACGACCCCGCTGATCTACTTTAATCAAGCGTTGAATAAATGTCGCGAGACCGGTCATCTGAAAACCACACAATATTTTTTAGAACAGATTCCAGCCTTTCTCACAGCGTACCACTCCATTTTACAAGCCCAACGGAGCGACCGTTGTTGGATCAGCATCCCGAAATACACGACCCGTCGCGAGATCGGTCACTACCTCAATTGGTCATCGGCGCACGACGATCGCAGTGTGCTCAGTTTTTTGCTTGCAGCCAGTGAGTATACGCAGCCGGTGTCCCTTCAACAGCCCAACGAACCGTGGCACCTCAATGTTGAACCATCATTGCGTCCAATCGCAAACGAGATTATCCAGGCGTTATCTACCATACAAGTGGTCTACTACCGACCGTTCCAGTGGTTACCGGCACTACGCCTAGAGATGGCACAGGCGGTTGCGAATAATCGTCATCGCCTCGCCGAGGTCCTACACGGGATTCGCCATCAGTGTGGGACCCCAGCAGTACTTGAACCGTACCCACTCTACATGGCCGACCGGATGGTCAAACGTCTTGCCATTGCAATCCCAACATTGCGCCAAATTGCCGGTCAACAAATGGCCGAACACTACCAAGGTGACATCAACGACGTATTTATCAGTTTACACGGCTACCGCACCGAGTCAGGAGTGTAACCAATGTATCAGCGTCTCGATCAACTCGTTGATCAAGCCGAGCGGATTGGTGTCATCGGCTCACCTTCCTCCACCTCAGAACTTGCACTTGACATCCTCGCCAGTGCTATTCATAAAAAGCTGATCGGAGAACTGGCGATCTTTCGGTATATGCAAGACGGTGTACCCCACTATGCTCTTGGTCAGATCACCGAAATCAAGCTGCGCAACGTGTGGCACGAAGACCCAACCATGCGTAGCTTGATTCGCCAGCGCGGCCGGATCGATACGGTGAGTGAACGGCAAGATACACACCTCGGTGAAATGACGATCAGTGCGGTATTTGCAGCCAGGAGTGGCACGTACCGGCCTGATATGCTAGGCACCGTACCACCAACCGGGACCCCGATTTATTTGGTCACCGACGCTATTTTGCATGAACTCCTGGCGCTCTTCAAACAGCAATTGTTCTACCTTGGACATATCTACGGATCAACCCCTCTATTACCGTGCTGGTTTAAACATTTTGGTAGTGGACTCGATGGGGCAGGTGAGGCATACCATCTCGGTATTTTCGGTAAAACCGGATCGGGGAAGTCGGTCCTCGCCAAAATGATCTTGTTGGCGTATGCACGTCACCGTGAAATGGGGCTCCTCGTAATCGATCCGCAGGGCGAATTTGCCAAAGATATGCGTGACCATACCGGAACAGGATCATTTCGTTTGCCTATGCAATCTATCCTGCAAAAGTTGGGAAGAAACGTGCAAGTTATCGGCATTCGAAACTTAGTCCTCGATCGGTGGGACCTTTTTGAACAGATTTTGGGCAATTCGGGCTTCTTTCAGCGACTTGGGATCAAAGCCTCACAAAACCAAAAACAGGCCGCTGAAGTTGTGCGAGAGCATTTAGAGGGGAAAAAGAAACTTACCGATCTACACCTTAGAGAAACGTTTGATAGTGTGTGGGAAATCTTAAAGAAAGAGCAAAACTTGACTCGAATTTATGGAACCAAAGACAAACGCGACCAAGTGCTTACACAAATGCATCGTCTCGTTCCTGATACGATCTATCGGCAGGCATGGCTACCGATTACCCAACTGTTTCATCAACGTCGCCAAGAGGCTCAAACCGTTGACCATCTGCTAGAAAATCTCTTTACCGGTCAAGGTCAACGAGCAGTGGTGGTGATTGATCTCTCCGAGGAACAATCACTTGCATCAAAGCCTACATCCAAAAACCAACTCACTCTGCCTGGAGTGGCCGAAATTGATGACACCGCGTTGCCCTCCGGCATTGTGTGGAACGACACTATCCAGGCGTTAGTCATGAGACGGCTTCTCGAAGGCATTCGCCACGCTGCTGAGCGCTCGTACCGGCAAAATCGCAGTCTCAACACACTCGTTCTTATCGACGAAGCCCACCGCATCGCACCACGGGAAGAACCGAGCAATGAGGAACAACAAGCGGTGCGCACCTTTTTGATCGATGCCGTGCGCACGACCCGCAAATACGGCGTTGGCTGGATGTTTATCAGCCAAACCCTCTCAAGTCTACACCGCGAAATAATCGAACAACTGCGCATCTTCTTCTTCGGATTCGGCTTGAGCATGGGAACCGAGTTCCGTGCTTTGAGCGAATTAGTTGGCGGGCGCGGGAATGCGCTCGATCTCTATCAGCTTTTCCGCGATCCTCATTCTGCCATCGATAGCGATAGTCGTGAGTATTCATTTATGACCATCGGACCGGTTTCACCACTGTCATTCGCCGGCACACCCCTCTTTTTGAATGCTTTTAATAACGTTACCGATTTTCTAAAGCAGAATAATTTACAATAGTAACGTAATTGCCGTAATATTCGTGTTACACCATCGATTATTTTTACCAACCGGCAACGCCTCTCCCCTGAGACAACGTCTATACAACGAAAACCTGCCATCTCACAACTAAGACATAGTGTCATTTTTTCTTACTTCCCTTGACTTTATCGCCGAATGCGCTAGAGTAAAGGCATAAATCGCTTTTTTTGCACTGCTGAGGAACAACATGATGCACAACCAGCGGTTTACAATTAAAGGAATGGATTGTCCCGATTGCGCACGCACCGTCGAACGCGGGGTAGCCCGGCTCGCAGGAGTGAAGACGTGTCATTTGAACTTCACTACTGAGCAGTTGCACATCACCGGTGATGTTGACCCTGAAACAGTTATTGCTCGTGTGCGTGAATTAGGGTACGAAGCCCGACCAACGACATCCGCAGTGAGCGAGCCACCACCCGCATTCTTACGTTTTATGTTGAGTAGTCGCGAAACAAGACCGGCGCTCATCGGATTACTCCTTGTCATACCGGGAATCGTGTTGCACGAGATACTCGGTTGGGAAGCGTGGTGGATTGATGTCCTCGCGTTAGGTGGCCTGGCACTGGTAGGACCATCAATTGCCCAACATGCATGGCGCGTGTTACGAACCAATCGTGAGTTGAGTATTGACGCCCTCATGACCATCGCAGCTATCGGTGCGATCATCATCGGTGCGTATGTCGAAGCTGGGTTGGTGATGGTGCTCTATGCGATTGGCGAGGCGTTAGAGGGATACACAGCCAACCACGCTCGTCATACCATTCGCAGCCTGCTTGAACTGACACCACCGACTGCTACCCTCATCACCCCTGACGATGAACAGGTGGTCGTCGTGGAGACCCTACGCCCCGGCGACCGCATTATCGTCCGACCTGGCGAGCGGATCCCAGTTGATGGCACGATTGCCGCCGGGAGTTCGTTCGTCAATCAGGCACCGATTACCGGTGAAAGCCGCCTCGTCGAGCGGAGTGTCGGTGATGAAGTGTTTGCCGGAACGATGAACGGCGAGGGAAGCATCGAAGTGATTGTCACGCGACCCGCCGCCGAGAGTACCGTGGCTCGCATGATCCATCTGGTGCAAGAAGCACAAGAACGACGAGCACCGATTCAACGATTTGTCGACCGTTTTGCCCGCATCTACACGCCATTAGTCGTTCTGCTTGCCGCCATTGTCGCTACGGTGCCACCACTTTTCTTCGGCCAACCGTTCTGGAATCCAACCCCCGACACGTTTGGGTGGTTCTACCGTGGTTTAGCCCTACTCGTCGTCGCTTGCCCATGCGCTTTGGTGATCAGTACGCCGGTGAGTATTGTCAGTGCCCTAAGCACGGCTGCCCGCCATGGTGTCTTGATCAAAGGTGGAGCGTATCTCGAAGCGTTAGCGCGTGTACAGACGATTGCCATCGATAAGACCGGCACCCTCACGACCGGCAAACCGGCAGTTGTGGTATTGCGCACGATTGGCTGCACGAACCCTGAGGCACCGCTTGGCCATTGTCCGGCGTGTAATGAATTGTTAACATTGGCCGGAGCAGTCGAACTCCGTTCAGAACACCCACTCGCGTATGCGATTGTCAATGCAGCTACTACGTGTGGCCTAACCTTACCACCAGCGGCAGAGGTGCGTGCCTTGGTTGGGCAGGGTGTCCGTGGGGTAGTGAACGGGACCGAAGTGTTCATCGGTAGTCATCGCATGTTCGATCAAGTAGTGACGCACGATGAATGGCACTGCCTTGCCGCACAACGCGATAGTCAATTAGGTCGCACCCCGTTAATGGTCGGGGTCGATGGTCAATACCGCGGCACTATTACGGTAGCCGACACCATTCGTGAAGAGAGTCGGAGTGCAATTGCCCACCTCCGCGATCAGGGGCTGCGCATCGTGATGTTGACCGGTGATGATACGGCCACTGCCGAGCGTATCGCTGCCGAGTTGGGCGTCCATGACGTGCGGGCCGGTTTGTTACCGGCCGACAAAGCCCAAACCGTGCAAGCATTGCGCCAAACGACTGGTGCGGTGGCAATGGTGGGCGATGGGATCAATGATGCACCGGCATTGGCTACAGCCGATGTCGGCATTGCCATCAGTGCGAGTGCCGGGGGAACAACGCAGGCAATGGAAACTGCCGATATAACCCTATTAAGCGGTGATCTGCATCAGTTGCCGTTTGCCATCGCGCTTAGCCGCCAAACTCTCCGCACCATCGCCGCAAATGTTGTGTTTAGCATTGGGGTCAAACTTCTCTTCATTGGGCTGGTGCTCGCCGGCCTCGGTACAATGTGGATGGCGGTCCTTGCCGATGTCGGTGCTTCACTGCTCGTAACCCTGAACGGCATGCGCTTGTTGCATTTTCGGGCAAGATTACCGGCGGCATACGATCAAGCGGCGTTATCGTTCTCCCCATAGGTGCATAGCAACGCTATGCACCTACGACGAGCGGGGGTGTCCTTCACCACTCGAAGACATCAGCTCGCAAAATGCTTGATCAAACTTCCCATCCAGCGCATTGCGCGCTCATAGTCGGCCAACCGGATATGCTCGTTTGGCGAATGCACCCGCGAACCGTGATAACCACAACCGGCTCCGCTCGCCACCGGCGTCCCCAACGCTGTACAGAGTGGGTACATCGGACCGGTACCGGCCATCGTTGGGTAGAGGATCGGTTCGCAACCATACACGTCACGTGCCGACGCTACCGCCGCCTGGACAATCGCCGCATCGAGTGGACTACGCGCCGGATGTTCACCACCCAAATCAATAATTTCGATGTCACTGAAGCCTTCCGCATCGAGATGACGGCGTAACTGGTGCAATACCTCGGCTGGGTCCATATCGGGTACGAGACGAAAATCAAGCTTGGCCCGTGCTTCGCTCGGCAAAACTGTCTTGCTACCTTCACCGGTATACCCACTGACCAAACCACAGATCGTGCAGGTCGGTTCAAAGAGATGCCGACGCAGACGTTCGATCCCACGCACATTATCCAGGAACGCTGTAAGGCCGAAATCGGCTAACAACGTCTCATCATCACCGGCCGGAATAGTTGCGAGTGCCGCCATATCGGTAGCCGACGGCGGTTGTACCCGGTCGTAGAAACCGGGGATGCGGATCCGGCCATCAGGCCCTTTGAGGGTATTCAAGGCCCACGTCAAACGCCATGCCGGATTAGGGACAAAAGTCGCATACGAGGAATGCAAATCGTAGCTTGCCCCTCGTGCCACCAACTCCACGTACTGAATTCCCTTCGCCCCGCAGGTAACAACCGGGCGTTCGCTCAGATCGACCCCGCCCGTCTCCCATAAGCAACCATCGGCCCGGAACAGATCGGCATACGTGCGACACACCGCCGGCAACGTCTTCGAGCTAACCTCTTCTTCACCCTCCACCACAAAAACAATCCGGATCGGTAACGCCCCTTCGGTCACCAGCCACGCCTCAACTGCTTGAATACGCAGCATCAAATTCCCTTTGTTGTCGGCTACCCCACGCCCGTAAAGCTTCCCGTCACGCTCGGTCAACTCAAACGGCGGTGTGTACCATAGTTCGAGAGGCTCGGCCGGCTGCACATCGTAATGGTCGTAGATCAATAATGTGCGTGGCCCATTGCCAATTGTCGCGTAGACCAGCGGATTACCACCATCAGCGCTGAGCAAGCGGGTTTCAGCACCAAGACGGCGCAAGCGTTGCTCGACAAATGTCGCCGTTTCGGTAATCTCCCGATTCTGCGCCGATACCGAAGGTAAACGTACAAGCTCCGCCAGCTCGGCACGAAACCGCGCCTGGTGTTCGACCATATAGGCGGCAAAACGTTCCATTACCATAACCCTACCACTCCATCTGTTTATGCGGTTGAGCACTTCATTATATAACGCAAGTCTCACGTTATACAAAAGTGACACCTTTCACACGTTCACACACATCGTTGTCCCCTCGTGACAACTGCATTAACTTGTGGTATACTCTGTATCGGCGTGCATCAGATGCACGCCAACCTTTTACATTACAAGCCTTAGCACTCTCGCCTCACGAGTGCTAATCATCAACCAGTGAGGCAGGATACAGCGATGAGCGGACCGCTGACCGAACGCCGGCAGACAATACTCAAGCTGGTTATTCAGGAGTTTGTCGACACAGCCACACCGGTTGCTTCCGAAACGTTGGTGCGCAAATACCGCCTCCCCGTTTCACCGGCAACGGTACGGAACGACATGGCTGCCCTTGAGGAGCTAGGCTTTCTTACCCATCCCCACACATCGGGCGGTCGCATCCCAACCGATGCCGGGTATCGCTTCTTTGTCGAAAACCTGATGGAGCGCACATCGCTGTCGCCTACCGAGCAGCGCATGATCCGTCATCAGTTCTATCAGGTGCGCGGCGAACTCGATCAATGGGTACAGTTGGCTTGTGCGGTGCTTGCCCGCACGGCCCACAATGCGTCGGTTGCCACCGCGCCACGTGCTGAACAACTGCGCTTCAAAAGCCTTGAGTTGATCTCGATTCACGAGACAATGGCCCTGGCCGTGATCGTGTTCCACGGCGGTATCGTCAAACAGCAAACGCTCGCGGTGGAACCATGGCGCACACCAGAAGACCTCCGTCGAGCAGCCGGTTTGGTGAGTGATCTGCTTGCCGATGCCACCCTCACCCGCGTCGAGGAGTTGGCTACAGCCGCGACGTTCAACGGTATCCCGCTCAGCGATTTTGAACGCGGCTTGGTCGATCTCATCGTGCGGGCGATGATCGCGTTCGAGGAGCAGGAGCAAGAACAGATCTATTCTGATGGCTTGCTCGAAATGCTTAGCCAGCCGGAATTTTCGCCTGCGAGCGGGCGTGATGACGCCGAACGAGTGATCGAACGGATGCGTCGCACCCTTGAGATCCTGAAGAGCGGACGCGGTCTTGGTCCGCTCATCCCGCAAGCGCTGGCTTCCGGCGGCGTCCAGGTGATCATCGGTGGTGAGCACGGTGAAGATACAATGCGAGATTATAGCGTGATCCTGGCTCGCTATGGTGTCGAAGGTGTCATCGCCGGAGTGCTCGGCGTGATCGGCCCGACCCGTATGGCCTATCCACGCTCAATCTCGACGGTGCGCTACATCGCGTCGTTGATGAATAATTTATTGGCCGAACTCTACAATGTTCAAGCACGTCCCTCGGAGGTAACACCTGCATACGAGGATGAACAACGTGCCTGATACATAGTATTGGTTTGATGAGGAACCTATGGTAAACCAAGAAGACGTAAAACCTGAAATGAATGTGGAGCAGACCACAGCAGCTCCTGCCGAGTCGGCAACTGCTGGCGATCAAGCGATTGCCACCGATGCTGCGCCAACTACGACCGACACACCGACCGATCCGGCAGCGGTGATCGCCGATCTGCAACAGCGCTTGGCCCAAGCCGAAGCGCAAGCCGCTGAGTATAAAGATCAGTGGATGCGCGCTGTAGCCGATTATCGCAATTTCAAACGTCGTACTGAAACCGAGCGGGCCGAATTGATCCGCAATGCCGGTGCGGCGATTATTCTCAAACTGCTTCCGGTACTCGATGATTTCGAGCGGGCCATCGCTAACGTGCCGCCTGAGATTGCCGAAACACCGTGGTGGCAGGGAACGCAACTTATCGCACATAAGTTGCGTACTATGCTTGAAAGTGAGGGTGTGAAGCCGATCGAGGCGCTGGGGCAAGATTTTGACCCCAATCTGCACGAGGCAGTGATCTATGAAGATGCGGAAGGGCAGGAGGGTAAGGTCATCGCTGAATTACAGCGCGGTTATCTCCTGCACGACCGTGTCATTCGACCGAGTATGGTCAAGGTTGGCCGTGGGTAAAATCATACATCGCTTTATATCGCGAGTGAGCAAACGAGCGACTCGACGGCCTACTGCCGAGAACTGTGTGTGATACTATCTTGGAATCCGATAGGATACAGAAGGTCTTATTCTCATGCCGAAAGTTATCGGAATCGATCTTGGCACAACCAACTCGGTTGTGGCAGTCGTTGAAGGCGGTGATGTCGTCGTTATTCCCAATGCCGAAGGATCGCGGTTGACCCCTTCGGTCGTTGCAACTACCAAATCAGGCGAACGAGTCGTTGGTCAAGTTGCACGCCGACAGGCCATTACCAACCCGGAAAATACTATCTTCTCGGTCAAACGGTTCATTGGCCGTAAGTTCAATGAGCCGTCGGTCCAACGCGACAAGGAACTGGTGCCGTATCAACTGACCGCTGCACCCAACGGTGATGTGCGCGTGCTGATGGCCGGCCGCGAGTACGCCCCACCGGAGATTTCGGCGATGGTGCTGCAAAAGCTCAAAGCCGATGCTGAGGCATATCTCGGCGAGCCAGTAACGCAGGCGGTGATTACCGTACCAGCCTATTTCAACGATAGCCAACGCCAAGCGACGAAAGATGCCGGCAAGATCGCCGGTCTTGAAGTGCTGCGGATCGTGAATGAACCAACCGCCAGTGCGCTGGCTTACGGTCTCGATAAGAAAGGCAAAGATGAACTGGTCGTCGTCTACGATATGGGTGGTGGTACCTTCGACGTCAGTATCCTCGAGCTGAGTGAGGGTGTGGTCGAAGTAAAGGCCACCAGCGGTGATACCCATCTCGGTGGTGATGATTTTGACCAGCGGATTATCGATTGGCTGGCCGATGAGTTTCAGCGGGAAAACGGGATCGATCTGCGCACTGACCGGGTTGCTCTCCAACGCCTGAAAGAGGCAGCGGAAAAGGCAAAAATGGAACTCAGTACGTTGATGCAGACCGAGATTAGCTTGCCGTTCATCACCGCCGACTCGAGTGGGCCAAAACATCTGAGTGTGACCCTCACCCGTGCCCGCCTTGAACAACTCTGTGCCGACCTGATCGAACGAAGCATGGGACCGGTGCGGCAAGCACTCCGCGACGCCGGGTTGCAACCCCATCAAATCGATGAAATTATTTTGGTCGGTGGTCAGACCCGTATGCCGGCGATTCAAGCTGCGGTGCGTAATTTCTTCGGTAAAGAACCGAACCGCAGCGTCAATCCTGATGAGGTGGTGGCAATTGGTGCAGCCATTCAAGCCGGCGTCCTTGGCGGTGAAGTGAAGGATGTCTTACTGCTCGATGTGACGCCACTGACCCTTGGCATCGAGACCCTCGGTGGCGTGATGACGCCGATTATCGAGCGGAATACGACTATTCCGACCCGCAAGAGCCAAATCTTCTCGACCGCCAGCGATAACCAGAGCAGCGTCGAGATTCACGTCTTGCAGGGAGAACGAGCAGAAGCACAGTATAACAAGAGCCTTGGCCGCTTTGAACTGTCAGGGATTCCACCCGCACCGCGCGGTGTCCCACAAATCGAAGTGACGTTCGACATCGATGCCAATGGAATTGTGAACGTGAGCGCCCGTGATAAGGCTACCGGCAAAGAGCAGCGCATCACGATTACGGCCTCGTCGGGTTTATCACCGGAAGAGATCGAACAGATGGTGCGCGATGCTGAACTGCACGCCGAAGAAGATCGCCGACGGCGTGAACTGGTGGCAGCTCGGAATCAGGCTGATAGCACCCTGTATGCAGCCGAAAAGGCACTGCGTGAAGCTGGTGAGAATCTCGATCCGACCGTGCGGAGTACCGTCGAAGAGAAGATGATCGCGCTCCGTAGCGTCTTGGCCGATGATGATGAACAGGCGATTCGTAATCGGATCGCCGAGCTGGCAGTAGCATTACAGCATATCACCACAACGGAAACAAACAACGCTGCCGGCACGGTGACAGGTGAACAGGTAGAAAACTAAGGGCTGGCGGTGGCCGGCAGCGCACGTAACGAGGAAACCGTATGACGACGGGTGCCAAACGTGATTACTACGAAGTTCTCGGGGTGAGTCGCAGCGCGACGCCCGACGAAATCAAGAAAGCGTTTCGCCGGCTGGCCCGCCAGTATCACCCCGATGTGAATAAATCGCCCGATGCTGAGGCGAAGTTTAAAGAGATTAACGAAGCCTACGAAGTCCTCTCTGATGAACAAAAGCGGGCGATGTACGACCGCTTTGGTCACAATCCGCCCGGTTTTGGTGGAGTGGGTGCCGATCCATTCAGCGGCGTCGATCCCTTTAGCTCGATCTTTGATGCGTTCTTCGGTGCTGCCGGTGTAGGCCGGAGTACACGTGGCCCAATGCGCGGTGCCGATCTGCGCTATACATTGCACCTGACGTTTGAAGAAGCGGTCTTCGGAACGGAAAAGGAGATAGAATTCCGCCGCCTCGAAACCTGCCCGGCCTGTCGTGGTTCTGGTGCCGAACCGGGCACCGAGCCGACGCGCTGTCCACGTTGTGGCGGTACCGGTGAGATTCGCCAGCGTGCCCCTATCTTTAATATGGTGACTGTCACGACTTGCGATGTGTGTGGTGGGACCGGGTACGTCATCCCTATTCCCTGCCGCGAATGTCGTGGCGAAGGCCGTGTGCGCCAGACCCGTCGGATTACCGTGCGGGTACCCGCAGGAGTCGATGGTTCGCAGCAGATTCGGATTAGTGGTGAGGGTGAAGCCGGACCACGCGGGGGACCACCTGGTAATCTCTATGTGGCGCTCGATATTCAGCCGCACCCGATCTTTGAGCGCGAAGGGAATGACATTATTCTCAACCTGACTATCAATGTCGCCCAAGCGGCCCTCGGCGGTGAGGTGAGTGTACCGACCCTCGAAGGGACGGAGCGACTGCGACTGCCTCCCGGTACCCAGCACGGTCAAACGTTCCGTCTCCACGGGAAAGGAGTACCCTACCTGCGTCAACAAGGTCGTGGCGACCAGATTGTGGTGATCCGTGTTGAGGTACCAACTAAGCTGACCGATCAACAACGCCGTTTGTTCCAAGAATTGGCCCAAACCTTCTCATCCCACGATCACGACCACGGCGATAAGGGGTTGTTCGGTCATATTAAAGATGCACTCGGGTTGTAAAAAAGTACACGCCCACAACTGATGGGTAATTGCCAGAGTATCAAGGGTACACGTGGTGTCTGACTGAATGATGAGTGAGTAATCCATGACCTCCGAGTTGCTCTATGGGCGCAACGCGGTACGCGAGGCTCTCCGCGCTCGACGTCGCATGTTGCGCCGTTTAGTTGTTTCACGTAGTGTCCAGGAAAGTGGTGTCATCGCCGACATTATCCGGCTCGCCGAACAGGCCGGTGTTCCCATCGAACGAATCGAACGGCAGATACTCGACCGCCAGTTGCGCGAAGCAAATCATCAGGGCGTCATGCTCGAAACCGGTCCCTACCCCTACGTTGAACTCGATGAATGTCTCAGCCTTGCTAACGCCCGCCGCGAAGCAGCCCTCTTATTGTTGCTTGATCATCTGCAAGACCCGCAGAATCTTGGTACCCTTCTGCGCACCGCTGAAGCGGTTGGCTGTCACGGAATCGTCATTCCGGGTCGGCGGGCCGCCGAAATTACGCCAGCAGTGGTGAATGCCAGCAGTGGTGCGGTTGAACATCTCCGCATTGCTATAGTGACTAACCTATCGCAGACCATCGAGGAGTTGCAACGCAACGGGATTTGGGTTGTTGGTCTTGAGCAAGATGAAGCAGCACAAGATATAGACGCGGTTGATCTTGATCTCCCACTTGGGCTCGTCATTGGTGCCGAAGGCACCGGTATGTCTCGCTTAGTACGCGAACGGTGCGATTTTTTGGTGCGCTTACCGATTGTTGGACAAATCGGTTCGCTCAATGCGGCTGTCGCCGGTAGTATTGCCATTTATCATGCCTGGCGCCAACGTTACCGACGACATGCCGAATAACCGGCTTGAAAGTCTGCCTCGCCTACGCTAGAATACGGTGCGATCAGGCTATAAGGAGGATACTCCATGCGCTGGATACCTTTGTTTGCACTGCTCACAGCGTTGGGATACATTATCTTTTTACAGCGAAAGCTCGCTGCTGCCGAACGACGTGGCAACATGTATCGCGATATTGCCAACCGCCTCGAATTACGACTGGCCGAACTCAACGCTCACTAGACCAGCGTAGTGTATGTATGCCGTTGTCACTTCGCCTATAGGCGCGTCAGCCGATGATGTGCTCATTCGTCCGGCGCGTCTTAGTGATATTGATGCCATCGTGGCCCTTCACCGCGATGCCTTTGCCGATACGTTCGGTGCTGCATTTGGTCCACGTGACCGCGAGCGGGGCGCACAGGCACTGGCTACCGGCTGGCGACGCCAAGGTCCGTCGGCGTTGCAAGGGATGCTGGTGGCCGAATATGCCGGTCAGTTGATCGGTACCACGAGTTTGCGTACTCGTGATATGATGGGGCCGAGCGGCGGATTCGCCGAGTCGGCTTTTTTTGAAACGTTGGGACTGTGGGGAGCACTTCGTTCGCTCTTTGCCCTATCACTGCTCGATCACCAAATCGAACCAGGCGAAGGCTTCATCGCCGATGTCGCCGTCGCACCGGAGTGGCGCCGACGCGGGGTAGCCCGTGCATTATTGCGCCAGGCCGAGCATGATGCGCGCGCTCGCGCCCTCACGTATCTTGGTTTGTATGTACGTGAGACGAATCACGGCGCGCAGATGTTGTACGAACGGATTGGGTTTCACGCTCTGTATGTTCGCCGTTCACTCCTCGGACGGCTGTTCTTCGGTCAGGATGGCTGGATCTATATGCGCAAAGAGCTTACCTGATCGAATCATAGGAATAGGATTCATGCAAACCATCAATGAAGAGGAAAAGACAATGACGTCTCACCAGATTAATCCGTTTCACGTCGCTCAACAACAGTTCGATCAGGCAGCCGAAATGTTGCACCTACCCGATGATATTCGGGCTATTCTGCGCGTACCGCAGCGTGAGCTGACGGTAAACTTCCCCGTTCAGATGGACGATAGTTCGACTCGTGTCTTCACCGGCTATCGTGTCCAGCACAACCTGAGCCGTGGGCCGGTCAAGGGAGGGATCCGCTACCATCCGAGCGTCGATATTGATGAAGTACGCGCACTGGCAATGTGGATGACATGGAAATGCGCGCTAGTCAATATTCCCTATGGTGGTGCGAAAGGTGGTGTGATTGTCGACCCCAAACAGCTCTCGCTCGGCGAATTGGAACGTTTAACCCGTCGCTTTGCGACTGAGATCAGCATCTTGCTCGGCCCCGAAAAAGATATTCCCGCGCCCGATGTCGGTACGAATGCGCAAACGATGGCCTGGATCATGGATACCATCTCGATGCACCGTGGCTATACCGTGCCGGCAGTGATCACCGGCAAGCCGGTGAATGTCGGTGGTTCGCTCGGACGGGTCGAAGCGACCGGGCGCGGTGTGATGCTGATGGTACGCGAGATGGCACGTAAGCTGGGGTGGCCGTTGTCCGATCTGCGGATTGTCGTGCAAGGCTTTGGGAACGTCGGCGGCACGGCTGCGCACTTGCTCCATCAACTCGGCTGTAAGGTGATCGGTGTGTCCGATGCCTCCGGTGGTTACTACTGCGCTCACGGTCTCGATATTCCGGCAATGCGCCAGTACGCCGACCGACATCCGTACCGCTTGCTCGAAGGGTATCGTGCGCCCGGTGTTGAACCAATCGGCGGCGACGAGTTGCTCGAACTCGCCTGTGATGTGCTCATTCCGGCAGCACTCGAAAACCAACTCACCGGCGCTAATGCCGACCGCATCCAGGCTAAACTGATCGTTGAAGGGGCTAACGGTCCGACGACACCCGAAGCTGATGCCATCCTCGGCGAGCGTGGCATTCCGATTGTCCCCGATATTCTCGCCAACGCCGGTGGGGTGATTGTTTCGTACTTTGAGTGGGTGCAGGGCTTACAAGAATTTTTCTGGGATGAGCAAGATATTAACGAGAAGCTGGAACGGATTATCGTCGGCGCGTTCCAGCAAGTGAATGCGATGGCCGAACAGCGCCACATCCCGTTACGCCTTGCCGCCTATCTGCTTGCCGTGCAACGGGTTGCCGATGCAAATACGACCCGTGGGGTGTATCCGTGATAGGCAGCCGATCCTCTCGCCGATGGTAATGCGTTGAGGCTCAGGCTGCGCAGGAGCGCTTATGCAGATCGTGCTGGTTGAGGATAATCTGCTCATGCAACAGCTCTTTACGATCTTCCTCCGCGGACATGGGTTCGATGTGACCGTCGCCGCTACCGGAGCTGCGGCTCTGACCGTACCCATCTCACTCCCAACCCTCTTCCTCATCGATCTGCGTCTGCCCGATTGCAATGGCTTTGAGCTGCTCAAACAGTTACGTGCTCGGCCTGAACTGCGCCATTGCCCGGCTATTGCTCTGAGTGGATTGGGCGAAAGTGACCGGCAGAAAGCCTTCGCTGCCGGCTTCAACCGCTTCTTGACGAAACCGACCGATCTTGATGAGTTGTTGCTTACCATTACTGAGTTGTTAGGTGGCGTATCTCAACGCTAGGTACACCACCCCAACGGGAGTTGCGATGAAGCGTCTAGTCTTGTGGGATGTGGATGGGACTCTGCTCTCGACCGACGGGATTGCCGCAAATGCAATGCGAACGGCGCTCCGCCGGTTGGTTGGGCCAGAGGTTCAGATCGAGCGCACATCATACGCCGGTAAAACCGACTGGCAAATTGTACGTGAGAGCTTACCCTCAATTGATGAAGAAGCCATCAATAGTCAATTACGCGAATTTATTGCGCTCTATGTCGCTGAATTAACTACGCAGCGTGAGGCTTTGATCGCGCGCTCGACCGTCTTTGCCGGTGTGGTAGAAGCTTTACAAGGGTTGTCGGACATCGCGTACCAGGTACCGCTAACCGGCAATGTCGCCGCAGCAGCCAAGATCAAGCTCGAATGCACCGGTCTGTTACCGTGGCTCGACATCGAGGCCGGTGCCTATGGCGACGACCATTTTGACCGCCTCGCCTTACCACCAATTGCCGTCGCCCGAGCAACAGCGCGCTACCGGCATACCTTTAACCGTACTGATGTCGTAATCATCGGCGATACCCCCCGAGATATCGCCTGCGGTAAAGCCTTCGGTGCGCGCACGGTCGCTGTCGCCACCGGTCCGTTTTCGCTCACCGATTTGGCGGCTCATCAGCCCGATGCCCTGTTCCCTGATTTGCGCGATACCGATGCTGTCTTGCGTGCAGTATTGGGCTGAATAAACGGAGAAAGGAAGCTAATCGCTCAACTGCTTCCCTGCTATTCTAAATACACGCAATCGCCACGGCAAAGCGGCACATTCCCCCCTCCGGGAGCACCCTCTCCTCCCGGAAGGTCGCCATTGCTGGTCGGACCCACCATGGGGCAGTGTGGTTTCGCTCATGAACGATACCACACGCCGGTCACGTCCAGATTCGCCCCGGCGCAGTGCGCGCCTCGTTCGTTGCCGGCCAAACACCGGCGACTCCGTAGGAGGAGCGATCCGCGAGAATTGGGTGCGTCCCAGCATGGTTCACCGTGGCTTCGCGCTAGTTGTCTCATATCACAACGCCCACGTCGCTCATCGCCCGTGCGCAACGGAAGCGACGATTACGGTTTGTTCGCGCACCTCTCAATCGCCCCGCGTGCATGCCTCGGTGCAGCGACGTGGCGGTGATACCGCGTAGCTTCGCCGCCGAATCAGGACACACTGAGAAGGTACGTTCTACGAGAACGTACTTTCTCCCCGCACCTCAGAACGGTTATCACCCCTTACAATGCACGTGGCCCACCGTGCAGTTCTTCCACCAATTGGGCACGTGCCTCAACTACACTCATCTGCGTCGAGGCATAGAGTGATGCGGCCCGCATAATTTCCTTGGCCTGTTCTTTCGGCATCAAACGGACTTGCTCGAGCGTGAGGCCCTGGCTGCGCAGGTATTCGATGATGTAGGCCTGCTCAAGATGCTCGTAGCTCTCACGAGCATGACCAACGAGATCTAGATCGGTGGTGGGCGTCGTTGCCATAGCGCACCTCCTTGTATATGCTGTTATGTATAACTGTAGCATACTGGTACGCTAGTTTCAAGAAAGAGACGCAATCATGTGATGGGATTTTCACTTACACGAAAGTTTCATCCCGTCATCCAGAAATTATCGAGGGTAGGCTTAACCCAACCCTCACGCTGCCTAGTGCAAACACCGATCTCACAATCACCCAGGCGCGCACCAACTCAGAAGCCGTCTAACACCAACAATACCATCGACAACCACCCGACCGGCTCAGTCGTTCGACGGACAGGTGGTGTATCAAGTGACGGCGTAAGTGAACGGCCATCTTGCGCCGGTGGCCGTCACAAGACCCAAGGGACAACGGTCCTACACATACGTTATCACCTTAGGACATTTACCTCACTGAGGTCAACCGGCCGATTCATCGTCAAATCGACCGACTACGACGGTGATCCTGAACGCCTGTCTTACCCTTATGCGGTAGCCGTCGCCTTCGCGCGTGCGTGCTCCTGTTCAGCAAGATACCACGTCGCCTCCATTGCTGCACGGCAACCATCACCGGCAGCAGTCACCGCTTGCCGATAAATGTGATCGGCCACATCACCGGCGGCAAAGATACCGGGGATGTTAGTACGGGTACGACCATCGGTAACGATATAACCACCTTCATCGAGATCAAGAATACCACGGAAAAGCTCGGTGTTGGGAACGTGGCCGATATATGGAAAGACACCATCAGTCGGTAGCTCGCTCAGCTCACCGGTCTTCAAATTACGCAGCGTTACCGACTCAACCTTGTCTTTACCGTTGATCGCCACTACCGTTGAGTTCCAGATAAAGCGAACCTTAGGATTGTTAAATGCCCGCTCTTGCAACACCGGATCAGCACGTAGTGTGTCACGGCGATGGACAATCACCAACTCATCGACATAGCGGGTCAGGAAGAGACCTTCATCGAGCGCACTATTACCACCGCCAACCACGACGACCTTCTTACCGCGGAAGAAGAAACCGTCGCATGTTGCACAATAGCTTACCCCACGGTTCGCCAGCTCAGCTTCACCGGGAACCCCCAGCTTACGCGGCGAAGCGCCGGTGCTGATAATAATCGCATCGGCAGTCACAATCTGCCCGCCGTCGGTATGAATAATAAAGGGTCGCTGATCGACGACAACCTTCGTTGCCATAGAATCGAGATACTGCGTACCAAAACGAGCTGCCTGCTTCTCCATTGCCTCGGCCAGCTCGAAGCCACCGATGCCCTCGGGGAAGCCGGGGTAGTTCTCAACTTCACTCGTGGTAGCAATGAGACCGCCCGGTTGCAGACCGCGAATGACGAGTGGCTCGAGATTCGCCCGTGCCGCATAGAGTGCTGCTGTCAGACCGGCCGGACCCGATCCGATAATAACAACTTTGTGATGCATATCACCTGTCTCCTTAAGCGATACATAGCCGTCGGCGCAACAATGTCGCGTCGCTCACAGCCGAAAGTATACCACGTTGCCTCAAGAGCTGTCTGTAATCTAGATTACCCCCCGGAGGTATGGGGAGATGGATCATGCTCTACGTGCTGCTGTTGGCGCATCGGTAACCAGTAGGTATTGACACCGGGGACAGCAGGTGCAGCCGTCGCACCACAGAAGACCCAGACCACACGGAACCCCAATTCATGCAAGCGTAACAACGCGGCCCGAATCGAATCAGATGCAACGGCACCGATCAACACAATAGTAGCGCCGGGATGCAGCTCGGGAGTTATCAGGCGTAGCAGCCGTGTGCCGGGCACAACGGAATAGGCCGTCAGTCGAGCCAATGTCTCCATGATCTGAGCAAGCTGGTTGGGGCTACGTCCAGGCGGTAACCGCACCAGATGTTCTGCTTCGACGGGTGCTCCGTTGGCATACAAACCAACCGCATGACCGTCAGTGATACTGCTATGCGCCAACGTTGCCGTCACACCGATCATATGCTCGACCAAATCTGGATCGATCCCCTGAAAGTAAAACTCGAAGGTATCGAGATCCAACACCAACGCCACAACGTGCGCCGTCGTCGGTTCGTACACTCGCGTTTGTAGCGTCCCGGTACGCGCAGTTGCCGCCCAATGGACATCCTTCAACGGGTCGGATGGAGCATACTCGCGCACGCCAACAACCCGTAACGGATCACGGAGCAGTGCCGATGCGCGAACCAAGCCGAGCGGATCGCGCGCCGGTAAACCGAGTTCGGCCAAACTGCGCAGCCGTGGATAAACGAGCAGTGTTGCATCGGCGGCAAACGTCATCTCACTACGATAGATCCCAAACGGATCACCACTTTGCGCCTGCGCCGGTCCGAAACGGAACGTACCCCGTCGCTTGCACCGTAACCGATAGCGCCAAACCACCCGCTCGTACCACCGCAACCCTGTACTGCGCCGCAGAAGATTGCTCTGTCGGCTGCCACTAAACATCACCGGCCCATCGAGCACCTGTACACCCGAGGGGATCGTGTCAAAGATCTGAATCTGGGCTAATGGGAGTAGCTTCCGATTGGTCAGGGTGATTGTCAGCGTTACGTCATCATCGGGGAAGGCGCGCGTCTGGCTCAACTCACGGCGGTACGCTACCCGCTGCAACGACCAACGTTGCCACAAACGGGCAGCGCCCATGCTTACCAAGAGCATCACTGTGAACAACGTCAATGCAGCTTGGCGAAAGAGTAAGGCAAGAACGAAGATAGCGAGGAGTGCAGGTATAACAACAGGCATGATGTACTCTATCTCCGTGCTATTCTCCCGGTAACCGACGCCGGCTCAACGGGAGCGTAAACAAGAAACGAGCCCCCCGCCCAACCTGGCTTTCTACCCAAATCCGACCGCCATGGGCCTCGACAATCGCGCGGGTAATATAAAGCCCTAGCCCACTACCGGGCTGATCGCGGCGTAACCGGTTATCAACCCGGTAGAAACGCTCAAAGATCAGATCCTGCTCTTCGGGAGGAATACCGATGCCTTGATCGGCGACGTAAACTATCGCCATTTCACCTTCAGCACGCGCACCAATCCGGATCGTCCCACCGTTGGGGCTATACTTCACTGCATTTTCGATCAGATTCGTAAACACTTGCCGTAACCGCTCGTAATCGGCATAGACCGGGGGCATATCATCAGGAACACGGATCTCGAACTCAATCCGGTCATCAACCTGAGCCGCAAACCGCCGCACAACCTCCTTCACCAGCAATTGGAGCGACACATCACTCCGTTCGAGGCGCAAACCACCGGCAGCGATCCGCGAGACATCGAGTAAATCTTGAATCTGACGGGCTAACCGGTCGGCCTCTTCACCGATCACCTGCAACGCCTCACGGTACTGCTCGATGGTAAACTGCCCATCAGGACGAAGCATCGTCTCGGCAAAGCCTTTGATAATACTCACCGGCGTGCGCAATTCGTGCGAAATCACCGAAATAAAGGTATTCTGGCGCTCCTCTTCAGCCTTCTGCGCCGTAATATCGCGCACATTGGCAATAGCGCTCAACAACATACCAAGTGCATTCCGCTGCGGCGCATAGCGATTTTGGATAAACAACTCACGTCCATCGCGCGTGGTAATGCGTCCCTCAACCACCGGATTAGCGAGTTCGGGATGGCGCTGCAACGGACAATCATTCAAACAGATATTCACCCCCTGCGCATCGCGGATCCCCAACACTTCAGCACAGGGTCGCCCAATCGCCTCGTCCCGTGACCAACCGGTCAGTTGCTCCATCGTATGGTTGAACGTGGTAATGCGCCAGCGGCCATCGATAATCATCACCCCATCCGCCGACTGTTCGATGAGCGCATTCAGATGCTGCTTCTCACGCAAAACACTTTGAAACAACCGTGCATTCCCAACGGCAATCGCCGCTTGGTCGGCGAAATCTTGCAACATCTGCCGATCATCGGCGGAAAAAGCCACATTGAGCGCGGCACGAAAAACGTAAATTACACCGAGTGGCGCTTCACGCACGGTGAGGGGAAGGGCGATCATTTGGCGCAGTGGAATACCGGTATCCAACGATATTTCACGCAACACTTGCGGCCCATAGAGACTGAGATCGGTGATCGGAATTCGCAACAGTGGTGTGAAGGCCGGCCAGCTCTCACGCGGTAATTGAGCCGAGGCGCGAATACGCAACACGCCATCGTCCTCGTCGAACAACGCAATAAAACCAAGCGTCCCGGCGAGTAGTTCGACGGCGTAAGTAATGACCAGATTCAGTACACTACCCAGATCGAGCTGAGCCGTCAGGGCACGACCGATCTGTAACAGGTATTCGCGTTGACGTAAGCGGAGGTCAGTCATCGTTGCCATTGTACCATAGAACGACACACTACTCCCTTTCTCTTCAGGATAACCTTTTACACCGATTCACATAGTTATTCACCGGTGCTGTCAAGGATTACCGCGAGTACTATCGCCTATGTGTTTTATACCCCTCTCAGTGATCCGAAACTCATGCCGCAGCAACCTCACGTGCCGCTATTAACACCCAACTACCGGCCAATTACTATTTACACAACGACTCGACAATACATATGATGCATGATAAAATTGTCACCGATCTGTACAGACGGCCAATAGATATTTCACACCGAACAGAAACGAAGAGTAGCGCTACCCAAGCAATTGCCCTTAGCACAGGGGAGATCGCGCCAACCAAGTGCACAGCAGACACCATCGTCAACGACGAGGAGATCGGCCATGAAGTTGGATCTGAGCGGCAAGCGCGCAAAGAAGCTGATCCGGGAACACAATCTCACGCCCGAAGAGATTCAGCAAATCGTTGCGGCAGCTCGTATTAATCTCGCCACCTTCGATCCGGGCTACCGGGCAAACGTCACCCAAATTGCCGACGAATTGCGCAGAAGCCGCCCAACCATCTACGGCTGGGCCGATCGCGCACTGGCCGCCACCATCGACTCGCTCCGCAGTATTCGGACCGGGCGTCCACCCAAAGAGCGCGAACGCTCGGGCCAAACGGGCGACGCCTAACCCCGCCTTTGGAAACAATGTGGTTGCACGACAGTGTATAATAGGTATCGATGCGTGGTGAAAGACATCCACGCGAGAGCGAGGCAGCATGAGCAGTGAGCTGAAAGAGCTTCTCAACCGATTCCGAATGGTCGAGAGCGTTGAAGCAGCGGCAGTGGTTGCGACCGATGGGTTATTGATCGAAAGTGTCTCACGCGCCGGGGTCGATATTGATGCGATTGGGGCCGTTGCCTCCAATGGGTTGGCAATGGTCGATGCGCTCGGGCGTGAAATAGCCAAAGGTAGCACCGTACAGGCAGTTCTTGAATACGACGAAGGACTGGTGTTGATCGAACCGATCAGCGATGATGCGATGCTCTTACTCTTAACAAATTCGCGTGACGATTTGGGTCTTTTGCGGTTTCTCGCTGCAAAACATCGTGACGAAATGATCGATGCGCTGAGCGCAATCTAACAGTGAGTGTGCTATAATTTTGAAAAGTAACGCATCGATTCCCGCCACTCTCAGACGTGAAGGTAGGTTGCGATGGATCCACAGTTGACAAGTATCATCGTACCCTCAGAAGAGATTGCTCAGATCGAGGAATGTCTCGCCCGCTTGGTCGAAGACACCGGCAGTGACTATGCACTTCTCCTCGATAAGAGTGGTCAGGTTATCTCTTCCAAGGGCGATGGTGACCGCCAAGACATTACGGCTCTCGGTGCATTGATTGCCGGTGTGTTCGCATCCTCGCGCGAAGTTGCGAAGCTGTTGCGCGAACGCGATTTTCGAGCCTCGTTTCAGCAAGGTGTCCGCGAAAATATTTTTATCGCCCTGATCGAAGAACAGTGGATTCTCTGTATTATCTTCAACAAAGGTACCCATATCGGGTTGGTAAAGGTCTTGACCAAGAAGGCTACCGACGAGTTGGCCGCCGTGCTCGAACGAGTGCGCCAGCAACACAAAGCACGCGATGAGGTGCTCGGTTCGGCCTTCCGCACGTCGATGGAAGATACTATCGATCTCCTGTTCCGCGATTAGCCGCATTCCTGCACTGCCGATAGGCCGCGTCGGCGTCTTCGTTCGACCGGCTACGCGAGAGAATCTATGGCTCTGATCAATGTCGCTGCGCGTGAAATACATTGCAAGATCGTCTATTATGGCCCCGGTATGTGCGGTAAGACGACGAACTTGCAGTACATCCACAGCCAGGTGCCGAAAGAGGTTAAGGGCGATCTGCTTTCCATTGCTACCGAAACCGAACGCACCCTTTTCTTCGACTTTCTACCGCTCGATCTCGGTAAAGTGCGTGGGTTTCAGACACGCTTCCACCTTTATACTGTACCGGGGCAAGTGCTCTATGAACGAACCCGCGTGGCGGTGCTGAATGGCGCTGACGGCGTGGTGTTTGTTGCCGATTCACACAAAGCGAAAATGCAGGAAAATATCAATAGCCTGCGTGAGTTGGCCCAGAATATTACGCGCCAAAATAAGCGTTTTGCTGATTTTCCCGTCGTGTTGCAATACAACAAACGTGATTTACCCCCAGATGTGCTGGCCCCGGTAGAGATGATGGATCATTTCTTAGGTGTAAAAAAAATGAATTGGCCGCGCATTGAGGCAATTGCAACGAAAGGTGTTGGTGTATTTGAGACGTTACGTGCTATTAGTCGGGTGGTTATTAGTAAACTGTAGTGTTGGCAGACAAACGGTATGTGAGTGAGGCGCAACTATGGCGCTGGCAGGTGATTTGAGTGAATTCTCACTCACCGATATTATTCAGTTGTTGCAACTTAGTAAGAAGACCGGTGGAGTCGAGATTGATGGCCGGCGTGGCACTCAACGGCTCACCGGGTGGATCTTCTTTCGTGATGGTAAAATCGTCGATGCAAAATTGCCCGGCCTGACACCGCTCGAGGCCGTCTATGCCTTCTTTACTGTGACGAGCGGTCCCTTCCGTTTTCACGAAGGAGTAACGTCGCCCCAAGTCACCATTACGGCTAGCAACGAATCGATTATTATGGAGGGTATTCATCGCCAAGAGACGTGGTCGCAACAACAAGAGACTGCCCCGTCCCTGACGATGGTGCCTCGTCTCGTGCCAAACCCTGCCTCGGGTAGTGTTGAGATTAGCCTTGACGCCGAGGAATGGCGCGTGCTGACGATGATCAACGGAAAACACACGGTTGGGCAAATTGCCCAGCGCAGTGGTATTGGTGAGACGCGAACTCTTGAGATTATTACGAAGTTAATGCAGAGTGGCTTGATCGAACGGCGCGAAGCCGCTGCCGGTGAGTCGTTAGCCCCTGAGTTTGAACAGATCGCTGCCGGCTATCTCGGCACCGGTGCCAATGCCTTGCTCCAAGAGGCGTACCGGATCGCCGGTGTGACCGATCCGTCACGTGCATCGGCTGCCGAAATGCTCGCCGCCGCCGATGCATTTGAAGCAGAGGCCCGTCGCCTGATCGGCGCCGACCGCGCCGGTCAAGCCGCGGCCCAACTCCGTGAGCGTGCCCGTGAGTTACTCGTGTGATCTGTGGTACAATGTCGGCGTGCGACCCTGCCCGTCGCTAGGGGCAGGTTTTTTTTGATTCTGACCGACGATATTGTTTGATGAGGAGCGTGCTGTGCGGGCATTAATCAGCGTTTACGATAAGTCTGGGATTGTTGAGTTCGCACAGGAGTTACATGCACTTGACGTTGAGATTATCTCAACCGGTCAAACCCAGCGTGTCTTACGTGAGGCCGGCATCCCGGCAGTAGCAGTAAGCGACATCACCCATTTTCCTGAAATTCTTGACGGCCGAGTCAAAACCCTGCATCCGGCAATCCATGCCGGTCTCCTGGCTCGCCGCGATGTACCAACCCACCTGGCCGAACTTGCTGCTCATGGTCTCAAACCCATCGATTTGGTTGTTGTGAACCTGTACCCCTTTGCCGCCACGATCAGTCGTCCCGGCGTAACGATGGCCGAGGCCCAAGAGCAGATTGATATTGGTGGTGTTGCCCTGCTACGTGCCGCCGCCAAGAACTTCCCGGCTGTACTCGTGCTGGTTGACCCGGCTGACTACGCAGGGGTACTGGCCGGATTACGCGCCGGGGAGGTACCATTGGCCGAACGGCAGCGGCTAGCAGCAAAGGCCTTTGCCCATACCGCCGAATACGATGCAGCGATCGCAGCCTATTTGCGCACCGATCCCTTCCCTGACGTGTTACCGATGGCATGGCGCAAATACCAATCCTTGCGCTACGGCGAAAATCCCCACCAAGCCGCTGCACTTTACGGCAATTTCGGTGCGTTCTTCCAACAGTTGCACGGCAAAGAGCTAAGCTATAACAATATTTTGGATACGACCGCGGCTCAAGAACTTATCGAAGAGTTTCCTCCCGCTGAGGGAGCAGCAGTGGCGATTATCAAGCATACGAATCCCTGCGGTGTGGCCATCGGTCCCGATCCGCGCAGTGCATGGGAAGCAGCCTTCGCCACCGACCGTGATGCCCCCTTTGGCGGTATCATCGCCGTGAACCGTCCGGTCGATCTTGCCTTTGCTGAAGCGGTAAATGAAATCTTCTCCGAAATTATTATCGCTCCAGAATTCCAACCTGATGCGCTCGAATTACTGCAACGGAAGAAAAATCGCCGCTTACTGCGCAATCTGCAACCGGTCACCCGCACCGGTGAATGGCAGATCCGCAGTGTACCCGGCGGAGTACTCGTCCAAGAAGCCGATCATACGCCGCTAGCAGCCGAAGAATGGCGGGTAGTTACCAAACGCGCTCCTACCGATACCGAAGTAGCCGCCCTCCGGTTTGGGTGGCGCGTCGTCAAACATGTGAAATCCAATGCAATCGTTTATGCAGCGGCTGACCGTACCCTCGGCATTGGTGCCGGTCAGATGAGCCGTGTTGATAGCTCACGACTCGCAGTTTGGAAAGCCCAACAAGCGGGGCTTGATCTACGTGGGAGTATCGTGGCAAGTGATGCCCTGTTCCCTTTTGCCGATGGAGTCGAAACAGCAATTGCCGCCGGAGCAACAGCAATCATTCAGCCCGGTGGTTCGGTCCGTGATGAAGAGGTTATCGCCGCCGCAGATGCCGCCGGAGCCGCGATGGTCTTTACCGGCCACCGCCATTTCCGCCACTAGTAGGTGCGCACGGCAGTG
>NZ_JBWGQH010000001.1:215580-335946 GCF_056331925.1 Chloroflexus sp.
CGCACCCGCCCGGCACAGCGCACCCGCCCGGCACAGCGCACCCGCCCGGCACAGCGCACCCGCCCGGCACAGCGCACCCGCCCGGCACAGCGCACTGCCGGGCGCATCAACAGCAAGGCGTACTGCCACGCATATCAACAGGGTCGGTCACACGTTTACAATCATCGTACAGCGACACCATAACACGACACACAAGGACAGCAACCTAATATGGCACAGACAAACGAACAAAAATTACTACCGGTCATCGTACAACACGCACGTAGTAGCGAGGTACTGATGCTCGGCTATATGAACGAGGAAGCCCTCATCCTGACCCGCGAGAGTGGTTTCGTAACCTTCTACAGCCGCTCGCGCCAATGGTTATGGCGCAAAGGCGAAACGAGCGGCCACACTCTCCGCGTCGTCGAATTACGCCAAGATTGTGATGGTGACGCTTTATTGATCCTTGCAGAACCGGCCGGTCCGACATGCCATACGGGTCGGCCTAGTTGTTTTTTCCGCGATCTCGATGGTACCGAAATGGTCAACCCTGTACCGCCAGTCGCCATCTTGGCCCGACTTGCCGACCGGATTCGTGCCCGTCGTGATACCGATCCGGCCGAGTCATACACGGCAAAGCTATTGCACGGTGGCGTCGACCGGATCGGCAAAAAGATTGGGGAAGAAGCAGCCGAGGTGATTATCGCTGCAAAGAACGGAAATCCGGCTGAAGTCGCCTACGAGCTGGCCGATCTGATGTATCATTGTCTGGTGCTGCTTGAAAACCAAGGAATGTCAGCCGAAGCAGTGTGGGCCGAATTGGCACGTCGCTACGCTTCCTCGTAATCAACGGAGATTGCGGGCTAACGCTATGAATAGTTGGGCAGGGCGAGTATTAGTCGTAGACGATGATCCACAGTTGCGCGATCTGTGCCGGCAGACGCTAGCGCGGGCCGGGTTTGTTGTCACAACGGCGGCTAATGCCACATCAGCCCTCGCAGCACTAGATCACGCTCCTTTCGATCTTATCATGATCGACCTGGCGATGCCGGAGATTGATGGTCTACAACTGCTAGAGTTAATCCGTTTACGCGATATTAGCGTACCGGTCCTGATCGTTAGCGGTGTAGCATCGGTTGATCAGATCGCCTATGCGATGCGCCTCGGTGCGCGCGGCCTGTTGATCAAGCCGTTCCGTGCCCAAGAACTTGCCGATATAGCCCGCGAACTGGTAGCGAAACGGCAAGCAGTTCAAGTACGTGACCGGGTCGCAGCCCTGCGGCCTGTCTTGCAGATTAGTCAACATCTGCTCACCGAACTTGATCTCACCCGCCTGTACGCCTTAATTGTTGAGACGGTACGGGTTGAAGTGCGCGCCGAGCGTGCCTCGTTGATGTTACTCGAACCTGATGAGCAAACGCTGCGGATCGTCGCCTGCACCGGCTTGCCGACCACCGTCGGGATCGGATCGCTTATCTCGGTCGCTCACAGCTTGTCGGGATGGGTCATCCGCCACCGCCAGCCGTTGCTGATCGATGATCAGGTAATCGCATCGCCATGGTTTGCCGAGCTTCGTCAGTATCTCCTGGCCTCCGAATTGACAACGGCTCTGTCGGTACCGATTATGGCCGGTGAGCGGGTGTTGGGTGTCCTCAATGCAGCAAAAGCCACACCGCACGCAGCTTTTACGATTGCTGACCAAGAGTTGCTGCAATTACTGGCCGGACAAGCGGCCGTGGCCCTAGGAAACGCTCGCCTCTACGATAAAGTATCGCGTTCGGAAGCACGCTACCGTGCCTTGTTGCGCCATGCCAACGATGCAGTACTGTTGCTCGATAGTACCGGGACGATGGTACTGGATGCCAATCTCGCTTTAGGTCGTTTATCGGGGTATTCGAACGAGCAACTGTTACAGCTTGACCCAAACCAACTCCTACCGGCGCTCAGCCAACTCTTGGCTACGGCAGTGAACGGACGCCACGAGCAGAGTGAGATTGAAACCATTCTCTGTACCGCTTCCGGTCATGAGACGGCAGTAGCAGTGAGTGTGAGTGTCGTACCCGATGGCGATCAGCACCTCTTTCTCGTCATTGCCCGTGATATTAGCGAACGTCAGCGGATGGCCCGTGAGTTGGCTCAAGCCGAAAAGTTAGCCGCAATTGGCCGCTTGTCGGCCTCGATGGCGCACGAGATTAACAACCCGCTCCAAGCCCTCTCGAATACCATACGGTTGTTGCGTAATCCTGATCTGCCATCAGAACGCCGCGACCTCTACCTCTCTAAGGCCGCTCTTGAACTTGATGGCCTGATCCACCGTGTCCAACGCATTCTCGATCTCTCGCGCCCCAATCTCGACGGCCGCCGACCCGTTGATCTGAATCAAGTTATCAACGACGTTATTGCGAACTTCCGGTCAACATTGACAGCGCGGAACATCCATTATGTTGGAGATTTTACGTCAAGCTTACCATGGGTGACGGCGGTCATCGGACATCTCAAGCAGGTCTGCCAAACGCTCGTACAGAATGCGATTGAGGCAATGCCACACGGTGGCACTCTCCATATTCGCACCTATCTGCGACCACCCGATGGGGAGCCGGATCGAGCGCTCTTTTGGCGAGCCGGTGGTGGATCACACCAACCTCTCCCCGATCCGGCAGTGGTGTTGGAGATCAGCGATACCGGGATTGGCATTGCTCAAGAGGATGTTCCCAAAATCTTTGAACCCTTTTACTCCACCCGTTTCGACGGCTTGGGTCTCGGGCTTCCACTGTGCTACAGTATTGTGGACTTTCACGGTGGGGAATTGTGGGTCCGTTCTCAACCCGATCAGGGAACGACATTCCGGGTCATCTTACCCACTGCTCAGTAGTACCGTATCGGTGCATTCGCGAGCGTTAGTCAAGCAGACCATCAATTGGCCGAATCACCAACCGACGCTCGACCAGATCGATTGCGACGATAAAGTCACGCACCATCGGCACCAACGCATCAGCGTGACCACGACGTGCAATCACAGCGATTTCACCGGCACCGGTTTCTAGCACATCGCGTACCTCGCCAATCAGATCACCGGTATCGGTAACAGCAGCCAACCCGATGAGATCGTGATAGAAAAACTCATCTTCACCGAGTGGCGCGGCATCGGCCGCAGCAATATAGACCTCAGCCCCCCGCAGATTGGACGCCGCATCACGGTCGGTCACGCTCTGCAACTGGATAATCAGCAACCCCGGTTTATGCAAAAAGAGGCGTGTCACCTGATGCGGAATGCGCTTGGGGCCGATAAATACCGTGCGCAAATGACGGATCAGGTGTTCGGGATGACTTGAGATCGAGTGTAGTTTAATTTGACCCCGAACGCCAAATGGCGCACCGAGTACACCTATGTAGAGCAGATCATCCATTGATTCGTTGCATATTGAACGTTGTCAAACCACAAAGCGCGCAACAGTCAGCGCAGCAATATCAGCCCATGATAAAGCAACCGGCCGGACCATCGACCAGCCGGTTGCAAACCCGACAACTATTCGATATCGACGTGCACCCGTTTCTTCTGGCGCGCCGCAGCCACTCCCATCAAATCACGGATCGCCTTCGCGACCCGCCCGTTGCGACCGATGATCTTACCGGTCTCGTGAGGAGCAACGCTCAAATGGTACGTAGTGGTAAAACGACCGGTGCGCTCTTTGATGCGAACGGCTTCCGGTTTATCAACCAGATTACGGGCGATATATTCGAGGAGCGCTTTCATCAAGCTCCCTCCCAAACTTGGCTTACGACTCGGCAACAACCTTGCCCTGCTCGTCGAGAATATTAACCCGCTTGAGCAGCTTCACCACGACATCGGTCGGCTGAGCACCGACACCGAGCCAATAGCGGGCACGATCGGCCTTTACCTCCAACACCTTGGGTTGGCGGGTCGGCAGGTAATAGCCAATCGTCTCAATAAACTTACCATCGCGCGGCGAACGCGAATCGGCAACGACGATACGATAGCTGGGCTGCTTGGTCTTGCCGGTGCGGCGCAGACGAATTTTAACCATAGATCGTAGTATTCCTCACACTCAGACCAATCTTACACACTAGCCACATAGTATAACACAAATTGGCGTTGACGTTGCAATTGCAAAGCTGAGCGAGGAGTACCCTCCACCCGCCCTCCAAACTCCATCCTACACACAACCAACGCTAACGCAAGCGTCGGAGCAACTCATTCGGATCGATACCACCACGCCCCTTGCCGGCTTTGCCAGCGATCTGCTTCATCATGCGCTGCGTCTGTTGGAACTGCTTGATCAACTGGCTTACTTCTTCTTCGGAAGTGCCGCTACCGCGCGCAATCCGCTTGCGCCGGCTACCCTTGATAATTTCCGGACGGCGCCGTTCTTCCGGCGTCATCGAGTAGATGATCGCCTCGACCCGCTTGACATGCCGCTCATCGAGCAATTCTTCGTTGCGGGCCAATTGGTTAAGGCCGGGGATCATCGCAATAATCTGTTGCAACGGCCCCAACTTGCGCATCTGATGGAGCGAAGTGAGGAAGTCTTCAAAATCGAACTCGCCCTTGCTCAGCCGCTTCTGCATCTTCTTCGCCTGCTCGGCGTCGTAAAGCTGCTCGGCTCGCTCGATCAACGAGAGTACATCGCCCATGCCAAGGATGCGCGACGCCAACCGGTCGGGGTGGAAAACCTCCAGCGTATTGCCGTCCACCTTCTCGCCGGTGGAGAGAAACTTGATCGGCACCCCTGTCACGGCGCGCACCGACAAGGCCGCACCACCACGGGCGTCGCCGTCCATCTTGGTCATCACCACACCGGTCAGCTTAACCCGCTGGTTGAACGTTTCGGCGACGCGCACTGCTTCTTGGCCGGTCATGGCGTCAACCACCAACAAGCGTTCGGTTGGATGCACACGCATCTCGATCTGCTCCAACTCTTGCATGAGTGGTTCGTCAATTTGTAACCGACCGGCGGTATCAATAATCACCACATTGAACAGCTCTTTACGCGCATGTTCAAGAGCGTGCTCGGCGATGTCGGGCGGGCTAGCCTGCGTGCCCTCACTGTAGACCGGAATATTCAACTGGCGACCAAGGGCCTGTAACTGCGTAATTGCTGCCGGACGATACACGTCGGCGGCGACTAACAGAACGCGCTTGCCCTTCTTGCGCAGGTGCAGGGCCAGTTTTGCCGCCAACGTCGTCTTACCGGTACCTTGCAAACCGACCAGCATAATCACCGTTGGGCCGGGATGCGCTTCTTGTAAAGGAACATGTTCGGTCCCCAACAGGTTGATCAGCTCTTGATGGACAATCTTGATCACCTGTTGATGTGGAGTCAGGCTCTTCGTTACCTCTTCGCCAATGGCTTTTTCGGTAACTTTCGCCACAAAATCTTTCACCACTCGAAAGTTAACGTCGGCTTCGAGCAGGGCTAAGCGCACCTGCTTCATCGCCTCGCGCACGTCATCTTCGGTGAGAACACCTTTGCTGCCGAGTTTCTGGAATACTGCCTGTAACCGATCGGAAAGACTTTCAAACATAGCCGATGCTCGTTTCGCTCTTTACCTGTACAACGCTATTTGCATTGTACGAGTGAAGAACGAGAACGTCAATTGTGACTATTTCAAAAAGAAGGTTGCGTAGAGACCAACCAGTAAGAAGAAACCAAACCACGCACCTAGCATACCGGTTGCGATTGCACCAAACCGCTCTACTCGTGGCGACGGTTGGGTATCGCCGTTGCCACCACCTGACCGGTAAAGAACGAGGACAAGGTAGCTTATCACCATCACACCTACCACCGTGGTAACGCTAAAAATCACGACTGAACCCCAATCGATGCGGTAGGGATACTCAGCGACTGAATAGCCAAACCTTGCCAAGGAAACGGCGCGGATCACTTCGCGAATCACACCAACACTCAAGAGGGTTCCAATCTACACCAAGAGTGAGCGAGGCGCGTGCCGCAACGGCTGTTTGAGCACGAAGAAGTAGGCGGTTAGGCCTGTGCCAAGGGCCGGTAGAATAATCCCCAGCATAAGACCGATGCCAAAAGCTCTGCCTTCAGTCATAGCCCAAAGTAGCCCGGCAATTGCATAAAGCGGGCTAATCACTAACCCGAGTCGCCGGACAAGTTCGGCGACCCATTGCATAAACGCGGTATCGGCTTCATGGTGGCGGAAGTACCAGCCAAAAAGCATCAGCACAACAGCCAAACTGAGTCCGGCTTGCAACGGCAGTAAGAAGAACAGCCGGGGCAAGTTATAAGCGTGAAACACTATCCCGCGTGTGTCGACAATGCCGTTCGGAGCATACCATTCTAGCCAACGCTCCGGGCGAATCGAAACGGCAGCCAGCACGTGCATCACCCAACCGGCAAAAAAGAGAAGGATGAACGACCCAATTGCCGACCAAAGCAGCTTCCCGTCAGGGCTGCCTTTAAGATAAAACAAATACGCAAGGCTATAGCCACCCATCACGACAAAGATAAAGAGCACCGACCAGAAACCGGTGAGGGTATTGGCAGCGTACCAGCTCGGATCGTAAATGGTCTGGACAAAGAGTAACGGTGCAATCCCGGTCACGATCCCCAGACCAACTGCATTAGGTGTCAGACGAGCCGCGACCCGGGCCAGCCGGAGCCGGTTCGGAGTCGGAAAGAGGAAGCCCCAGATCGACAAGCTACTCGAATCGAGAGCCAACGTGACGAAAAAGATGTGCAACACCCACGTCACGACTAGCAATACCTGCAACACCGGTGGAAAGAATGGTGCCCCTTACGGATCACGCATCATCCGTATTATGTCACCGACGTTCATATCAACCTCCTCATTATTTGGCACTATAAGCGGCAGTTTGTGGATTACGTTGCTGTTGCTGATAAAAATACTCGAGATAGAGTGCCATAGAGGCACGTTCCTCATCGGTACCGACGACCGGATGCATATACGGGAAGCCACCGATTGCTTTCAAGTAGTTCTCGATCTTGTCAGCCGTCGTTAGGTTACGCCGCTCAAGCAAATTAACCAAGGAACGCAACGCTAGCCGCTGATTAAAAACGGTGATCGCCGTTTGATGGCTCACGTTATGGCACGAGGCACACTGTTGAATAACCAATGTTCGCCCGATGGCAACTTCACGTGAAGGTAAACCGGTTGTGATCGGTAGTACCGCAACCGCGTCAGGTTTCGGCAAAAACGGTAATGAACCCAGCATACCACGTTCGTTCAGCCCTTGTTCTTCGCGTTGAATGCCACGGGCCAGGAGATCGGCGAAGACCAGTATAACCGGCGATAATATCGGGTTTACGCATGACTTCCCGGGTACGTTCGGCACCGAAGATAGCACCAAAGAGTACCAGCATCGCACCAAGGGCGATCAATTGATGTTGACGGCGTGGCAACCACAATGCAAAGAGGAGGCCGGCAAACGTAGCTATCAATCCACCGCCAATTACCGTGTAGGTAATCGCGGGAATCGCCGGTGAACGCAGGATGATCTTCGCATGTTCTGGCAAGACCGGCTCAAACCAGAAGAACCAGATGCCGAACGCGACACCCAAACCGCCTAAACCCATTGCTGCTGCCCGGCGGATAATGTATTCACGGGCAAAGTATCCTTTCGGCAAGCCGGTCGAAATGAGTAATGCCCAGGCAGCAGTGATGGTAAACATCAATGAGAAGCGGAGTAAAATTTGAGGCCAGAATGTAGGATTGAAAAAACCGTTGAGGCTGTTACCGGTTTCTAGCCACAGACCCGGTGTTAATTTAAATGAGAGGATACCAACGATAATCGTGAGGGTACCGGTTCCGCCAAGTGCTAAGATCCACGCCAGCCGTAAATGGGTACGTGGACTAACCCGATCAATAGTAGTAGGCGATAATTCCCACAACATCGATCAGGAACATGGACCATTCTGCACCCCAGTAGAAGACAAAATTGTGGATCAAGGCCGAGATACCACGTGGGTTAGCCGCCGTCGTGGTTTGCCAAATACCCATCCCGGCCATCGCGCCAAACACGTAGGCAAACACGAGCAAGCCAAGCGCACTGTGCTTCAGGTACACGTACAATTCTGGTCGCTGTTCGTATACCGCCCGTCGTTTAAGGTAGAGATTAAACCATGCCGCTGCGACTGTCAGGTGGGAAGCTAGTACGTGGAAAGCTGAAACAATCGCCATGTACATCGCCGAGTGGATGAAGCGACCTTCCCAAATCGGACACATACATCCTCCTTCGTGACAAACATCACGAACAACCTAGATCGAGTATACGTCCAGGAGGGTGATACATACGTTGCGCTAGCGCAACATTTCTCTCAGAAGCGGTAGCAATGCGTGGTGAGGAACGTTATGCATCGAACCGAGCGGTGATCGCCGCCCAATCAACCATGAGTTAGGTGGGCCGATGGGAAGGCGACAAGACCCTGTTGTTGCTATTGATGGAGCAAGCGACTGATCGTATAGTGACTGACCCCGATCAAGTCGGCCAGATCACGTTGTATGATCGGAATGGTAATCCATCCATCTGCTTGTGATACACAATGGTATTGGTCGGCTAGTCTACGCAGCGCGTGGGCCAATTGTTGTTCAACCGGTGCGGTAGCCAGTTCGAGAACTTGTTGTTGAAGATCTTCTCGCAATTTGGTTAAGATCTGTAAACTATTTTGCTACAACTTGAGAAGCCTCACAACCGATCCCTTTGGTTTGCCACACCTTCTATACTTGTCATAGCAAGCGTCGCACGCTGGCTTACCGCCGGATTGCTCGCTGCGCTCGCAATGACCAGAGGGGCCGCCGGCGGTGACAGAGCAAACGCTGCGCGCCATCCTCCGCTCCGTGTCATCGCAAGCGGAGCACGCCATCCTCCGCTCCTTGTCATGTCGATCGAAACGAGCCATCTTCCTCATGCTGAGCGAAACGAGCCATCGTCACCGCTGGGTCGGACCTCATCATGCCAAGCGGACACGCCGACTTGTCAGATTGCTCGCTGCGCTCGCAATGACCGGAGGGGCCGCCGGGCTGTGTCATCCGTCGCACCTTGGGCAGCCATCCCCAACCTATGCACTATTGGTCTGAACGTGATCAGATATTTTTACGTTTGTAACGATCTTTTTCCTTGAATTGTGGTGTTATCTATGCTACACTTGCCTAAATACTGCCCCGCCTACGCAGTTTCGCCCCGTCGCATTTCCGTAGTACCATCATCCTCGTCAACAAACCGATCGTATTCTCACCCTATCATAGGAGCCGATAGTATGACTACGCCCGATCTGGCGATGCTACAAGCTGAGTGTGAACAATTGCGTGCTCAAGTAGCCGATCTGCAAAGCCAATTGCAGCGCTTTCAGCGTATAGTTGAGGATACCGATCAACTAATGACCGAAGTCGATGCTGCTGGTCGCTTTACCTACGTGAACGCGGCAGCCAAACACTATTTTGGTATGCCACCGGAAGCTTGTTTAGGCCGATTATCACTTGAATTTCTGCATCCCGAGGATCAAGCGCCGGCACGACAAGCGCTCATCGAGTGTGTGCAGCGTCATGAACGCATGCTGACAATTGAGAATCGGATCGTGCATCGGTCGGGGCAGATGATTCCGATGCTCTGGACAATCACGATTCATTACGATGAGCAGGGCCAGTTTGTCAGTGCCACCTCGATTGCCTCAGATATTACGAGCATCCAGCGTTTACGCTTTGAGCTGACCGAAAGTCGCACAATGTTGCAATTGGTGATCGACAACTTACCGCAAGCTGTCTTTTGGAAGGATCGAGACGGTCGTTTTCTTGGCTGTAATCACCGGTTTCTTATCGATGCCGGCTTGTCATCGACAGCAGAGGTTGTTGGTCGTACTGATTTTGATATGCCTTGGCACGAACAGGCCGCGGCTTACCGTACCGACGATCTGGCGGTCATGCAGAGTGGGCCGAAATACTATCTTGAGGAACCGCTCAATCGGCATGACGGAACGCCGATCTGGCTCCGGACCAGTAAGATACCGCTGCGTCGCAACGGTGACGTGATCGGGGTGTTGGGTATCTATGAAGATGTAACTGCGCTCAAACAGCAAGAAGAAGAGCTGCGTACTTTTAAATTGCTGGTTGAAAATGCACCTGATGGGATTGCGATTGCCGACCCTCAATTGAAGTTGCAGTATACCAACCCGGCGCTGGCGGCAATGCTAGGATACGAGACGTTGGTTGGCATGACCGTGTACGACATCTTTTATCAACCCGATCTCCCGCTATTGGAGCGGATCGCTGAACAGGTGATGCAGGGGCTGACACCGCGCGAGACCGTGCGTTATGTCAATCGTGACGGCAGTTTGATCACGGTGCAAGCTTCGGCACTAGCCCTCCGTGATCGTCACGGTAATTTGACCGGCTATGCGTCGATCAACCGCGATATTACTGAACAACTGCAAGCCGAAGAGGAGTTGCGCCGTAGTGAGCGCCGGAACCGCGCTCTCCTTGAAGCAATGCCCGATCTGATGTTTGTACTTAGCACTGACGGTGTGTTCCTCGATTACAAAGTCGACCGTAGTGGGCGGCTAATGCTCCCACCTGAAGCCTTTCTGGGTCGGCACGTAGCCGAGGTATTGCCACCATACTTGGCCGAACGGGTCGTGTACCACATTGAACAGTTGCGTCTGACCGGTGAGATGCAGCAGTTCGAGTACCAGCTTGATCTTGGCGATCAGGTTGAAGAGTATGAAGCGCGCATGGTACTAAGCAACAATGATACCCTCATCCTTTCCCGTAACGTTACTGAACAGCGCCGGATAGAACGTGAGCGCACTGCGATGCAAGAGCAGATCATCGCCGCCCAACAGGCGACACTGCGCGAATTGAGTACACCGTTGATGCCGATTGCCAACGGCGTGGTAGTGATGCCATTGATCGGTGTGATTGACACAACACGGGCGCAGCAGATTATGGAGACGCTGCTGTATGGGGTTGCCGAACATCGGGCACAGGTAGCAATCATTGACATCACCGGCGTGAAGGTGGTTGATACGCAAGTCGCCGGGGCATTAATGCGCGCCGCCCAAGCGGCGCGAATGTTGGGAGCACAGGTGCTTTTGACCGGTATTAGTCCTGAAATAGCGCAAACCTTGGTCTATATTGGGGCTGAACTGCGTGATCTGGTGACGAAAGCAACGTTGCAAGAGGGGATTGATTACGCTTTGAAGCGACAGGTGGCAGTCCGGCGCTGAACAAGCATCCATCTCGCTTCTGGTATAATCCCTATAGTATGCAACCGCTAGAGATTCATACCGGCGTGCAGGTAACAGTAGCCGGGACAACCTATTCAAACAGCACACGGACGCTCATCGTCACGCCCGCCCTTCACCAACCTGAGGCGATGAACCGCGGGCAGTTGTTCGTGTTGTGTGAACCGGTTGGTCCGGTTGACCGCAGCGAACACGCTTGCCAGGTTGTTACTAAAGCGATCCGACAGACGTTTTATGAGTGTGAAGCAACGAGTGCTGCTTCAGCCCTGCGCCTGGCGATCATTGCCGCCAACAAAGCCTTGTACCAAGACAATATGCGGTGTGCGCCGGCCCAACGTATCACTGTCGGTATTACGGCCCTTGTCTTGCTCGGTAACGACCTCTTCATCGTCCAAATGCAACCAACACAGCTTTTTTTACGCTGTGGCGGCAAATTACGCGCTATCCCAACCCATCCAAGCTGGGATCCTGCACAAGTGAATGTAGCCCAAGTTGCCCTTACCGGTTCTTTGGGAGCAAGCCTCTTTGTCGAGCCGGAGTTTTTCCGCGCCGTCTTGCAACCGGGAGATGCGCTCCTCCTAAGCAGTAGTACGTTAGTGACGCGGTTCGATCCGCCAACAATGACTGCGTTGCTCGCTCAGGCCGATGTCAGCACGATATTGGCTACCGCTCAGGAACGGGCCACCGACGTATCGTCGATTGAATTACTGGCGTTGACGGTGCATGCACCTTCTCCTAAACCGATTGCCGTGCCTTCACCTACACCGACACACCGTTTGTTGCCTTGGTTCCACCGTGAGCCACCACCACCCCGCCCAACCGAACCGGACCCCGAACGGATTTTCACCCCGCCACCGCAACCGGCGCTTTCCCCGAATCCAATACCACGACCGGCGCCGATCGATCTTGGCGAGCCACTTGCCGAGCGGGTTGTTCGCCAACCGACACCCTTGCCACCTTCAAGCACGCTCGGTGAAGACCCACCACCATCACCGCCTATCGATCTTGGCGATCCTATCCCTGCTGCGTATCCGTATGGGGTACGCTATCGGTTACGTCCGCGCTACGAACAACATTGGTACGAACGATTGGCCTGGCCATGGCAGATACTGAGTGATTGGGTCCGTGAATGGCAACGCGAACGAAACTTACGCCGTAAAGCGCTAACAGTCAGTAGTTATGTACCACGAGGACGCGGGCTGACCTACCGCCGCACCAATCCCCCCTTTCCATGGCCGCTGATACTTATCACCGTGCTGGTGGTGAGTGGTGTTATCCTCTACGGCATGAATCTTACGCGCAGCAATGAAGTCCAACTCGCGCTTGAGTATCTGACGGCTGCCGAAGAGCGTGTTGCCGCAGTACGTACTGCACCCGATGAAACGGCTGCGCGCGAAGCCTTACAAAGTGCCCAACAAGCTATCGAGATAGTCCGGACTAGCCCTGAAATAACGACCACCAACCCAGGGTTATGGCTGCGTTACAATGAACTCGAACGGGAGTATGAGCGGTTGCTTGCAGCGATTGACCGTATCTCGTTTATCGAGCCAACCGTATTGGCGAGCCATCCGTTACCCAATGGTATCTTCACAACTATCATCGTCCCACCGGCAATGAGTGGTGTGACCGACCCCGATCAGCTTGAAATGCTCCGTTACATCTATGCGCTCGACGGCAATCGTGAAGCAGGCCGGCTCTATCGCATCCCCCGCGATGGCGGCATACCAGAACCGTATCTCGAACCGGGCCAGATCATAGGTTCGGCGATTGTTGGTCCACTCCGGGCTGCTCTCTGGCGGATCGATCAGGTAGTTGCCATCGATCAGGCACTCAACGGTTTTGGTTACTATTTTCGCCAAAACAATACATGGAACTATTCAAAATTGGGTAGTTCGGAGATCTGGATAACTCCAGAACGTCTTGATGTGGAGGAGTACGCCGGTAACCTCTACGTATGGGGAGCTGAGCCCGGCGAGGTACTGAAATTTGCTTCGGGCCGCTACGGTGACACACCGGAATTTTGGCTCAACCCCGGTGTGACCCGCGATGCAACGGTGTTGTCGGCCATTGATATGGCAGTAGACGGCAGTATTTACTTGCTCCAACCCGACGGGACAGTCCTCGTTTTTAGTTTTGGTCAATTGGTTGGTCAAATCAAGCCGGATAATGTCTCACCACCAATTGCCGAAGTGACGCGGTTTATCATCACCGGTCCACCTGACGCCGGCTTCATCTTTATGCTCGAACCGGCTAATGAACGGATTTTGCAATTGGATAAGCGTACCGGTGCCTTGATTCAGCAAATCCACGTGCGCGATGGAACGGGAGTCGATCTCGGTCAACTGAGTGCGCTGAGCATTGATACAAGCGGTAGCCGCCCGATGCTCTATTTCGCCGGTGGCAACAGTATTGTGCGAGCAGAACTACCCTCACCACCACGTAGTTTCCGTGAGGCGTCGACACCGTAGACTCGATACGAACGCCGACCGATGCGTATGAAAACGTTTCATTATCTTTTCATCATATGGTCAGTCCTCCTCTGGCTGCTGGTCGGATGTGGAGCCGCAGCTTTGGAGGAAGATATTGGCTTGGGTGGTGTAACGCCGGAAGCTGTCGTCGAGAGCTTTCTCGAAGACGTAAATGCGGCTCTTACCGATCCATTGCTCAGCGAGGCGATGGCACGAAACGTGTGGGCCAATCGGCTGGCAAGCTATTTTGCGCCCGGCGAGCGCGCCGATCAGCGCCTCGTTATGCAGGAAATGCTCGATGGATTTGCACGTGCAAACACCCAGCCGGCACGTGGCAGCCGGGCCGAAGTAGTCATCACCTACGACCGCACGCGCGTGTTGCAAATAAGGGAGAATACGGCATTGGTCGACGTCGTCAATGCAATTATGACCGTGCGTTGGCGCGATAACGACGGTAATGTGGTTCTTGAACGCAGTGGTGCCTTGCTCCAACTGATCGGACGTGAAGCGAGTGGGTTGCCGGTCATTCGGGTCGATGGACGCTGGTATTTAACCGAGGCGGGATAACAAACGTACATTCATTCCAATGCAGAAGGGGCGGGATCGAACCCCGCCCCTACCAACGATAGCGATGCACATTACGCCGGCAACGGGCTTGGACCGCTCAAACCCATCTGCGGTGTATCCGGCTGTACCGGTCGATCCTCGGTACGGCCGTTCGGTATCGCATTACCGCTCTTACTCAGATCGAGAGTTAGCGGCTTCACCCGCCGAATCAACTCTTCGAGCTGCTCACCGTCAAGCGTCTCATACTCAATCAAGGCATTCGCCATATCATCGAGTACTGCCCGGTTCTGGAGTAGGATCTGCTGCGCCGTTTCGTAGGCTTCGCTTACGATCGCATGCACCTCTTCATCGATTTGGCGGGCAACCTCATCACCATAGTTGCGCTGCTCGCTAATCTCGCGACCAAGGAAGATCAGCTCTTCCTTCTCACCAAAGACGATCGGGCCGAGACGCTGGCTCATACCGTAGCGCGTCACCATCGCACGAGCGATACGGGTCACCTGAACCAGATCACCGGAGGCGCCGGTTGTCACCTCTTCGTTACCGAAAACAATCTCTTCAGCAACTCGTCCACCCAATGAAACAGCTAGTCGCGCTTTAAATTGCGAAACAGTGCGCAAATTGAGGCTATCCTCGTCAGGCAAGAAAAGTGTATAGCCACCTGCCTGACCACGCGGGATAATTGTCACTTTTTGCACCTTATCGGCTTTGGGCAAAGCAGCACCGACAATTGCATGTCCAGACTCGTGGTACGCCACCACCAGCTTCTGGCGATCGGTCATCACCCGCGAGCGACGCTCAGGACCACCGATAGCCACCCGCTCGACCGCATCTTGGAACTCGGCCATGCTAATCTTGCGCTTCGAGCGACGTGCTGCCAGAATTGCCGCTTCATTCACCACATTCATCAGGTCAGCACCAGAGAAACCGGGGGTCTGGCGGGCGAGAATCTCTAGATTCACATCCTCGGCCAGTGGCTTACCCTTAACGTGAACCTTCAGGATCTCGATCCGCCCACGCACATCGGGCGCATCGAGCACTACTTGGCGGTCAAAGCGGCCGGGGCGAACGAGCGCCGGATCGAGCACATCAGGTCGGTTCGTGGCAGCAATCACGATCACGTTGGTATTGGTATCGAACCCATCCATCTCAACCAGAATCTGGTTGAGTGTCTGTTCACGTTCGTCGTGTGACCCACCGAGACCGGCACCACGCTGACGACCGACAGCATCGATCTCATCAATGAAAACGATACAAGGTGCGTTACGCTTAGCCTGATCGAATAGATCGCGAACGCGAGAAGCACCAACACCGACGAACATCTCGACAAACTCGGAGCCGGAGATGCTGAAGAAAGGTACACCGGCCTCACCGGCAACCGCTCGCGAGAGCAGCGTTTTACCGGTACCGGGCGGGCCAACCATCAGTACACCGCGCGGAATGCGGGCGCCAAGAGCGGCGAACTTATCCGGGAACTTGAGAAACTCAACGATCTCGGCCAAGTCTTGCTTAGCCTCTTCCTGACCGGCAACATCGGCAAACGTAATGGTCGGCTTATCGCCGGCGAACATGCGTGCGCGGCTTTTACCGAACGACATCGCCTGATTGTTGCTTCCTTGGGCTTGGCGCATAAAGAAGACAAAAAAGCCGATCAGCAATAGGGTTGGCAAGAGGATCGTAAAGATACTCAGCAAACCGCCCCACGCCGGCGCTGGCTGCACAATAACGTTAATCGTGCGCTGCCCTTGTTCGTTGCGCAGCGGCACACCGTAATCGGCCAACAACCGCATCACGCTATCGGCCGACTCAAGCCGGGAGCGATATTTCTTGCCGTCATTGTAGGTAACGATAATCTGCTCGTCACCGGCTTGCGCCTGAATCTCGCGCACCAAGCCGGCTTGGGCATCGGCAATCACATCGGCGATGCCTTTCTCTTCCGTCTGGCTGGCCCCTGGACCAAGGTATTGGAAAAAGAGCGCAAGAGCCGCAACCAGAATGATCAGATAGACAAAACTATTTTTTAACCAACGGTTATCACCCATACATCTTCTTTCTAGAGGGGTTGCCTCACGATTGCATCTTGGTGTGATAACGAAATCAACCGATGCAGAGGAACAGTGCCCCGACTATCAAGGAGGCTCCGATTACAAAATGGCAGCATGCCCATGTGCATGCTTGCCGTATTGGAATTATAGCATCAGCCGATCGGCAGAGGCAAGGGAACAGATCACAGTCAAAATGTGATCTGGATCACATGCCTACGGATGCGCAGCCCGGTTGGTGAACAAACGTGTTCCGTTATCAGGAGCCGCATGGCTGTGCGGCGCTACAGTTTAGATATTCTGGCGCTTTACGACAGGAGCCGTAGCCGTTCGGCGCTACAGTTTGCGGCGGTTTACGATAGGTAGACTTCAGGGCGGAGGACACCGATAAACGGCAGATTGCGGTAGCGCTCGGCATAGTCGAGGCCATAGCCGACAACAAACGCATTGGGAATGTCAAAACCGACATAATCAACCGGCACGTCAGCAGTGCGACGTTCGGGCTTGTTGAGCAGGGTGCAGATGCGTAAACTAGCCGGGTTGCGGCGCAACAATTGGGCACGCAGGTACGCCAGGGTCAATCCACTGTCGATAATATCTTCGACGATTAGCACATGGCGGTGCGAGATGTCGGTGTCGAGATCTTTCATCAGACGCACCACACCTGATGACTCGGTACTGGCCCCATAACTGGCGACGGCGATAAAATCTATCGCAAGGGGAAGATCGATGGCTCGAGCGAGATCGACCATAAACATCGCGCATCCCTTCAGGACCCCAACCAGCAACAGATCACCGATTGCACGATAGTCGTTGGTGATAGCGGTACCAAGTTCGGCAACGCGCTGTTTGATCTGCTCTTCGCTAATTAAGATATAGTCAATATCTTGGCGCATACTTACTCCTGGTCAGTTACGTTTGGGGCCAACCATTCCGATCCACATTGTAGCCTGATTCGGGTCGGCTGCGGCAACACCGGTCGCGACCCGCAATCCGACTAACCACAAGATCCGATCGGTCGCGTCTACCAGCACCGGCCAATGATCGCGCAGCACGCGCGGTAGATGGAGGTCAACGAAGATATCCTGCAAGCGACGACTACCGGGGGCACCTGCCGGACGCATCCGGTCGCCGGGACGACGCGAACGAAGGGTGAGCGGACCAACGGGTGGATGGGCGAGTGGCAACCACCAATGGTCCGGCATCGTTGGCGGATCGACCTGCACCACGCAATACCACCCGTTAGGCAGAAAAACCTTGCCGCTTGTCGGTAACAACATCGGTTCATAGACTTGAGGTGCTAGTGGCGGTTCAGCATCAGGCAAGGCAACGGTCACCGTCAATTGATCGCAGGTTAGAACGAGTTGTGGCGTCAGCCGCATCTGCCGACCTGCCTGCCCTTTGAGCATCTGTAGGGCAGCGTTGATCTGGGCCAAGCTTGGTTCTTCTGCGCCGAGTTCGGCGATTGCGCGTCGAAGCGCATAGCGCTGTAATGCCGGATGCAGTACCCGCAGCGCGGCGCGGTCGAAGGCAATGAGTTCGCGCCGCCGTTCGGCGATCAGCGTCGGCCACTGCACTGCGAGCATCTGCTGGATGTAATCGTAATCTTCGGCACAAATACGAGCGGTGCGGTTCAGCGCAGCGTAGATTTGTGGGTTTTCGGTAGCAAGTTGTGGTAGAAGCTGATGACGGATGCGAGCACGTAGATAGTGGAGATTACGGTTGGTCGGATCGTCGCGTGGGGTCAGGGCGTGCAGCTTACAGTAGTCGGCCAGCGTCGTGCGGCGAATCGTCAGCAATGGACGGAGCAGTGGCGGCCCAGAAGAGGGTACTACGCCGGCAGCAATCGCCGGCGCAGCCCATTCCGACCACACAACCCGCTCACGCATCCCGCGTAATCCAACCGGCCCGGCACCACGCAGAAGATGCATCAGCACCGTCTCTGCTTGATCATCGGCCTGATGCGCAACCAGGACAGCATCAACACCCTCGGCGATGGCAGTTCGCGCAAGGAAGGTATAGCGAACCATCCGCGCAGTGGCTGAAGTCGTACCGAGTGGTAAGTGCGCCTGCTCAATAACTGCGCGCAAGCCCCATTCAGCCGCGAGCGAGGCGACAAACGCCGCATCTGCTGCCGATTCGGCCCCGCGCAGGCCATGATCGAGATGGGCCACAATCGGAACAGGACCACCCTCGGCTTGTAGGGTAGTGAGCATATGCAGCAGGGCGAGCGAATCGCTACCCCCAGAGACAGCGACCAGCAAGCGAGCAGTAGCCTTCCCGACCCCTTCAGCGAGTAAGAACTGGCGTAGGTAGTTGATCATCGACATCCCTATTGTGGAAGCAAGGAATGCAAAGCCGGTGAGCATTGCTCACCGGCTATTGGTGCCGGAGGCGGGATTCGAACCCGCGACCTAACGATTATGAGCCGTTTGCTCTACCGCTGAGCTACCCCGGCACAGCTCCACAGTGTACCACTGAACCGGCGATTAGTCAAGGTTTCGCCGGTCGGATGAATCCAGCCAACGCTGCCAGCGGGAGCGCGGTACGCGGCAAGAAACCGTTGCGCCACAGACCGCCATGGTTTGCTTGTGTACAGAGCAACTCGAGTGGATGATCAATTGCCACCCCAGGATCGGCAAAACAGTTGCGACAGCGTAGATCGTGAACCCACAACGCTGCCATCAACGCACCGGTCGTTTCAGGAGCGAAAATCTCGACGCCGAAGAGGTGTGCACCATTGTAACCGGCTCTCAGCGCAGGATTCTTGATCACCGAGCGTGTCATCGTGGAAGGTGCGACATTGATCGAAACCCGCTGACCGCTAGCCCGCGCGATGATGGCACGCCACTGCTGAATCCGCTTGGCAAGGGCGTAGTTGGGACCTTGTTCAAGAAAGAGACAATCAACAATCCCGTACCGTTTGCCATTGATACTGGTGATCAGTTCACGGATATGCGGCTGTAACAACTGCCCGGCACTCAGGACACGTAAGATCGTGGCAGGTAGCTTTCCAAGTGGACGGGCCGCAGCAGCATTGGCCATCGCTGCTAGCGCGGTAGCTTCCGGTACGGCAAAGACATCGGTTGGGGTAGCCATTGTCATGAGCGTTGTATTGGGATAGGCCGCACTCACCGTCGCAACGATAACATCCATCGCTAAAACTACACGTACATGACGCTCACCGTCGAGGTAGGCAAGCGTCGCAATATCGAGTGGCCGCATCAACGACAGCAACCATGCTGCAACCTCCGGCGCGTGGGTGAGCAGATCAACCCCGGCTATCGAAAGCCACTGTTCAGGTGGAGCGTCGGCGGAAACCGGTTGCGAAACCGGTACAAATAGCTTTGCATTACCGGCTGAAACCAGCTCGATGATCCGTTGCCAGCGAGGCGGATCGGGAACATCGACTGCAATGATATTAGCTCGCCACCGGGCCAGCGCCGCCAACGGTCCGGCTTCCGAACCGGCGCCGAGCAAGACTAGTGTGCGGTCGGAGAGATCGAGCCATTCTGGGTGTTCCATTACCTCGATCAAGGCCCGAGCGCAACCGGGTTCGATAATCCCAGTACTTTCCCAATGGGCAATCTGTGCGTGCAGAGCTGCACCATGAAGCCATTGGCCGCGATAAGGGATAGCAAAAGGGGCGATAGTATCAGGCCCCCTACCGCGTAGCATTGCTGTAAAGAGGGTTGCCGGACGTGGATGCCGCATCGCCTCGATCAACGGCATCGCCATACCATCACGCACCCACTCGACCTGCTGCCAAGCCGCAGCGATCCCATCGGTAGCAATAGTCAATGCCTGCGTCGGATCGGTGATGGTAGCCGCCGTTAATGCGCGAAAATACCGCGGATAGGCACGGCGCCAGTTGGGTTCTTGGTTAAGAGCTGCCACCGTCTGTGCATCAATTCCACTCAACGCGGCCCTGATAATCGCCCGATTAGATTGGGTCGAGCTACGCTTTCCATCGGGTCCGGCAACGAACTGCAATCCCTCTGCTACCTGTACTGCCTGCAAGCTCAGATCACGCATATCACTCCCGCATATATTGCCAACGCATATCGCCGGTCGACGCTCTACGAACGCATCGCCAACGCTGCTTGCAACGTCGCCGCAGTACGAATCGCAGAGAGATCGGCGCCAAGACTCACAAGCGTCTGTGCGACTTCGGGGCGAACGCCGGCTAAAACCGTTACCGTTCCCATTAAACGTGCCGCTTGAGCAACCTGAAGCAAACCGGCGGCAGCGTGGGAGTCGATGATCGCCACTCCGGTCACATCGATCACCAGCACGCGGGCATTCGTCTGCTCAATGGCGGTGAGGGCTGCTTGCAGCAACTGCTGGATCCGCGTTTGATCAAGTTGACCGATGATCGGTGTCACCAGGGTCTCATCGTTAATCGGAATCATCGGCGCCGAGAGATTGATAATCTGCTGGTTAAGTTGTTGTTGAGCCGCGAGTGCCGCTTGCAATTGTGCCATCGTCGCCTGCTGCTCGGCAGTCAATCGCTCTAAGGCAGCAGTGCGTTCGATAACCCGCCGCTCGAGATCGGCATTTAGTTCGGCCAGCCGGCGATTAGCCGCTTCAGCTTGCTGACGTAGCTGACGCGCCTCCTCGAGGGCTGTTGCCAAACTACGCGCGCCGATGAACGTAATCAACGCACTGACGGTCAGTAAGACTGTTAAATGAGCAGCGGCCAGATCAAGCGAAATTATGGCACGCTGGCTAGATGGCAAGCTGAGGATAACACCACCAAGAGCCGCGAGCGCCAAACCGAGCACAACCCAGATCTGATTTGGTCGCAGAAGTACGCTGGCGAGCAAGATGCTTAGCAGCAAGTAGAAGAGATTAAAGGGCGAGTTAGGATTGAGAAACATCCCACTCAGCGCACCGATACCGCTCACCAAAATCAGAACATATGAGCCGGCGGTGACAAACCCCTTGCGACCGAGCCATGCGGCGGTGGCAAAGACCAAAGTAGCCAAACCAAGATTGATAAAACGACCGGGGGTTGGTTGGAAGAGTGTCAGCAAGATCCCAATCGTCAGTAAAATCACGACAGTACCTAACGACAACGTAACGAGAATCTGACCACGACGCTGTTCGTCAGGTGTCCGAGCTTGCATAGTGATGAGGGGTGCAAGATATTTTATCATCAGTTTAACCTCCCAAATGGTTGGGATATTATATACCGTAGAAAACCGATTGGGAGACACGATAGAATCATATGGTAGCCAAGCGACGACTCAGCATGAGCGCCATTTGGGGGTTAGGAGCAGTTGTAATATCGGTCAAACCACTATTGAGATGAACGAGTGTCTGAGCCACAGCAGGACGAATGCCGCTGATAATAGTGCGTGCACCCAGCAAGCGAATCGCAGCAGCCGTATCGATCAGGGCCTTAGCGACGGCAGTATCAATGATGGTAATGCCGGTAATATCAATAATCACGGTATGAGCACGTTGTTCAGCGACCAAATCGAGAATGCGACGGCGCAACTGTTCGGCCCGACGGCTATCGAGATTACCAACGAGCGGAACCAACAATACCTGATCGTCAATCTTGAGCACCGGCAACTCGAGGGCAGCAACCAACTCGAGCAGACGCTGCTGTTCTTCCGCCCGCTGTGCAATCTCACACCGGGCAGTTTCAGCAACCTGTCGGGCAGCCTCAGCTTCAGCCGCACGTTGATCGGCAAGATCGAGAGCTTGCACCTGGGCCACAACAATCTGATCGAGAAAGGCCCAAATCGCGATCATCAGGGCAGCTAGACTACTCGCCTGTAAAAAGCGCAGTAATTCGAGCGGAATCGATTGTTGTTCAGTCGTTGGCCCAAGGATAACAATCGCTACAATCAAGAGCGCGCATGTGATCATCACTCCAATCGTAAACGCACGCCGTCCATGTAATCCGGCCAACAAAATGACGACAGCCAGAAACGGAGCAACAGCCAGCCGCAATTCGGGCATCCAAACGGCAATGACCATCTCATTGACGATGACAGCCAAGCTAAAGGGAAGAATAACTTGCCAGATGGGACATTCGTGAGTTAACAACCATAACGTCGCCAGACAACCCAAACCGGTAACCAGAGCAACGACAATAACCAGACCGATAACGAGATGTGTTGTAAGTACATACACGATCAGCGTTAATAGTATAGCAACAGCAGCAATGATGAGAGTGCTAAGCGCGATATTACGGATGATGCGGCGATAGAACCGATCAAGAAACGCTTGTGACGTACTCATCACCACCTCCTAAGTATGGATAACACCGACCACCCGCACTCATATACGTTTAACAATACCACACTACACTCGATTTTGACTGGCACGTGTGAATTATATTTTGCAAGCGCACCTACGGGTGGTCAAAGACTTCGAAATAACCGATTATGCCACGGTGTGTCGTGAGACCAGTAATCTTTTTCGCTCTCGCATCAGCCGGCCAACTTTCGAAATAACCGATTATGCTACGGTGTGTCGTGAGAACCGATGTGAGTCGTTCTAACATTAATTTTGAACATGAAGCGGGGTTTATATATAATGTACGATACATCGTCGTAGGATTGCACTTCAGGAGAATAACCCATGCATCTCTCCACTACTACTCTACGATCAATCCCCGTCGCAAACTGGTTTCGCGTTTTGAAGCATGAAATCCATCTCTACTGGCGCTTCACCCGTTACGATATTTCAGCGACAGTTATTCCGGGGGTGGCATTCGCTTTAGCGGCATGGCACCAAGGCCAACCCAACTGGGCTGCTTTACCCGGTCTTATCGGGTGGGGAGTAGTGTACTTTTGGCTTTATTCCGTCTGTTTTTGTATTTCCAACCAATTGGCCGGCGAATCGGAGGATCGTCTTAACAAACCAGATCGCCCCTTAATCAGTGGACTGGTTTCACGTCAGGGTGCGATGGTCCGCTGGATTATCTTTATGGCCCTCTTCGCACTGGTAGGTTGGTACTTAGGTGTGCTTGAATGGACACTCCTTTGGCAAATAACGCTTACCCTCCACAATTTTGGACGTTTTGCGGGCCACTATTGGGGTAAGAACCTCTCGATGGTTTTTGGCGCGATTGCCCAATTGGCCGCAGCTTGGCAGATGGTATGACCGATTACGCCAGCAGCGTGGGTATGGTTGCTGGTACCTAGCATTACGCTGCTCTCGAATGCCTCACTCCAAGATTTACGCGATATTGACGGTGATCGAATGAACGGTCGCCGCACGATGCCAATCGTATTTGGTGAAACATTTACGCGCATCTTTGTCGCTATTGCATTCGGATGTGTTGCTTTACTTACCCACTTCGCTTTGTTCGTACCTGCCGGTCTCAATACCGGTACCCTCTTGCTTGATGGAATACAGGCCGGTATTTGTTTGGTCATCGCCGGGCGAGTGCTCTTCTTTCGCACACCTGCCGCCGATCATGTGTCGTATATAATGTATACTTACTGGTACAGCTTCCTGCTCGCGGCTGCCATTGTCGTACTGTAACGATTGATCAGAGGTCTGTATCGATCAACGGTAGACATTATTCAGACTTCTACACCATGCAGATCCGAGGTACGCTGGAGCGTACCTCGGCTTACCTTGCGCATATACCGATTAGAATCGGCTCCACAAATACTGATTCGTCACCTCATGGTGAAACTGGACTTCAGCCCGCTTGATCAAGGTACCGAGCCGGCGCGGGCAGCGGTCGGCTACCGTCGTCTTCAGATCGGCAAAGCGGGCATGCACGCTCTCACCCATGATTTGGGCCATAAAGGCGCTTTGACGGAAGTTAGCAATCGCGTCGTAGATATTATCCGGCAATAGCGCTGTACTATTCCGTACATCGGTTGTGGGCAACGGCCCTTCAAGACCGGTACGCAGCAGGGCATAGATAGCCAAATAGGGATTGGCATCGGGCGCGATTGAACGTACCTCGATCCGCGCTGAACGTGCATTTCCGATGGGGATTCGGATCATCGAGCCACGGTCGGTCGGTGAAACTTTAATCTGGTTGGGTGCCTCAAAGTGCGGATCAAGCCGCCGGTAGGCATTCACACTCGAGTTCAGAATGAGGCACAGATCCTGCGCACTATTGAGAATGCGGTCAATGAAACTCCACGCCAGTTCCGAGAGCCGTTCGGGGCCGTTGGCATCGTAGAACAGATTTACCCCTTGCCGCGACAGCGAGATGTTGGTATGCATCCCATTACCGTTCACGCCGGTAATCGGTTTTGGCAGAAAACTCGCTGTCATATCGAGTTTACTGGCAACTTGGCGGCAGATCAGCTTATAGAGGAGGATTTGATCGGTAGCAATCGTTGCCTCGGTGTAGCTATAGTTCATCTCGAACTGCGAGGGTGCGACTTCGGGGTGATCCTTCTCGTTCTCAAATCCCATCGCGCGCTGTGCTTCGGCAGCCATATCGATGAACTGGCGCAGTGGATCGCCCGGCAGCGAGTGATAATAGCCGCCGGTGCTGACCATCGTAAATTCACCAGTCTCGCGGTAGCGCTGTTCAGCATTCCGTCCTTTGAAAAGAAAGCCTTCGATCTCGGTAGCAACATTGCACGTCAAGCCATCGCGCTGATACAGTTCATTCACATACCGGTGCAGCCGACCTCGCATATCAGCTTCATAAGGGGTCCCGTCTTGGTTCAGCACATACCCAAACACCAACACCTTACCGGGCCCAAAGATGTCGGCCGGAAGCCAATAAAAAGCCGACCAGTCGATGGCGAGACGGAGATCCGACTCGGCCTGCACCGAAAAGCCCCGCACCGATGAGCCGTCAAAGGTGAGATTATCGGCGGAGGATAACAGAAACTTCTTGTCGTAATCGAGCATGTGCAGGCGACCTTCGAGATCGGTAAAGCAAACCGTGACCGCTTTGATCCGACGCTCGTCGGTTAGATAACGCATCCGTTCCTCGCGCATGACATCCGGCGCGACCCGCGCCAAGCGCTGACGCTTCACACTTAAGTTCAGCTCTTCTAATTGCTCGTAGGGGATTTCGAGAAAGTCGCGCAATTCGCTCATGGTTTTTTCCTTTTCACTGCGGAGTGTGCAATTGTTGAAGCATATTATACTCTGAAGCATAACATTCTCTGTTAACGCTGTTGCGTGACGAGCCTACGGCAAGCTATGTGCCAAACATACGTGCGCCGTTGCCGTGATACAGGAAGCAACGGCGCAGCATACCGAACAATGGTTAGGTTGGTCTTCCCACCTCTTCACTGTGACGACCGAATCTCGTACACCTGCCAGCCCAACGGCGTAAACACAACCACAACATCTAACCGAATCTGACCACGATGACAGGCAAACCGCAATGGAATCACCAGCTCCATACCGAAGATCGGCCAGTCAGTCGGTCGACGGTACGGTCCTAACACAAAGCTTGGCGGGTGATCCGCGTGCTGCCATTCCGCCAGTAGCAGATGAAGCGATGCCGGTCGCTGCATATGGCCGGCAAAGGCGACAACGGCAGTTTGTGGATCGTGCTCGACCGCATCAAGCAACTCGCGGATGATGAAGGTCGGTTCGCGGTAGGGACGAGTTAGGGTAGCAACCGATTCACGCAGCGATGGCCAGGTGTGACCTAGCCCCAGACCAACAACCAGACTCGTCAGACAACATAAACACCCGAACAACAACGAGCGCATAGTTTTTCTCCACGCTTGCCGATAGGCAAGGCAGGTGGCGTTGTTACCACCTACCTGTGCGCTGCGTTATTTCAAGGTGCGCAGATACGCCATCAAATCAGCCATCTCCTGATCGGTCAGATTATGTGGGGGCATATAACCGATCCGACCGGTGCCACCGGTACGAATCCACTCGGCAATATTCGCTTCGCTGCGCTCTTTGCCATTGGGCAACATCCCCTTATAATCTACACCCTTCGGCAACACCGGCCCAGAGGCGCTAAACAGACCGGCTAAACCGGGACCGACAAGCACTTCTTTAGAAGTGGTATGACAAGCCGCACAGGGACCAAACAGTTCCTTTCCGTGCTTAGGATCACCCTTCGATGAAAGTGACGTATCGGCCAACGCCGCCGGCAATTCGGCTACCGACATCGATGAGGAGGTTTGTTGGTTACCGCCACAGGCGGTCAACAGCCCGATCAACAGCAGAGTAAACGTCCACGCAATAGTGCGGTTCATCGCTCCACTCCTTGTGCATCAAAATCTCGTGACCGGTCAATGGTAAAGTAGTCGGACGATTCGGTGATAATGACCCAGATTCACCGTCCTGTGTCGACAAACGTCTAGGCCAAGCACAAGGAGTAAAGGCGAGGTGGCGGTGTGGGTGGTGGAAGTGAAAAGGTAACCGGTAGAGGAAAGCGGATGCCCGGCAATACGGTTATCAACGGCACAACGAATAGGACCGCGAGCAGCAGTGGTGGCAACATTTCATAGACTGCACGCGGCTGGATTCCGGCCAGCGGCGCCGGTGTATCAGGCATCGGTTGCACACCCTCATCACCACGAGACACATCACAGAGGAAGAAGTTCTGGGTTGCGTCTTGCCGTAACCAATCGTGGATGAGACAGTGCAATACACAACTGAGCGGGCTGAGTACACCTAGCTCAAGGGCGACAAGGATAGTGAGGAAACGTACTATCCACCGACCACAACTATTAACTTGCCGGCTAAGCCGGCTATGACAAAAGATTGTGCCGTTTTTCACAACACTTATAGTATCGTGCAGGATAACTCCTGTCAAGAGGATGAAGCTGCGCAAGAGGCGGGCAAGACTTGGATACAGGGCAAACGGATGGTAAGGAACAATTGCCAAGCTGGTGGTTATCGTACCGGCTTGGCAACCGCTTTGCAACTTTCCACCGACAAGCTGGGCGTGTAACTGTGAAGCGGTTTATCCATTGTGGTGTGGGGAAGGGAGCGCAGCAGGTTGACAAAGACAAAGTCTACCCTTGTCGGCGCAACGTGGTCATCTAGGCCGATTCAAGTTCGGCGCGTGGATGCATCATCGGATCGGGAGTTACCGTCGGTTCAGGAGTCGGGCCGGTGTCCGTCCAGCCTTGACTTTCAAGGGTAAACGGTACCTCGGCAATCACCATATCGTGATCGCACACGATCTGGCACGCTAGCCGATATTCGCCTAGTAGACCACGCTCTTTCAACTTGGCATATTCTGGCGCAGTCATCACGTCTGGCTCGCCCTCGGCAAATTTCACCCGACACGTTGTGCAGCGGGCATAACCGCCACAACGGTGACCAATCGCAATACCGGCTTGTTCAATTGCCAATACCAAACGGGTCCCTGCTTCAACCGTAATTGAGCGTTCACCAACGGTAACAGTCGGCATATGTCCTCCGTAGGATGCCCAGAAAAGAATAATAGGAGTACATATTCAAACTACCACACCTTGCACAATGTCGTCAATGGTAAACGATTCAGCGGTTGACCTGCTGCCACAGCAACGCGACATAGCTGCGTAGATCGCCGGCTGTACCACCACTCAACGGATCGACAACGTCATCGTTCGCACATTGCGCTAGCAACCGGCTGAGCTTGTTTGAGCGAGTGACGGACGGTGTCCATCTGGTTGAGGCGTATCGCTACGCCTGCCATCTCAATCAGCCCTATGACAAAATGCGAGTCGAGATAGAGGCTACACCGATAATTAGCCAAAGCCTCTTCCAAACGGCCATGATGTTCGGCAATCTGGGCAAGGAGGTAATACGCCGGCGCATAGAGCGGATTGATTTCCAACACCTGTTGAACATAGGTTTGGGCCGCGTTCCAATCACCATGATCTGCTGCCACTCGCGCCTGGCGGAGACGTTCTTCCGGCGATGGTGTTGGTGCCGGTACCGGCGCCTGTGCTGACAGTTGCACGGTGAGCACCGGTGAAGATTGGGGAGGTGGTAAGGGTAAAGCGGGGAAATTGGTGGAAGGCATCACAAAGGGAGGCGCCTGCAACGGCTTGAGGTACAACACGGTACCCGGAGCGTTATACGTTTCAAATTGGCGAAACCGTTCGATATGGGGCTCAGCATGACCGACCACGAGCCAACCACCGGGCGTCAAGGCATCGTAGAACCGTTGCACGATCTGTTGCATCGTTCGATCATCGAAATAGATCAGAACATTACGACAAAAAATCAAGTCAAATGCAAGAATTCCTAACTGTGGTGAAGGGTAGGTCGGTTCGACCAGATTCAGTTGGGCGAAGATCACATCATGTTTCACCTCATCATGCAAACGCCAACGACCGTTTTCAGGAATGAAGTAGCGATCCCGCACAGCGGGCGGCATTTCGCGAAACGACCAATTCCCGTACACAGCTTCACGTACCCGTTCGAGAAAACGCCGATTAATATCGGTAGCGAGGATGTTGAACTGCCATGGCGGATCGGTTGGTAACGCTTCACGCAGCGCAATCGCCAACGAATACGGTTCTTCGCCGGTTGCACAGCCGGCACTCCACACCCGCAGATAACGAATCAGATGACGACGCTGAAGCAAATCTGGTACGATCACATCGCGTAGGGCAGCAAACTGAGCAGCATTGCGAAAAAAGTACGTCTCCCAATCGTTAGCTCATTCACCAACTCATTCCACGCCACCGGTGAATGCTCAAGGAGATCGAGTAATTGCGCCGCTACCGATATTCAAGCAACCTTAAGTTAAGAATAGGAATCCGTCCGTTTTTACCTCCTGTGACCACTCGCCGCACCAACCGTACCGTCGTCTACCGGACGACATCTTTTTGTACCGACAACCACTACTCCGCTAACCAAAAGCGATTGTCTGATAGCAGCACAACGTGTTTACAGCTCAGCCAACAGAGAGTAGCTATGACAGACCCTACCGTGCCATCTTCATGATCGTCGAAGCAGGTCTGATGCGTGACTGCTGCCTGCTCAAGGCATACGCAATACCATCCTGCAACGTCGCCTTGGTTACGATACCGGTGAGATCGATACCAAGCTGCACTAACGTCTGCGCAATCTCCGGGTTAATCCCACTCAACACCACCTGCGCACCTAACAAGGACGCCGCCTGTGCAGTTCGGATCAGAGCACCGGCAACTTGCGTATCAACGACCCTCACGCCGGTAATATCAATGATGGCTACCGTTGCATGATACCGATTAACTCCATCGAGTAAGGTTTCCATCACCTGCTGCGCGCGTGATGAGTCAATGGTTCCGATCAGCGGTATCACGACCACACCATTGGCAATCGGCAGCAGCGGTGTGCTCAACTCACGCAGCACCGCATGTTGGGCTTGAATAATCTGCTCTTGCAATACCAACGTCTGCCGCTCGCGTTCGGCGCGACGCTGCTCGGTTATATCACGTACCAGCACCAGCACATTCTCGCCACTTGGGTGCATACGCGCTTCATAATCGCGCAACTCGCCACCTATCTCCAATTGATATTCGTAGCGCTGCGGCTGACCGGTTTGATTCACGATCTTAAGATGGTGTCGCGTCAGCTCAGCGAGTACGGGTGGTAATACTTCGTCAAAACGGCGATGGAGAAAGACTTCTGGCGGCGCAGCTAGTTCATCACTGCTATCGGCTTTGTACTGCAAAAATATCCCGTCGCGACTGAGCAGAAACATCAGATCGGGCAAAGCTTGCAACAACGCTCGCTGCTGCTGTTCGCTCGCCTGCAAACGGGCCACCGCTTCGAGTTGCTCGGTCAGATCGTGATTGATGATACCAAAACCCATCAGTTTGTCGGTACGGTCGCGTAACACCGGAAGCGCTACTTGCACCGTCAAGAGTGAACCATCGCTGCGGAGGTAGCGCAAGGTACCGTGCGCAGCCGCCTCGGTTGTCGCCTGTCGTACCATAGAGGTAAGGTTTTCTCGATCATCCGGGTAAACCAGATTGGGCCACGCTATGCCGACCAATTGCTCATAACCGAGCAGCTCAAGAAAAGCAGAGTTGGTGTAGGTCAACTGCAAGTCCGGATCAACGATACCAATCCCGTCGGGAGCATTTTCCATCAGCAACCGGAGTGTGCGCAGATATTCGGTTTGTTGACGTTGTTCAGTAATATCTTCATAAAACCCGAGTACACCGATCACCTCACCCTGACGACGCAAGGGTAGCTTAGTCGTGCGGATCCAGATTTGCGTCCCGTCACCGCGGATGAGAGACTCTTCAATATTCGTCTGCGGACCAGAGGCCATCACCACGCGGTCACTGTACTGATAGTGGGCTGCTTGTCGACGCCACGGCAACTCAAAGTCGGTCTTGCCGATAATGTCTTTAAAGCTGCTCAGACCCGAATCTTCTAGAACACGTCGGTTGCAGCCAAGAAAGCGCGATTCTTTATCCTTCCAAAACACACCGAGCGGTAAATGATCGATGACCGTATACAACATCTCGCGCTTCTCGTACAGCTCGCTACGCAGATGGTGTAGGGCCGATATATCGTGCCCAATCGAGGTAAAACTGATAATAGTCCCTTGCTCGTTATAGTGGAGCACTACTGACCACAGGAAATGAAACACCGAGCCATCGCGATGCAGTATCCGGCTCTCAATCTCAGCTGCGCGCCGACCATCCCGCACCCACTCGATCACTGCTTGCTGCAAACGATCACGGTCATCAGGATGAGTCAATTCGAGCACCGTTTTGCCGATACATTCGGCAGGATCATATCCGAAAAAGCGTTGGGCCGTCGGGTTAACGAAGGTGATCACACCTTGTGCATCAGCTTCAGTAACGAGGAGTGATGCACGTTCCATCGTCGCGAGCAGGTGCTCGGAAAGCTGACTACTGCCGGACATCGATGAGGGATCGGGATGCATTAGTTGCCTCTCTAACGCACAGTTGAACAACTTTCATAAATAATTATAACCTAAAACTATGAAGCGAATATTAAGTTCAGATTATTAAACCATTGTACAAGCTAAGGGAAGGTAGTGGCACATAGGCTGGTGCGGTGGAAACAAGAGTAGCGAGCATGTAGAGAAGGTAGTGTCGGTCAATCGGAAAGTTTTTCTGGGAAAACCGGTGTGAACTACAAAAACAACACAGATGAGCTCCGACAATCAGCCTCGCTTACGATGAAGTGACACCAACGATAGGCATCCCCGATAAGCGGGCGCAACGTTCTCGCTTATCGGGGTGCCATCAGCATTCCCAAGCCATCTACCGAGCATAGATACGCCTAGAAATGGGGGTGTGACTCAAGCTGCTGTACCAACGCCTCGAACAGATCGCTCTCGGTGATAATTCCAATCACCCGTTTGTGCTCATCAATGACCGGTAAGCCACCGATCTTGTTCTCGATCATCAACAGCGCCGCTTCGCGCAAACCGGTCTCCGGCGTCACTGCAATCGGATTGTCGGTCATCACTTCATACACCTTAACATTACGCAATGCCTGCGCAATATCGACCGGATCCAACCCGGCAACCCGCATCACATCAGCACCACGAATATCGCCTTGGGTAATGATGCCCCGCAATTCACCGGTATCAACAACCACCGGCAAACGGCGAATATCATGCTCGCGCATCAGGGCTAAGGCTTCGCTAAGTGGTGCCGCGAGATTCACGGTAATGGCTGGGGTGCGCATCCAATAGCGAATCTCCTGCTCGGCCGGCACAACCGGTTTAGATTTGTTCGTCATAATGCGCCTCCTTGCGCTCATACAACATGCTATGGTTATTATGATCGTAACAGGAACTTAGCAGGATCGCTGTAAAAAGTTGCAGGATTGTAGTGATTATCCGACAACCGGGTTGTACCACAGGCTCATCATCACGGGACGGCAGCGTGAGCAACATCCTATGCCTGAGGCCGCGAAAGCCCGTACAGGCGCACCAGCCCCAAAGGAGTAGTTATGTCCTCACACCATTACTCGCGAAAGTGGTACAATACCGCTACCGGCGAAAGACGAGGTGGGCAATGCAGTGGCGAAGAGGATTGATACTGACCGTACTCCTGGGGTTAATTGCGTGCAATAGCCTGACCCAGAGTCGTCCAACCGTCACCCCAACGAACATCATACCCGTTGCCCTGACGCCGGTGCCAACTGCAACCCCGATCATCGTATCCTTACCACTTGTCAGTGCTGCCGAGACGACACCGACATTACCTGCACCACAATCACTACCATCGCTCCCGTATCGAATTGTAGCGACCTACCCACACGATGCACAGGCGTGGACGCAAGGCCTGATCGTCGCCGGGCCAGGACGGCTCTACGAAGGAACCGGCGATTACGCCAATTCATCACTACGAGAAGTTGATCTCGTCACCGGTGACGTGCTCCGCAGCGTCTCGCTTGGCGATCCAGCTCTCTACGGCGAAGGCATTGCCCAAGTTGGTGACCGAATTTTTCAGCTTACATGGCAAAACGGGCGCGGTTTTATCTACAATGCTGCAACATTTGAACGAACTGGAACATTCACGTATCCAACCCCACCGGCAACGATGCCCCGTGAAGGATGGGGCCTCACCTACGATGGTACCCACTTGATCATGAGCGATGGCACCGCCACCCTCTATTTCATCGATCCCGAACAGACGGTTGCCACCGGGCAATTGAACATTGTTCGCACAGTCACGGTCACGATTGGTGACCAGCCGCGTGACCGATTGAACGAATTAGAGTATATTGACGGTCTGATCTTTGCCAATGTCTGGTATAGCGATCAGATTGTCCTGATCAATCCGACCGATGGCCGCGTTGTGGGCGTACTCGATATGAGTGGACTATTGTCACCTCAAGAACGGGCGACCGCCGATGTCCTGAACGGGATCGCGTATGATCCGGCCAGCAGACACATCTTCGTCACCGGGAAATACTGGCCGCGTCTCTTTGCGATCACACTTGATCAGCAAGTTTACCTGCCGCTGATCTCCAACCGTGACGATCAGTAGCACAATTACCGGCGTTTTTCAAAAGGTATGCCTCAACTACACTACTCAGCGGCATACTTTTTTGGGAAACACAATATCTGCGCCTAACCATAGGCTTATCAGACAGGAGTTTCTTATGACCACATCCAGCGGCCTACAGTATGTTGAAGTCCAGCCCGGCTACGGCGAGCAGCCGCAACCCGGCGCTATCGTTTCAGTCCACTACCGCGGTATGCTCGCCGATGGTTCGGTATTCGATAGTTCGTATGAGCGCGGTGAGCCGATCAGCTTTCCACTTGGTGTCGGTATGGTGATTCCGGGTTGGGATGAGGGAATCGGGATGATGCGAGTAGGCGGTAAGGCGCGGCTTATCATTCCACCCCATCTGGCTTACGGAGAACTCGGCTATCCACCGGTGATCCCGCCGAACGCTACCTTGACGTTCGATGTCGAGTTGGTTGAGATTTTACCCGGACCACCGGAAGCACCACAAGACTTGCCGGCCGACCGCTATACCACCAATCCCAGCGGTCTCAAGTTTGTCGATCTGACCGTAGGCGATGGTACCGTGGCCAAAGCTGGCCATACCGTCACCGTTCACTACACCGGTTGGTTGACCGACGGCAGTATGTTCGACAGTTCCCTCCTCCGTGGTGAACCGTTTATCTTCCCGCTTGGCGCCGGACGGGTCATACGAGGCTGGGATGAGGGTGTCGCCGGAATGCGGGTTGGCGGACGACGTCAGTTGATCATTCCGGCAGCGCTGGCCTACGGTAATCGTGGCGCCGGTGATGTCATACCACCGGGAGCGACCCTGATCTTTGAAGTGGAGTTGCTGGAGGTTGTTTGATGCGGATCGAAGCGATTGAACTGCGCCGGATCCGGCTACCATACCGGTCACCGTTCGAGACGAGCGGCTGGCGCGAAGAGGCGAATCACTCGGTGATCGTTACGTTGCATAGCGAAGGGGCAGTTGGCTGGGGCGAAGCCCCGGTCGGTGCTGGACCATGGTACAATGAAGAGACGCAGACAACGGCGTGGGTGATGATGCGTGAGATTTTGGCCCCACTGCTTCTCGGCCGTGATCTCAGCTACCCTGAGGAGGTCGATACGATATTCGCCCGTGTCCGCGGCAATCGTATGGCACGGGCTGGGCTTGAATTCGCTGCTTGGGATTTGTTCGGACGGGCAAGTAGGCAGAGTCTGAGTGCGATGCTCGGTGGTACTCGGCAGCGCGTCGAGGTTGGCGTGAGCGTTGGTGTACAACCTTCCATCGAAGCACTTCTTGAAGTGGTTGAAGGGTACGTCAGTGCAGGTTATCAACGGGTGAAACTAAAGATTAAACCAGGCTGGGACGTTGAACCAACCCGTGCTGTGCGCGAGCGTTGGCCGGATTTACGCCTACAGGTCGATGCCAACAGCATTTACACCCTTGATCAGGCTGCCCAACTTGCCAAACTCGATGAGTTTGATCTGCTGCTGATCGAGCAACCGCTCGCTCACGACGACATCATCGATCACGCGAAACTGCAACGTCAACTGCGTACCCCTATCTGTCTTGACGAGAGTATCGTATCACCCGCTCATGCGCGTTGGGCTATCGAGTTACGCGCTTGCGGAGTGATTAACATCAAACCGTCACGGGTCGGTGGGCTTCACGCGGCGCGCCAAATCCACGATCTGGCCCAAGCTGCCGGTATTCCGGTCTGGTGTGGTGGTATGCTGGAAACCGGGATCGGACGCGCCGCTAACGTTGGCTTGGCCAGTCTACCCAACTTCAGCTTGCCCGGTGACATCAGCGCCAACGACCGCTACTTCCACCAAGACATTGTTACCAACCCCTTTACCCTTAATCCCGACAGCACCCTCACGGTGCCAACCGGGCCGGGTAACGGAGCTGAAGTCGATCTCGAACGATTACAAGCGGTAACTATCGATTACGTAATGTTACGGATCTAATCTGACGCAGCCGACTACCTACGAGCGGTTACTGAATGAAGAGGTAGATGTTACATCTACCTCTTCTGCTTATAGCACCGACACCGTCGTTACTGTTCAGATAGTAACCGTGCTCCGAGCAAAAACCCATACCCACGCACCGGCTGAATAATGCCAGGCAGCTTCCGGCGCAATCGAGCGAGTCGGGCTTTCACCAGTTCACGTGCTTCACAATATTGCATTTTTCGCTTGTAAATCAGATCGGCCAATGACTCAAACGAAGCTATCTGACTCGGTAATTGCGACAGATAGTGAATAACTTCAAGCTCGCATTGATTAAGCGGAATCTCGCGATTGTTGAACAAGGCCCGTGCTACGGCTGCATTTACCATCAAGGTTGGCCACGACGATGTATCTACGACCAGCGCTTGAGGATGAGGGGAGGGTTTCGTTGCGATGTCGGGGGAGATGTGTGCAGGTTTCGTCGACCGCTGCCACAGACACGAAAACCGCTCGGCAGAACATGTCGGGACAAGCTTGACCAGTTGATCGTGGTGGTTATCAAGCCAGTGACTATTGAAAATACGAGGGATTCGACTGGCAATCAGTGCGTAATCGCGAAGTGAGGCATTGATCCGATCGATAATCAGATAATCAAACGCCATCTGGTTCACATCATCATAGGCTGAACGAACATCACTGACTGCCACTACTGCCCAATCCAATCGGTTAAGTAGCTGGGTTAAGCGGTTGCGGCGGTCAGGCTCATGCTCCACGAGGAGGATAATCCCTTTTAGCATGGCGCTAACCCCTGTACTACTCATATGGATATGCCAACTAGTATAGAGAGCCGTAGAAGAAAGTCACAATCACCCTTTATTCCTAGTAACAGTTAGTACTTTTACAACGATGAGAGAAAAATTTATACGTATTGATACTTCTCTTAAACCGTTACTTTCACAATATCGTACTATTGTATATCAATATTCGATACCATCCATTACAAAAAACTGAACAAAAAGCGGTCTGTCATATCAAAACAAGAAATCCATGCTTGAACAGGAGCAAGTTGGCACACAGCCAACCAGGTAGCTCCGCCTAGCATGGAATTCGGTTAGAGAATTGAAACCGTTATTCTGTATCCCCCGCTTCGTCTAGAGCAAGACGAGCAGCAGATCGAGTGCATCCTACCGCTTCGCAGCAGCCATCATCGCGGTAAACTGGGCAAAGAGATAGGTCGCATCGTGTGGACCAGGCCCGGCTTCAGGGTGATACTGTACACTGAAGCAATGCAGTTCTGGATAGCTAAACCCTTCCAACGTCTGATCGTTCAGGTTGATGTGGGTCAATTCAACGCCTGCCGGTAACGAATCCGGATCAACTGCAAAGCCGTGATTTTGCGAGGTAATCTCCACCCGCCCCGTTGGCAGATAGCGTACCGGATGGTTCGCCCCGTGATGACCAAACGGCAACTTGTACGTGCGTCCACCTAATGCCAGCCCCATCAGTTGGTGACCGAGGCAGATACCAAAGATCGGCAATTTACCCAGCAACGCGCGCAACGTCGCCACCGCATAGGTCGCCGCCGCCGGATCACCCGGCCCGTTTGAGAAGAAGATGCCATCAGGTTGGAGCGCCAACGCCTCAGCCGGTGATGTCGTCGCCGGAACGACGGTCACCCGGCAACCATGATCGACTAAGCGCCGTAAGATGGTGCGCTTGATCCCAAAATCGTAAGCCACCACATGGTACGTAAGCTCTTTGGCGGGGCCGTTGGGGTAGGGCGGGGTAAACGGCTCGCTGTTCGTTGTCCAATGGTACGGTTCGGGACAAGTCACCACCTGCGTTAGGTCTTGGCCTTCCATCGGTGGTGCAGCTCGACACTTTGCTAACAGGGTTTCAATCGACTCGCCGGTGGTTGAGATAATCCCGCGCATCGCACCGGCAGTACGAATATGGCGCGTCAAGGCCCGTGTATCGACCTCGCTAATCGCGACAATCCCGTAGTCACGCAACAATTGGGATAGGCTCCCTCTGGCCCGCCACGAACTATAGTGTTCGCTATAACTGCGCACGATAAAGCCCGCTACTTGCGGCTGGATCGATTCAGGGTCAAAATCGTTGACGCCGGTATTTCCAATATGCGACGCAGTCATCGTGACAAGTTGACCACAGTAGGAAGGATCGGTCAGAATCTCTTGGTAGCCGGTCATGCCGGTGTGAAACACCACCTCACCGATCCGCTCACCGGGAGCACCAAACGAACGACCGGGAAACACACGACCATCTTCAAGCACAAGTATTGCATCCATTGTCATGTTCTCGTGGTGGGGCTTGGGCCAATAGCCATTGCCTGCCGAGTCATTTGCGGTATTGTATCATAAGCGTTCGCGCCGGTGGTGGAGAACCGACGCGCTGATGATAGTTTTATTATGTCAACTACCGATACTACCTGTTCCACGCAAACGACCGCAGCAGAGTAGCCATTTCAATTGCGGCTAATGCGGCGTCACTCCCACGATTACCGGCTTTTGTCCCGGCGCGCTCGATAGCTTGTTCAATTGTATCGGTCGTGAGTACCCCAAAAATGATCGGTACGCCGGTGGCTAAGGCACTGGACGCAATGCCGTTTGCCGCCTGCCCGGCGACGTAATCGAAATGGCTGGTTGCTCCTCGAATCACGACCCCTAAGCAGATGATGGCGTCGTAATACGGGCGATCATCGGCAGCACGTTTGCGCTCGGCCATGCGTTTGGCGACCAACGGGATCTCAAACGCACCTGGCACCCACGCAATATCAATATCATCAGTGGCAACACCGTGCCGCGTCAAAGTATCGATTGCACCACGCAACAGCTCACGCCCAATCGTATCGTTGAAGCGCGAGATGACAATCCCACAGACTAAACCGGCGCCGACCAGTTGACCTTCAAAGGTTTGCCCCATTGCTCGCTCCTATGCAGTTACTATCATCGGCTCAACCTGCTCGATGCGCCGGCGGTACGCGATGAGATCGGCAATCGATAGCAGGGTGAGTCCATGACGAGTAGCAAATCGCTCCAGATCGGGTAAACGTGCCATCGTACCATCAGGATTCATAATCTCGCAGATAACCGCCGCCGGATAGAGACCGGCCAAGCGGGCCAGATCGAGCGATGCTTCGGTTTGACCGGGTCGGACGAGCACGCCGCCGTCTCTGGCCCGTAATGGAAAGACATGACCGGGCCGCACGAGATCTTCAGGACGAGTTGCCGGATCGATCAATGTCCGAATAGTCGTCGCTCGATCAAAGGCCGAAATACCGGTCGTGACTCCGTAGCGTGCTTCAACCGAAACGGTGAACGCAGTGCCAAAATGGTTCGTGTTATTGGTGGGTGGGACCATGAGCGGTAGCTGTAGCTCATCAAGCCGCTCACCGGTCATCGCGACACAGATCAGGCCACACCCTTCGCGCGCCATAAAGGTGATCGCCGCCGGTGTGACAAACTCGGCGGCAATCGCTAAATCGCCTTCGTTTTCACGGTCGGCAGCATCGACGATAATCACAAACTTACCGGCACGAAAATCGGCAATTGCGGTTTCAACGCTGGCGAACGGCATATGGCATCTCTCCGATGAACTTTTCAACATACTTTGCTAACACATCAACTTCGAGATTGACGCGACTGCCAACCGGCTTACGTGGCAACGTGATATGCTGTTGCGTGTAAGCAATTAACATAAATGTGAATGCATCAGGCAGTACCTCAACCACCGTCAGGCTCGTTCCGTCAACGGCGATGTATCCCTTTGGCACGATGTAGCGTAACAAGTCGGGGGTAGTCGCTACCGTCACCCACAGCGAATCGCCTTCAGGGTGAAACGCTGTGATGACCCCGGTCCCATCAACATGACCCTGCACAAAATGCCCGCCGATGCGCCCATTGACGGCCAGTGAACGCTCAAGGTTCACCCCATCCCCAACTCGCAGATCGCCCAGATTGGTGCGACGAAGGGTTTCGGGTGAAAGACCAACCGTAAAGGTGGAGTTGGTCAGCGCCGTCACCGTTAGACACGCACCGTTTACCGCAATACTGTGTCCTTGTTCCGTACCTTGTAACACGGTTGTTGCCTGAATGGTTAACGACCATCCGCCATCGATTTCAGCAAGTGATTCGACTGTACCAATTTCCTCGATAATACCGGTGAACATACCTCTTCCTCTGGATAAGATACATCGGCTTGTATCCACATATCGGGGGCCGCCGATTCATCATCGTCAGCCGGAATGAGTTCAACATGTATCCGACCTAAACGGGCTGCGTGCGATAAGAGGGTATATCCGCTCCCCCCAACTGGGCAAGGGGCCTGTTGACCACCGATAATCAGTGGTGCAATAAAAACCCACACCCGGTCGATCAAGCGTTCGCGAAAACATGCGCCCAGCAATTCACTCCCCCCTTCCACCAGTACCGTGAGTATCCCGCGCCGACCGAGTTCATCGAAGAGGGCTGACAGTCTCACTCGACCGTCGTCGTTGGCAGGCAAGAGCCAGACATCCACACCACGTTCGACCAGCGCACGCCGATGATCGGCAGGGATCAGCTCTGTTGCTGCCACAACTGTCTGACCGGGTAAGTCCGGATCGAACACCTTGGCCGATAACGGGACCCGTCCGCGGCTGTCAGCCACAATCCGCAGGGGGTGACGGATGCTATCAGGCGACAGATCGGGTAGGCGAGTAGTGAGACTCGGATCGTCTGCAATGACGGTACCCGCTCCAACGAGCACCGCATCGGTACGGTTGCGTAAGTGGTGAACACGCCGGCGAGCAGCAGCATTACTGATCCAGCGCGACTGACCGGTAACAGTCGCAATTTTTCCATCGAGGCTCATCGCGAACTTGGCCGTGACAAAGGGACGTCCGGTGGTGATGTGCTTGAAGAAGGGGCGATTAAGTTCAAAGGCTTCCGCTTCGCACACACCGGACTGGACCCGAATCCCGGCAGCGGCGAGCTGCGCATGCCCCTTGCCGGAGACGAGTGGATTGGGATCGGCAATGGCGTAATACACCTCGGCAATACCGGCAGCGATAATCGCATCGGTACACGGTGGTGTACGTCCAACATGCGCACAGGGTTCGAGGGTGACATACATCGTTGCGCCGCGAGCCGCTTCTCCGGCCACACGCAACGCCTCGACTTCGGCATGCGGCTCACCGGCCCGCCGGTGATAGCCTTCACCGACGATCCGACCATCTTTGACGATCACGGCGCCGACCATTGGGTTGGGACTGGTGCGACCGGTAGCCTGTTGAGCAAGCACCAATGCGCGACGCATGTACGTTTCGGGATCAGGATGCTGACACATACAAAAACCCCAAAGGAACGTAGTACCAATACTGTTCCTTCGGGGCAAAGCGATCGCAAGCGCTCGACCATCTACCAATTGCCGCGCTCATACAAAAACCCCGAACAGTGAATTGTTCGGGGTAGGTAAGCAAACCAAGACAATCCTCGTCGTCACGAGGACAGCACGGTATGCTCAACCTTCTTTCATCCCGACTGTACGGTCGGCTCCGGAGTTTCACCGGATCGTGCGAGGTGTCGGATGTGACCACCCGCTCGTGGGCTATACCACCGATCGGGAATTGCCCGGTCTTGAGTTGAAACTCAATTCCAGACTCACCCTGCCCCGAAGGTTTGCTAAGTTGTCTTTTCTATTATACACGAGAACGGTTGTCTCAGGGTAGTCATTCGATTATCATAGATCGTATGCACATTCTGCAACTCTACAAAGACTACCCACCGGTGAAAGGCGGTATCGAAGGCCACGTGCAACTACTCAGTGAAGGGTTAGTAGCACGCGGTCATCGGGTAACGGTGCTCTACGTCGCACCCGACCGGCGTGGTTGTCATACGTGGCGCAACGGGGTCGAACTAATCGGTGTGCCGCGCCTGGTTACCCTGGCTCGCACCCCATTAAGCCCAGCCCTGCTCTGGTATGCGGCACGCTTACGCCCCGACGTGATCCACGCGCATCATCCATACCCTTTTGGCGATCTGGCGCTCCTCGTCACGCGGGCCCCATTCGTGATAACCTACCACAGCGATATTGTGCGTCAGCGCATGCTGGGCCGCTTGACGGCTCCCTTGATCAATCACACCCTCCACCGTGCCGCCTGCGTGATTGCCGCCAGCCCACAATTAGCCGCGACATCACCGTGGCTACGGCGCCATCGGGAACGGATACAGATTATCCCCTTCGGCCTTCCTCCATTGCCGTTACCCAATCCAACGTTAGTGGCTGCACTACACCGGCGCTTTCCCGGTCCTAATGCATTGTTCGTCGGACGGCTACGCTACTACAAAGGCGTGGAGTACCTGATCCAGGCTATCGCACGATTACCGCGTGGTCATGCCATTATCGCCGGTGGGGATGCAACGGTGCGTGGTTACGATCTCGTGAGGCTCGCCGCCGCGTTAGGCGTTGAGTACCGGGTGCATGTGTTAGGGGAAGTTGATCAGATGACGTTACGCGCGCTCTACGCGCTCGCCGATGTGTTTGTATTACCGTCGGTGGCACGCAGCGAAGCCTTCGGTATTGTCCAAATCGAGGCGCAATTGGCCGGCCTACCGGTGATCTGTACCGAACTAGGTACCGGGACCAGTTTCGTGACCCAACACGGACGAACTGGGTTGGTGGTTCCGCCCGCCGATCCATCGGCACTGGCACAAGCGTTAGCAAGCCTCTTTAACAACCCTAACCGAGCACGCGCGCTTGGGCTGGCCGGGAGAGAACGAGCAATGACCGAATTCCGCCTTTCTCAGATGGTGGAGCGCATTGAGCAGGTGTATCGCGAGGTTGTAGACTCATGACCGTTACCTCAGGCGCCCCACTCTCGCGCCAGCATACCATCGTTGTTGCCGAGTAGACGGCGCGTTGCCGGGGCGTAGGTAGCCGGCATAGTCCGCAAAGCGGCAGCTAGCGTTGTGAGATCGGATGGTAAGGTAACCCGAAACCAGAACGGCAATTGCTCTACACGCAGCCTCTGGTGGCGTATCTGCTCCAGCCACGATAGTACTGACGTAGAGGGAAGATACGCAGCCAAAGATGAGGAACGTATCCCCAGCACATACCACCCACCCCGGTCACACGGTCCCAGCACCAGATCGGCTCCCGCCTCTAATAGCGTAAAAGCATCGCGGAGGCGCGTCTCCGGCAGATGCGGAGTATCACCACTGATTACCACCAGTGGTCCATCAACCGACTCGGCAGCAATGTGTACCGCACTTGTCACGATAGCCGTCACTCCGGTGACACGCATCGTCAACGTTTGCAAATCGGCGATAAAGGCACTCGACCACCAGCTCGCTTCAATACCGAATGACTCGCGTAACATGGCGGTACGGTCGAAAATGAGAGTTGTGCGCTGCATGCAACGCTCCATCTTTGTCGCGTGAGATCGTTCCCTATTATAGAACGTCGTAATCGCCCCCTGATCAGGAAACGGGTTCAATAGTTAAAAAATAGATGAATCTTTGCTGGTCGAAATAGTTACAGAATGAATTTATCATCACCGAGAGTTGCCTGAGTTTCATCTGACGCTTTCCCACACTGCTTCTATACTGATGAAAGCAGGCAGCGCGTTTCCTGCATACAGCCAAGGAGGCAGCTATGGGATCACGGCATGTAACGCTGGATGGCAATGAAGCAGTTGCTAACGTTGCCTATCAACTGAGTGAAGTGATCGCAATCTATCCGATAACCCCTTCCACTCCGATGGGTGAGCTTGCCGATGCGTATGCGGCCGCCGGTAAGCCAAACCTGTGGGGTGTCGTACCAACCGTGTATGAAATGCAGTCTGAGGGTGGAGCTGCCGGTGCATTACACGGTGCTATGCAGACCGGCGCTTTGACCACTACCTTCACCGCCTCGCAAGGACTGCTGTTGATGATCCCCAACATGTTCAAGATGGCCGCCGAGATGACGCCCGGTGTGTTCCACGTTGCGGCGCGCGCTGTGGCAACCCAAGCGTTATCGATCTTCGGCGATCAATCTGATGTGATGGCCGCCCGTACCACCGGTGTTGGCATGATCGCGTCAGCGTCGGTTCAAGAGGCGCAGGATCTAGCCCTCATTGCCCACGCCAGTTCACTGGCCGGTAAGCTACCGGTGATCCACTTCTTCGACGGATTTCGCACCTCGCACGAGGTGAATACGATTATTCAGCTCGAACCGGAGGAGATTCGGGCTATGATCAAGGACGAGTGGGTCTACGATCAGCGTGCTCACGCCCTCTCCCCCGAACATCCGGTGATTCGCGGTACGGCGCAGAATCCAGATGTCGCATTTCAAGCTCGTGAGCGCATCCAACCCATTCTCGATGCCTTTCCCAACGTCGTGCAGGAGCAGATGGATCGTTTCGCGGCCATCACCGGTCGCCATTATCATCTCTTCGACTACTTTGGCGCACCCGATGCCGAACGGGTGATTGTGATAATGGGATCGGGTGGTGAGACCGCCCGTGAGACGGCATTCTACCTTCATCGGCAGGGTGAGAAGGTCGGGGTGGTGATGGTGCGCCTATTCCGGCCCTTTGCCGCCGAGGCATTCCGCGCCGTCCTTCCGCCAACCGTAAAAGCCATTGCCGTCCTCGACCGCACCAAAGAGCCAGGCGCTTCTGGAGAGCCGCTCTTCCTCGATGTGGTAAGCGCATTACGCGATCAGCCGATCACGATTATCGGGGGACGCTACGGCCTCTCGTCCAAAGAGTTTACACCCGGTATGGCGGCAGCCGTCTTTGCCGAGTTGGCAAAACCCCATCCCAAAGAGCACTTCACCGTCGGGATCAACGATGATGTCAGTCATAGCAGTTTGAGCTACGATCCCGATCTCTGCATCGATCCCCCCGGCACGGTACGTTGTGTATTCTGGGGACTCGGCTCAGACGGCACGGTCGGAGCGAACAAGAACAGTATTAAGATCATCGGCGATAGCAGTGAAGGTGAGGCCGAACGCTACGCTCAAGGGTATTTCGTCTACGACTCGAAGAAGTCAGGGTCGGTGACCATCTCGCATTTGCGCTTTGGCCCCTCGCCACTGGCAACCCCCTACCTTATCGGCAAGGGCCAAGCCCAATTCGTCGCTTGTCATAACTTTAGTTTCCTCGAGCGGTTTGATGTCTTGCAATACGCTGCTCCCAACGGGGTCTTCCTACTCAACAGTCCTTACGGTCCCGATCAGGTCTGGCACCAATTGCCGACCGTCGTCCAGCGCAAGATTCGCGATCTAAACCTGCGCTTCTATGTGATTGATGCAACGGCAGTAGCGAACGAAGTCGGTATGCGTGGTCGCATTAACACCGTTATGCAAACCTGCTTCTTCGCCATCAGTGGCGTGTTACCGCGCGAAGACGCCATTGCCGCCATTAAGCAATCGATCAAGAAGACTTACGGTCGGCGTGGTGAGGCTGTCGTGAAGCAGAATTGGACTGCCGTCGATCGCACCCTTGATCGCCTCTACGAAGTACCTATTCCGCCGCCAAGTGAAGATAACGGCTTACCGATGCGTCCTCCGGTGCCTGAGCATGCACCGCAGTTCGTGCGTGAGGTGCTCGGCCCGATGATTGCCGGGCGCGGCGATGAACTGCCAGTCAGTGCTATTCCCATTGATGGCTCCTTCCCCACCGGCACCACCAAGTGGGAGAAGCGTAATATCGCAATCGAGATTCCAGTGTGGGATCCGAACATCTGCATTCAATGCAACAAGTGTGTGTTTGTCTGTCCGCACGCAACCATCCGGGCGAAAGTCTACCCTGAAGAGGCGCTCGCCGGCGCTCCCGAAGGTTTCCAGAGCGCACCGGCCCGCTTCAAAGAATTCCCAGGCCAACGCTATACACTGCAAGTCGCACCGGAAGACTGCACCGGCTGTGGCTTGTGTGTCGAGGCGTGCCCGGTCAAAGATAAGCGTGCAGTCGGACGCAAGGCGATCAATCTGCAACCGCAAGCCCCCATCCGCGCTCGTGAAACCGCGTACTGGGACTTCTTCTTAAGCCTACCCGACGTAGACCGCACGCTCATCCCATCCGGTAGTGTTAAACATACGCAGTTGTACGTGCCGCTGATGGAATTTTCGGGCGCATGCGCCGGGTGCGGCGAAACACCCTACCTCAAGCTGCTCAGCCAACTGTTTGGCGACCGTGCGATCATTGCCAACGCCACCGGCTGTTCGTCCATTTATGGTGGCAACCTACCGACCACCCCGTGGACGACCAACGCCGAGGGGCGTGGGCCGGCATGGTGCAATTCACTATTTGAAGATAATGCCGAATTTGGTCTTGGTATGCGGCTAAGCATCGACCAGCAACTTGCCCATGCCCGCATGCTCCTCAACCAACTCCGCCCTATCCTTGGTGCTGAGTTTGTCGAAGACCTGCTCAACGCCGATCAGCACACCGAAGTTGGTATTCGCGAACAGCGTGAACGAGTAGCCATCCTCAAGCAGCGGCTCCGTGAACTGATCGACAGCAACCCGCCAGAGGTGAACGCGATGCGTGAACTGCTGGCACTAGCCGATGTGCTGATCAAACGCAGCATCTGGATTGTTGGTGGCGATGGCTGGGCCTACGACATTGGCTTTGGCGGTCTCGATCACGTCTTCGCCTCAGGGCGCGATGTCAATATCCTCGTGCTCGACACCGAAGTCTACTCCAATACCGGCGGGCAGGCGAGCAAATCTACTCCAACCGGCGCCGTTGCCAAGTTCGCTGCAAGCGGTAAAGGCGGAGTTAAGAAAGATCTGGCCCAAATCGCGATAACTTACGGTGATGTCTACGTAGCGCGCGTTGCCTTCGGCGCCGACGATGTTCAAACCTTACGCGCCTTCCAAGAGGCTGAGGCCTATCCCGGCGTTTCACTCATTATTGCCTACAGCCACTGTATCGCCCACGGCTACGACCTACGTCGCGGTCTTGAGCAGCAACGGCTCGCGGTTGAAACCGGTATCTGGCCGCTGTACCGCTACAACCCTTCCATCCACGAAGGCTCACCATTAACCATCGACTCGAAAGCGCCGAGCCTCGATCCCGAAGTCTACCTACGTCGTGAAGGACGCTTCCAAATGTTGCAACAGGCGAATCCAGCGCGCTACGAGCAGTTGCTGAATAGCTTGCGTCGCCAAGTGGCGCTCAAGTGGGCACATTTGCAGTGGATGGCCAACGAGCTGGTCGCTGAGACGAAGGAGGGGCTGCGATGATCGACTTTAGTACCACCTATCTGGGCATGAAGCTGCGTACACCAATCGTGGTCGCAGCCTCACCCATCAGCCGCAACGTCGAACTTGTCCGCCAACTGGAAGAGGCCGGACTAGGGGCAGTGGTGATGTACTCACTCTTTGAAGAGCAGATCATCCAGCAGAGCCTCGAACTGGACCGTATGCTAAGCCATGGGGCCGAGAGCTTTGCCGAAGCCCTCAGTTATCTGCCCGAACACGGAACGTATAGCACCGGCCCCGAACGCTACCTCGAGCATGTAGCAGCCCTGAAACAGGCCCTGAGCATTCCGGTCATCGGTAGCCTCAACGGCGTCTCAAGGGGGGGTTGGGTGCATTACGCACGCTTGATCCAAGAAGCCGGTGCTGATGCGCTCGAACTCAACATCTACTTTGTACCAATCGATACCAACATCACCAGCTCCGAGCTTGAAGACATCTATGTTGATTTGGTTAAAGCAGTGCGTGCCGAGATCAGCATCCCACTGGCGGTGAAGATCGGACCCTACTTCACCGCCCTCCCCAACTTCGCATGGCGACTGATGGAAGCGGGGGCGAATGCATTGGTGTTGTTCAACCGCTTCTACCAACCTGATTTCGATCTCGAACAGCTCTCGGTGCGGCCCAATTTGCAACTGAGCACTTCGGCAGAATTGCGGCTACCATTGCGTTGGATCGCCCTCCTCTACGGACGCATCCCGTTAGAGTTTGCCCTGAGCAGCGGTGTTCACAACGCTATCGACGTACTCAAGGGCCTGATGGCCGGGGCCAACGTAACGATGATAGCATCGGCATTATTACGCGGTCGCGCCCCCGATGTCCTCCGCACTATCTTGCACGACATGGAGTTGTGGCTTACCGAACACGAATACGAATCGGTAGCACAACTGCACGGCAGTATGAGCCAGCGCGCCGTCGCCGAACCGGCCGCCTTTGAGCGCGCTAACTACATTCGGGTCCTCGATGATTATCGTCCGCCTTACGCCCTTGGGAGCCATACCGATCTGACCGGACGGATGTTGTATCCGTTCCTCGCTGATGAAGGATAAGACAACACGACACTCTTCCCCGCTTCTCGCGTAAAGAAGCGGGGAAGCAGACGATACATGCACGTACCCTCCACAGTCTTAGTAACATGGATAATATTCAAATATTTATACATATCTCTTGACAAATAAGCAAATAAGGAGTATATTTCAGGCATTGGTATCAGTCTTTTCAAGCATAATTACAGCGTGCAAAAACTGCACGTGGGTAGAAGCTTATCGCGCCTTTTTCATTGACGAGGCATGGTTGATGTATATTTGCCTTCTTCCCAATACCATTGCGCTACCGGATGATACGTTTAACCAAATCAAAGTAATGAGGAAGTCTATGCGACGAAGGTGGATGCTGGTGTTCGGGTTCGTATTGGCACTCGCAGCACTGAGTGCGTGTAGCCGCCAACCAACTGCTTCTACAGAGCTTAACGTTGTGTTGACCGACTATAAGTTTGAACCGGATAAACTCATTATTCCGCCCGGTCAAGAGATTACGCTGCACCTGACCAATAAAGGCGCCATCGAACACGAGCTGGTGATTATGAAATACGGAACTACTGTCGGTGATAGTTTTGGCGCTGAAGATGAAGAGAATATCTATTGGGAAATCGAAGTGAAACCCGGTGAAAGTACCACAGTAACGTTTACGTCACCTGACGTAGCCGGTCAGTACCAGTTTGTCTGTGGCATCGAGGGTCATTTCACCGCCGGGATGCATGGCACGCTGACGATTGTCGAAACCGTTGCCCAGCGCTAATCGGTGCCCCAATTGTCCGTGCTGTGAGCTGCCTCAGATGCGGTTCGCATATTTTTATGTTGCGGTTTGACTTGACAACAAGCCAGCAGATCGTCTACACTTAAAATACCGATCACTTGATGGAACACGATTACGCAATGATGTGGGCAACGGGGAGCGAAAGGTTCGCCACCTTGATTAAGGATTCTTGCAATAGCGAGACGGTCTGCGTGCTGCACTTCATTATTGCTCTGTACTGAAGTGAGAGATGGCCGTTCTTTCCCAAACCGTCGGACGAAACCGATTCAGGCATCGTTAGCAACGACAACGGTATCACATCTGTATAACAGCCAGAAGCGCATCTTACAACCGGAGCACAACGAAGAGGCAGCCGATATGGCTGCCTCCCGCAATACCCACCATCGTTACCTAATCTGCTGCTGCAACCCGCTGCCTTTGCTTCTCGACTACCGTCAAACCGAGTTGCTCACGGAGCGGTGTTCGTGGGCGAGCATAGTTACGAACTTCGCTGGCGATGATTTCGGCAGTCATCCGCAACTGAGCTAACCATGGCGCCGGTGCCATTTGCTTGTGCATGTAGCTATCGAACGTTAGACGTTGCACATCGTAGTTGCGGCACATCTCGGTAAATACCTCCATCTGCCGCTCATTACCATACCCCCAGACCTGCAAAAAGCGGAGAAAACGGTACATCGTGCCGTACTGCTTCCACCACCGTCGCTCGTAGGTGCGTAGGTTGGCCGCACTCGGCACATCGAGATACTCAGCCAGTGTTTGTGCAGCCATTTGCCCACTCTTCATCGCCCAATAAATCCCCTCACCGGAGGTATGCACCACTAAGCCGGCGGCATCACCGATGAACATCGCCCGATCGAAGGCTAAATGCGGACGTGGCTCCATCGGCAAGGCATGGGCTTCCCGCAAGATAACTTGTCCACCATCGAGGGCCGAACCGAGCCGCCGCTTGAGATTGTTTAGCAACTGCCTAGCAGCCGAGCCATGGCCGGGGCCAGCACCGATCCCGACGGCAATGTGGTCACGTTTGGGGAAGGCCCATGCGTACAAATCAGGGCTGACTTCGTGCCCAAGATACAGATCGGCCGTCTCTTCCCAGCGAGCCATCTTACCGGGTGGCAGTTTAATCCGCTCTTGTATTGCCACTGCGCGAGGCAGATTCGGCAAACCGAGAAACTTAGCCGTCGGCGAATAGGCTCCATCAGCTCCGATCACTACATCGGCCCACACAGACCCTTCATGGCCGGAGGGCGTGCGGTACGTCGCCTCAACACCACGCCGATCAACTCGCAGGCCGATCAGTTGGGCATGGATCAGCTCAGCACCACGCTCTTGAGCGCGCTGGCGCAAGAAGCTATCGAACACTTCGCGCCGCACCATTGCCACATAATCATCCTCACTCGGAACCGTACCCGCCACCGGGACACGGGTCTCTTGGCCGGAAGGCGACACGATCAGACACTGGCGCACCTTACGATCGATCAAACTCGTCGGCAAATCAAACTCGCGAAACGCGGCCGGCGGCACTGCACCACCGCATGGCTTTGCCTTGACCAGCTCCTTCTCGATCATAATCGTCTCGATACCGAACGACCGCAGCGTAATTGCTGCGGTCGCCCCGCCCACCGATGCGCCAACAACCAGAACTCGTGGAGCCATTACCATCACACTTCTAGGGGCAACTGCCCATCATGCTGCCAAACCAATTGCTGCTGCCAGCATACCCCAGACATAGAGCATAATTGCCGTGGCATTGAAGAATACTTCATTGTGTTCGGGGTCACGGATGAAGTGAGCATTTGGAATGCTCTGTGCCGCAAGCAACAGAAAGACCACCGTTGCCGCTACGGGATGTCCCCAATGGTAAAGTAAACCGATCACGGCGATCTGAGCGACACCCATGGTAATGACGACCATTCGTGCGGCCATAACCTTACCATACTGCACCGGGATCGAACGGATACCCATGAGCGTATCGCCCTTTATGCTCTTGAAATCATTGACGGTCATAATACCGTGCGCACCGAGCGAATAGAGCAGGGCAATCGTCAAACTCTCACCGGTCAGTGGCGCAAACGCGGCATGCCCGGCCATCCACGCCAATCCCTCGTAAGAGATCGCTACCAACGCATTCCCAATCCACCCGTTGCGTTTACCGCGGATCGGACGCAAGCTATACGCCAACGCAAACAACAGCCCCAAAGCGACGAAGAACGCCACTTCACGACCCAGGAACAGCGCAATACTCGTGCCGATCCACGTCAGCACTGCGGTTAGAATATAGACATGGCGTAGCGAGACCTGACCGGATGGGATCAAGCGGTGGGGTTCGTTAATCGCATCAACCTCACGGTCGGCGTAATCATTCACCACCTGCGACAACCCACATAAAATCGGCCCGGCCATAAACATACCGAGCAACAAGCGACCGATCGACTCGTTCCAGCCGACAGCACCGCTCGCGATAGCGCCACACATAAACGCCCACGTCGGTGCGAACCACGTTACCGGTTTCATTAATTGGATCGAGTTACGAAGCCACGACCAGCGTGATTGGGATCGATCGGTTGCCGACAGTGGCGAAGGTACAGTTACGCTGGTGCGGTCGCTCATGTCGCTCATAGCGCGTACTCTCTAGCTCAGCAAGATCGTTACCTGACGCTCCACAATAAATGGGCAAGCGTCCAGATTGGCTATCGCCTAAACGGGGCAATCCGTTGATACGGTAGAAACGGGAGGGGCTAGTACCCCTAGCCCCTCTATGAAACAACTGTCGTGTCGCTAATTCCCACGAATTTGCGGCGGCAACACTACAACACCGGCATCACCGGCCGGGATATTGGCCTGATTAATCGAGGCGAGCGGGATATTATTACCACGGTGACACGTATAGCAACCGGGGATGTTGTACACTTGCCCATCACCGAGGCGGCGATACGAGTAAGGGCTTGCCACATTCTTACCGGTTGGCACTTCTGCCTTACCAATCGCACCGTAGCGCGGCCAATTCTCGGCCAGCCACGTTGTCAGTAACAACATCCGTTGTGCCTTCAACTTATTGTAGGCATACGCCGGATTGAGCACATTGTCACCAGCAGGGTTCAGCTCATAGGCAACAAAGTTACGCGAGTTGTGGCAGAAGGTGCAACCGACCCCAAGCGACCACGACTGATAATTCATCACATTCTGATTGATCGTCACCTGATCTTGCGTGCGTCCACCCTCGTAGGTCAGTGCCAGCGAACCACGCCCACTTTCCGGGTCGGTCGGATCGAACGGTTTCCAGACCTGATAGTTGTAGACATAGTACAAGATAGCATCCTTGAGCAGTACCTGCCCGCGGATCTCTTCCGGCTTCTGGGCCGGATCGAGTATCGGCTGCCCGTTGGCATCGAGCGGATCGACGGTCACCTTAATTGGTGGCACCGAATTGATAAACTGCGCGCCAACCGCCTCCATATTCACCGGTGCATTGTTATGACAGGTCGCGCACTGGACGTAATTCCCTTTCCACGCCGGCAGGTTCACGATAAATTGCGCGTTAATATCACGCACGAGGCGCAACATATTACGCGCTGCGATCTTCTGAGGATACTCATCGCTGGCGAAATTGTTGATATTATGGCAATACTGACAGCCAACCCCCAACCCACCGGAGACGTACTGCTGCATGTACGTCCAGATCTGGGCCGAACTCATCCCAACGAGCACTTGCACGTTAACGGTATTCGGAAACTGCTGTACCCACGCTTGCCCGGCTTGGACACCTTCATTCCAAGCTTGCTGGCCCAACCAATTCTGCCGGCCATCCGTGGGCGTGATCGGTTGCGACTCAGTGATTACCTTGATACCGTCACTTGGGCTCCAACGCGCGCCGGCCGTCTGTGCTGCCGCCCGTTGTGCGCGGCCCAATGTCAGATCGTAGACCCACCAGAAGGTTGCAGTGGTTATGACCGCGACAATAATTCCCACCGCCACCGAAACAACGATCGCCAGTTGTCGATCACTTGGTCGTGACGATTGCATGGGTCTCTCCTGCTCCAGATCGGCTGCCTGACAATACCGGCGCCGATGTAACCATGTGAGCGCGGCGGAAGGGCTACGCCGCCACTAACAACTCTCTCGCTCTAGTATACACGAATTGTTTTGAAAGGTCAATTTTTTATCTATGTGCAAAAAGAGCAGCGTAACCATCGTCCTTGCGAACAATAACCGCCAGCAGAGGCGCTGCTGGCGGTCGCCGTCTCACGCGAGCCGTGGCCGGCCCGCCATTCATCAGATTCCAAACAATGCACGTGCTGTGCTGAGCAACAGTGCGCCACCAGAATCCGATAGCCAGTTGTACTCCGGGCTGCTTAGGACAATGAAGTGAATAAGCAACGCCACGACAAAACCAAGAATGGTAAAAATGACGATATTTGTTCGTACCGGGCTGCGAGGCTGCATGAATTATCCCTCCTCACACTCAATTGCTTAGGGAAGCCACGGTTTCCACAGATAAACCAGCAGGTGTGCAATCGCTGCAATGACACCGAAGCCATAGAATGACTTCACGACGATGTCGTGGAGCAGCCAGTCCTGATTGTTAAACAACGGGCGCCATTTCGGTGGTACCAGATCGTCATCGTCGCGCATGGGCGAACCTCCACTCTGCTATCGCTTGAACCTTCTTGCGACACCCAGCCAGCCTTTCGCACACAATGCCGCTCGCTATTTGCCCTTCAGCGGTCTGCTACGAAGACTGGACAGCGTTGGTGTGTTGATTAAATTATATAGAAGTCAATGAAAAATGTCAATCCGTTGCTTTTAAGAAAAAAGACAATTGTAGGTTGCGATTCTCTCCGCATGCCTCGCGTTACTTCCATCTTACGACCGACGTTGTGCCATCGCAAATCAAGTATACTACTCTGACGATATTTGATTTGTCAGGAGTTGCTATGCATCACCTGCGTGTCTTATTTCCATACTTACGCCGCTACCAGCGTCGTCTGCTCCTCGGCTGTTTGGCCGCCGCGCTCGGTGCCACCGTCAGCGCACTCGGCCCACTGGTGTTGCGCTTCGCCGTTGATAGTCTGAACGGTGGTGTGATCAACCCACGCCAATTACTTATCTTTGGTGGTGTGTTGATTGGGTTGACCATCCTCGATGGGACACTCAAGTTTGCGCAACGGATGCTGATTGCCGTCACTTCCTACCGGATCGAGAAAGATATGCGCACCGATCTGTTTGACCGTTTGCTCAGCCTCGATCAGGCGTTTTACCAGCACCACTACACCGGCGATCTGATGGCCCGCCTGACCAATGACCTGAGCGCCGTGCGCCAGTTCCTCGGTCCCGGTCTCAACGGTGCAGCGACTGCATTGCTTACCTTTTTGGCGGCCGCCGTGCTGATGGTCGTGACCCAGCCGTTACTTGCCCTGTTAGTCGTGCTCTTGTTACCAATGGCGACCGTCATCTTTGTAGTGATCGGTAGCCGTATGCGCCAGATTTTTCACCGAGTGCAAGATCAGTTCGGTGTCCTGTCAACCCGTGCCCAAGAGAGTTTTGCCGGTATTCGCACGATTAAGGCATTTGCCCAGGAAGAAGCTGAGATCGCCGTCTTTACAAACGATAACGAACGCTACCGCGACCTGAATCTGCGCTATGTGTTGTTGTCAGGCGCGCTCTGGCCAGCAATGACCCTCTGCCTCGGTCTGATCTCGGCGTTGATCTTGCTCTTCGGCGGGCAAATGGTTGCTGCCGGTACGTTGACCATCGGTGAGTTGGTTCAGTTTAACGCCTATTTGGCCTTACTTGCGTTCCCCATGATTATTTTAGGATGGATGGTCAATTTATATCAACAAGCTACTGCGTCACTCGAACGGTTGAACGAGATCCTGCGCTGCCAACCCACCATTACCTCACCGCCAACCCCACGGCTACCGACCGGTCATGGGGCCATCGAATTTCGTGGTGTCGGTTTACGCGCCGATAGTAATGACCGCTGGTTGCTACGCAATCTGTCGTTTACCGTTCCCGCCGGTAGCTCGCTGGCAATTGTTGGTGCGACTGGCGCCGGTAAAACGACGCTGGTTAACTTGATCGGGCGAGTGTGTGACCCCGATGAAGGGCAGGTGCTTATCGATGGAGTTGATGTGCGCGCCCTCGATTTGGCCGCTCTCCGCCGGATGATCGGGTATGTGCCACAAGAGAGTTTTCTGTTCAGTCTACCGCTGCAAGAAAATATTGGGTTTGGTGTTTCCGACATCGATCCACTACGCCTGAAGCGTGTCATCGAGGTATCACGGTTGGTAAACGATCTCGACCAGTTTCCCGGCGGCCTCGCGACGATGGTCGGTGAACGCGGGGTGACGCTGTCGGGCGGGCAGAAGCAGCGTGTGGCAATCGCTCGTGCGCTTATGCGCGATCCACGCATTCTGATTCTCGATGATGCGTTGAGTAGCGTCGATACTCACACCGCAGCCCAGATCCTGACCAGTTTGCAGACTGAGATGCGTGGACGAACAACGATCATTATCGCGCAACGCATCGCAACAGTACGCGATGCCGATCAAATAATCGTACTTGAAGATGGTCAGGTCGTTGAGCAGGGGTCACATCAGACGTTACTTGCCCTCAACGGTCGCTACGCCGCGATGTATCGTCGGGAGTTGCTCACTGCCGAACTGGAACAGGAAGAGGACAACTAAGCCGAATCATATGGTGTGTGCGTTAATCTGACAGCAGGGAGCGATGAATGTCACACGGGTTTGATGACGATACTATTCTGGGAAAAGCTTACGATGGCCGGCTGGTGCGCCGCTTGGCCGGTTATGTCATCCCATATTGGGGTCGGTTGAGTTTGGCCATTGGATTACTGCTTGGGGCAATTCTGACCGATCTGCTACCACCGTTGCTCATCCAACAAGCTATCGATGGCCCGATCAGTGCCGGCGCCGTCGATGGGGTCTGGCCTTATTTTGTGGCGTTTCTCGGTGCGTTGCTGACCAACTTTGCGTTTCGTTATAGTCACTCCTATTTCATCAACAGCGTCGGGCAGCAGGTCATGAAGGATCTGCGCGTGGCAATCTTTCGCCATATTCTGTCACTGAGTCTCTCCTTCTTTAACCGCAATCCGGTCGGACGCTTGATTACCCGGATTACCAACGATGTCGATGCCCTCAACGAGTTTTTGACGCAGGGCGTGGTGATGATCATCGCCGATCTGCTCACCCTGATCGGGATTATCGTTGTCATGTTCGTTCTCAATTGGCGACTGGCCCTGATTAGTGTGGCGATATTGCCGATATTGGCCCTGATTGTGGCGATTTACCAGCGGTTTATGCGCACGACCTATCGGCTTGTGCGGCAGCGCTTAGCCCGGATCAACGCCTTTCTCAGTGAGCAAATTAGCGGTATCCTCGTAACTCAGTTGTTCAACGGCGAAGATCGCAGCCGCGCACATTTTGAGCGTCTCAGTGACGAATATATGCAGGCTAACATTCGTTCGGTGCTAATCTTTGCCATTTTCATTCCGTCGGTCAACCTCCTCGCTACCATTGGCACCGCCGGGTTACTCTGGGGCGGAGGTAATGGCGTACTGGCCGGCTGGGCCTCGCTCGGCACACTCGCCGCGTTTATCCAATATCTCGAACGCGCCTTCCAACCCATCCGCAACCTCGCCGAACGCTACACTGTCCTGCAATCGGCCATGGCCTCTGCCGAGCGCATCTTCACCGTACTCGACACCCAAGCCGAAGTGCGCGATCCGGATCGACCCCGTCCACTCCCGCAACCGGTACGTGGCGAAATCGCGCTACACAATGTCGTCTTCGGCTACGATCCGGCAGAACCGGTCCTACGCGGTATTACGCTGCACATTCCCGCCGGGCAGTCGGTGGCGATTGTCGGGGCAACCGGTGCCGGCAAGAGTTCGTTGGTCGGATTACTCGCCCGCTTTTACGATGTGCAATCCGGTCAGATTACACTCGACGGCATCGACATTCGCGAAGTAGCCCAAGCTGAACTACGCCGCCATATTGCTGCCGTCCCTCAAGACCCGGTCTGCTTTAGCGGCACGATTGCCAGTAATATTCGCCTCCACAATACGGCAATTAGTGATGATCAGGTTCGAGCCGCTGCCGAACTGGTCGGCGCACACCGTTTCATCGAGCGCCTCCCCGGCGGTTACGAGTACGAGGTACGTGAGCGTGGCGCCAATCTCTCGATCGGCCAACGCCAATTGCTTGCGTTCGCACGCGCTATTGCCTTCAATCCAGAGGTATTGCTCATTCTCGACGAAGCAACCAGTAGCGTTGATACCGAAACCGAGACCCTGATCCAAGAGGCACTCACCCGCTTGATGCGTGGTCGTACCAGCATCATCATTGCCCATCGGTTGAGCACGATACGGCATGTTGATCGGATTATCGTGTTACACAAGGGGCGAGTGGTCGAAGACGGCACTCACGAGGATCTGCTGGCCCGACGTGGTTACTACTACCGACTATATCAATTGCAGTTTACCGAGGCCTAACATCGTATCGTCACAATCGGCGGGGCAGCGCTACGGTGAATGCACTCCCTTCACCGAGGGCGCTGCGCAACGCAATATGCCCTCCATGGGCATCGACGATATGGCGCACAATCGCCAACCCCAATCCGCTACCGGAATAGCTACGGGCGAGCGAATGATCGACTTGGTAGAAGGGGAGGAAGATTTTTTCGTGCTCGGCAGGAGCAATCCCGATGCCGGTATCTTCAATCCGGATAATCAACCGCGTCGGCTCATCACGCACAATCAAACGCACCCGCCCACCCGGTGGTGTGTACTGGAACGCATTATCAAGCAAGTTCCGTACCATCTGTTCAAACGCCGAGCGGTCGATTTCAATCGGCTTTATCTCCGACAGAACCACGTCAAATTGCAATTGGGCCTGGGCAGCCCGTTCACGAGCCGCTGCGATCAGCGGACGCAAAATATCGAGTGGCTGTAACTGAACAAAACTCAATGAACGGCTACGAACTTCCTGAAAATAGAGCAGATTGTTCAACTGACGGGCCAAAATCTCGCCGCTGCGCCGCATCACCCGAATAGCCTCTTCTTGCTGGGGATTGAGCGGACCGAGCATCCCACGGTCAAACAATTCGAGATAGCCAAGCAGCGAGGTGAGCGGGGTACGCAGCTCGTGCGAGAGGGTAGCAAGGAACTGGTCCTTCATGCGGTCGAGGTCTTGCAACTGGGCGTTGGCAATGGTCAGCTCACGCACCCGCGCCTCGAGCCGCTCAACCAACTTCTGGTTGTACGACCGCAGCAGCTCCGTCTCCATGGTAGCGGGCAACCGCTCACGCCGTCCATCGATAAACTCGGCGATCTGGGCCGGTAACGCGCGGGCGTCAATCGGTTTACTGAGATAACCATCACATCCGGCAACAAGCGCTCGTTCACGCGAACCCGGCGAAGCATCGGCAGTTAGGGCAATGATCGGTACCCCATGCATATGCGGTAATGAACGGAGACGGGTCGTTGTCTCATACCCGTCGAGGCCGGGAATACCAAGATCGACCAACACTAATACCGGATGGCTGGTACGGGCCAGCGCAAGCCCTTGCGGCCCATCTTCGGCAATCACCACCTGGTAACCGCGTGCCGATAGTACCCGCTGCACCAAACGTTGGTTGTCTGGATTATCCTCAATGTACAAGATTTGCGGCATTTGGCTCATAGTGTTGTGACGTTAGCCTCATCCGGCTCAGTCATGAAGGCCGGTTGAGCAACCGGTAGCGTAAAGGTAAAGGTGGAACCAATACCCGGTGTGCTATCAACCCAGATTCGCCCGCCTTGGGCCTCTACCAATTTGCGGGTGATCGCCAACCCTAACCCGGTACCACCAAGCCGCGATCGCCGACCGTGAATCTGCACAAACTCGCCAAAGATATCTTGTTGCCGCTCGTGTGGAATGCCGATGCCGGTATCCGACACACTTACCGCAACATACCGACAGAGTTTACCGTCTTCATTGACCTCATCAAGTACCTGAGCGCTTACCGTAATAGTACCACGTTCTGTGAATTTAATCGCATTCGAGAGCAGATTAAACAGAATCTGACGCAAACGATCGCTGTCGGCAACGACATCGGGTAACACCGTCGGTAACGCATTCCGTAGCGTCACCGGCCGATTACGCAACAACGTCTGCACCGTATCGCAAACCTCAGCGGTGATCTGATAGAGATTAACCGATCCTAGTTCCAGGTTGAGGTGACCAGCTTCAATTCGTGCTAAATCGAGTAACTCATTGATCAAGTGGAGCAAGAATCGGCCATTGCGGTTGATACTCTGCACATCTTCACGCTGAGTTGGCGTCAATGGTTGCTCAGTATCATCGAGCAAGACGGTTGAGAAGCCAATAATTGCATTTAACGGTGTACGCAACTCATGGCTAATGCTGGCGAGAAAATCGCTCTTGCGTCGGTCGGCCAACTGTGCCCGTTCCAACGCGGCGCGCAATTCTTCAGTACGCTGGGCTACCTGCTGCTCAAGATCATTATAGAGCTGGACATTCTCAATGGTCAGACCGACCATACTGGCAAAGGTGAGCAATTGAGCGGCATCACGCGCCTGTACCGGTCGCTGGCTCAGTTTGTAATCAGCCGAGATAATACCGATCACCGTATCGTTACGCCCAAAGATCGGAGCCTGCACATACGAACGACTGGCAGAGATGGCCTGTTTCGCTTTATCGACCCGTGGATGTTCCCACGGATTATCAATGATGATGGCTTTGCGGCTGCGCACGACATCGGCTTCGACACTCCCACCATCGATACGGAGTGGGTTAGCATTGGCAACGGCGAGAAACTGCTGTGCTTGCCATTCATTGCCGGGGCCAAACGATGCATTCACCGCCCGTAGCACATCGCCATCAACGAGATACAGCACAGCGCGGTCGAAACCAAACCGCTCGCAGACCACTCTTGGGATCGTTTCGAGCAATACCGGCCACGAAAGAATACTTTTCAATTCGTTCGAGACCGCATTCAGCGTTGCCAATTGGCGAGCATTCTCTTCCAACTCGGCAATTTTACTCTGCAACGTATCGGTCATCTGGTTGAAAGCAGCAACCAACTGACCAATCTCATCATTACCGGCGGGCGGCAACCGTTGTGACAGATCACCGGCGGCAACCGCACGCACCCCTTCACGCAGTACGCTGATCCGCTTGGTGAAAGAGAGCGAGAGTAACAGACCCAGCAGACTAATCAGCACAATGATCAACAGCAACGTCGCAACCAGTTGGTTCCATAACCGGCTTTGACTCTCACTAAGACGAGCACCGGTGGCAATCGCCGGTTCATCGATCTCATCTGCCGGAATCACCAAGGCTACGCTCCAACCTGCCGTGGTGATCGGAGCATACGCAACGTAACTCACCTGTCCTTGTTCTTGGATCAATTGGACGCCTGATTGCCGGGCAACCATCCGCTCGGCCACGACACGCAGATCGGCATTGGCAGCGTTGAGTAAGTTTTCGGTGCGGTATGGCTGATCCCACCGACCCACAGCCTGCATATCCGGGCGCACGACGACGTCACCGTTGGTATTGACCAAGAACGCATAGCCATTGGAACCAACATCAACCGTTAGCAGATCTTGCTGAATGGTGTTGAGTAACAGATCAAACGCTACGACACCGATCAACCGACCCTGTCGGTCGTAGAGCGGGCGGGCACATGTGGTTGCCAACATGCCGCTATTGGCGTCGATGTAAGGCTCCGTCCACACGGTTGTACCAGTATCGCGCGCCTTGGTATACCACGGTCGTACTCGCGGATCGAACGCTTCAAGGGTGAGCAACTGGTCAATCACCGCCTCATTGTCGAAGGCGATTACTCCACCTTCTTCAAGTGCGATGTAGCCGATGTTGACCAACGAATTATTGGCGACCATCGTGCGCAAGATGGGAATGATTTGGCGCACGTAAGCGACCTGAGAAGCGTAGCGGCGCAGGAGTTCATCGGTTGGCCGCGGTGCCACCCACACCCGCTCGCGATTATTCGTTTCGCCTAAGGATTCATACCGCTCGAGTGCATACCCCGCGACTGCCTCGACCTGTTGTTGAACGCCGATCAGGGCTGCATCGTAAAACTGTGCTTTATCGGTCGCCCGCTGCTGCAAGCTTGCTGTCGCTTGTTGGCGAAGTGCATTCGTACCCTCATTCACGGCAGTTTCGCGGGCAATATGTAAACTGCTCAGTCCAAGCCAGCCAACAACAATCAACGGCGGTAAGGCAAGACCGAGCAGCAAGAGCAAGATTTTAAGTTGGATGCTTGAGCGAATGGCATTCATAAACGCCGGCAAGGAAGTAGGCACAGCTCAGAGCACACATACAACCAGTCATCAACTGTTATGTATGGTAGCAGAACTTGACAAAACCGGCAATTCAACGAGATGACGGAAGGCTTACAGCAATATTGCGATCCACTACGTCATCAATTCGTCATCTAAAACCATCGTTTTTACGACACACTATCGTTAAGAATGGGTGAGGAACACGCGATGTGATACACCGAGGTGTGCGATGCGATTTCGTAATCGTCTAGCTATTATCATCAGCCTCCTCTGGGCGATGATCCTACCGCTCACACCGGCTCCGGCTGCCCCGACCATTGCTGCCGATGGGCGACCAGATGAGCAGCTCTTTGTAACCCATTCCGGGGCAGCATCCGCCGATACATTCCCGCTGCTTGCTACGACTAATGGGTACCTGACACCACCCATGTCTGCACCACGGCCATTTACGCATCTCTTGTTGCGGTGGTCAGTTGAACCGGCGGTACCAACCTTTGTCACCGTGAGAGTAAGTACCGACGGGATAGCGTGGAGCGATTGGACACAGATAGCCGAGGATCCTGAGTTGTGGCAAGTCAACGACGGCCCCGATGTGCATTGGAGTGAAATCATCTACGCCGGCGACGACCGCCGTTGGTATCAGGTGCGGATTGAGCTGACTGACCCAACGGCATTCCACTCGCTGCGTGTCAGTCTAGTTGATAGCCGGTTCGGTCCGGCTACACCGGTAGCTACCCCGGCAGCCGGGGCAAGCGCTGTTGATCGCCCATCTATCGTCAGTCGAACCGCTTGGGGCAATCCCCATGGTCAGAGCAGTCCGCAAGCGCCACCCGCGTACTATCCGGTACGGCACCTGGTTATCCATCATACTGCCAGCTCAAACACGCTGGCAGCAGGACAAACGTGGGCTGATGTTGTGCGTTCCATCTGGTCGTTTCACACCTATACGCGCGGATGGGGCGACATTGGCTACAACTATCTGATTGACCCGAATGGGGTGATCTATGAAGGTCGGGCCGGCGGTAATGACGTCGTCGGTTTCCACGATACCGCTAATTATGGATCAATGGGGGTATCGCTCATCGGTACGTATAGCACGATTGAGCCAACCGCAGCCGCGATTGAGTCGTTGGTAGCACTGCTCGCGTGGAAAGCCGACCAGAAACACATCGATCCGATGGGACGCAGTTTCTATTACGGTTGCTCGATCTCACGCTACTGCGCTCCGTTCAACCCTGGTGCAGTGATTGACCACATCAGCGGTCACCGACAAGTCACACCCAACGGCTATACAACCTGTCCCGGTGACCGCCTGTTCAATCTCTTACCGTTGATCCGTCAACGGGTACAAGCTCGCCTCATTGGGGAGAGCCAACCCGACAACGGCGATCTCGTGATTGAAGAGCACGAGAGCGGGTTTAGCCGTAGCAACGCTCGTTGGTACCCTGCCGTCTGTGGCTATGGCGGTAGCGTACTCTACACCTACGCCACCGATCGGCAATCCGAAAGTACCAATTGGGCAACGTGGCGTCCTAATTTGCCGGCTGCCGGTGTCTACCGGGTGTTAGTGCATATTCCCGATAATTGCGCCCCCCTGACCTTAACCCGGCAAGCACGGTATCGAATCACGACTGCCGGTGGTACGATTGAGCGCGTCGTCGATCAGGCAGTCCAGCAAGGGTGGGTAGATATCGGTTCGTACAACTTCGCCACCGGTACTGCCCGTCTGGAACTGTCAGATCTCACCGGTGAACCACTATCGTCGCAGCGGGCAATACTGTTTGACGCCGTGCAATGGCAGCCGATTGATACGGCAAATCAACGCCTTGAACTGGTGGCGGTCGAATACGGGGCTACCACCATTGCCGCCGGTGAAGTACTTCCGGTGCGCTTTACCGTGCGTAATGTCGGCACAGTGCCGATCTACGGCCAAGACCCACCGGGCGGCACCGTGTTCGATCTTAGCTCCTCAACGCCGGAACGCAACGGTTACGTCTACGATGAAGGTGAGTGCTTTCTCGGTAATGCTAACCAGAGCTATCCTGCGTTTCCGAAAGAAGCCGGACGTTTCCGCGTCATGCTTGGTCCTACCGACCGCAGCGTTCCCTGTGTGGGCGAGACCGGCGGCTATCCATGGCGGTGGGGAATTGATGGGCGCCTCGATCCTGGCGAAAGCCAAATGATTGTCGGCTACGTCCGCTTTCGGGTTCCGGGGGCGGTAACGCTACGCGCCGGCGCGATCCACGAATACGTTACCTATGCCGCCCTTAATCAGGCCGAACAGCAGATTACGATCACGCCTGAACGGCAACCACCGCAACCGGCCCGTTACGACGAGTTACTTCAACCGCTGGCAATGGTTTACCGCCTTGCCAATACCCCTGTGCGCCTTTTGGCCCGCACGCAGAACCCGCTGAGTGTGCGGCGCGGCGAGTTGTTGGGCAGTTTTGTCTGGAATGGTGAGTTACGCGCATGGGGTGACGGTGGGCCATTGCCTAATCTCCACGATCATTTTCTGATCGAACAGACCCGCACATTCGTCGCCCCGATCGAAGGTGTATACACCTTCGAGCTGAGCAGCGACGATGGTGCATGGCTCTGGGTGAACGAGCAACTCGTCATCGCCAACCCCGGCCTCCATCCCTTTACCACCGTAACCGGCACGATCACGCTACCGGCGGGAAGACACACGCTTGCTATCAAATACTTTGAAGTCGAGGGTGAAGCTGCCGTCGGTTATCGGATCAAAGAACCGGGAACAGCCGACTTTAGGCTGTTGCGCGACGGTCTTGTCGAGGGTGAGGGGGTTGGGAATCACGTCCGGCAGATTACCGATCTGCGGGTGAGCGCTTCCGATTTGGGGGGTGGCGGCACCGGATTACGGTATTCGTGGGATGGGGAGACGTGGATTACGACCACCGAAAACAACGTGACTATCGGCGCACTAACCGATGGAACATACCATCTGCGCTACCAAGCGTTCGACCGCAACGGCAACGAGAGTGAAATTGTCGATCTGCACTTGCGGGTCGATAGCGAACTGATCATCTATCAGTCGTTGTTGCCGATGATCATGCGATAACGAGCGAGAGGCGTTGCGAGGCAACGTCTCTCGCTCGAACGTAACGTTACCGATCACGGATGCGTTTCACGCACGTCGATCACCTTTGCGACGACCGGCTTTATCACTTCACGCACCTGATCGACCGTCATGCCACTGACTTTAAAGGTCACTTCTGACATTGCCGCCGTTTCACCGGCGAATGTTCCAAGGGCAATGATATTACCACCGCTGTTGGCAATCGCCGCTGTCAGTTTCGCCAATGCACCTGGTTCATCGGCCATCGACACCGTTGCTCGGATACCGGCGTTACGTGCACCCATCAGTTCCAAGAAGATTTTGAACAAATCGGTTTCAGTAATGATACCGACTAACTCGTTCTCCCGCATCACCGGTAAACCACCGACCCGCCGGTCGGCCATAATGCGCGCCGCTTCTTCGATGGGGGTATCAACGGTCACCGTGTAGACTTCGCGCGTCATCACACGCTCAACCGTCAGCTTGCTCAGCAAATAATTCAACTCCCACACGCTCAGCGTCGTTGCCGGCGAGGGCGAGGCGTTAATCAGGTCTTTAAGTGAGACAATACCGACCAAACGACCGTGAGAAACGACCGGTGCACGCCGAATATGTTCGGTGCGCATCAGATGCATTGCATCATGAATCGAAGTCTCCGGAGTTACCGTAATCGGAGGATGCGACATGCGCTCGCCAACAAACATACTGCTTACCTCCCTAACGCCTCGTTACGAGTAGCGCCTTCGCTACTCTGTGGTATCAACTATACCATGTGATGGTCATCTGCGTAGTAAACGGGTAACAACTTTCACGAGTATGTTACAATCGAAAGGAAATACGATAACATGTACGACCCGGTACGGCACATGATCACGGTTGAAACAACTGCGCTCTCCATCCAACGCCTCACACGCCGCTATGGCCTGCTCACAGCGGTCAAGGAAGTCGATCTTGAGTTAGCCGCCGGCCAATTTATGGCTCTGCTTGGCCCATCGGGCTGCGGTAAAACCACGCTGCTGCGCCTGATTGCCGGATTCGAGCAGCCTAATCATGGCGTCATTATGATCGGTGGGCGCACGGTGGTAGGGCCGTGCGGCGCTAGCGTACCTCCCGAACAACGACGGATTGGGATGGTGTTTCAGGATTATGCACTGTTTCCACACCTGAGTGTGGCCCAAAATGTAGCCTATGGCCTACCGCGTGGCCCCGACCGGGTGAAGCGTGTGGAAGAGTTGCTGGCGCTGGTTGGTCTAGCCGATACTGGCCGGCGGATGCCTCACGAGTTATCGGGAGGGCAACAACAGCGGGTAGCATTGGCCCGCGCCCTCGCGCCCCGTCCAACCTTGATCTTGCTCGATGAACCGTTCTCGAACCTCGATGCCGGTCTACGCCAAACTGTGCGTAATGAGGTTCGACAGATTTTACGCCGTGAAGGCGCTACTGCCTTGTTCGTTACCCATGATCAGGAAGAGGCGCTGAGTATTGCCGATATAGTCGGGGTAATGATCGACGGACAGATTGTGCAAGTTGCACCCCCACGGGAGTTGTACGAACGACCGGCCAGTCGGGCTGTCGCCACTTTCGTCGGCGCCGCCAATTTCGTACCGGCGATAGCACAAGGCATGGTCGCCCAGAGCGCCTTGGGGCCATTACCACTCGTTCAATCCCACTTCGGTCCGGTTAACGTGATGATCCGTCCTGAAATGATCACACTGACGCTCGACGAGGAATCTCCCCATCGGGTTGTTGAACGGAACTTTTTTGGCGCTGATGTTCGCTACGAGATCGTCCTTAGTGATGGTACGCTGATCAATGCTCGCCTCGCGCCTTGGCATGATCTCCCGATTGGTGCACGGGTAGCGGTATCGGTACGCGGGCCGCTCGTCGCGTTCGCTGAGCCGAAATAGTCCAGAGCATAGTCAGTATCTACCCAATAAACGCTATTTCTGTCGCATTGACGCTTCGCAGCACGAATGCTATGATCAGCGCACCTTTAAGCGCCGGTATTTGTGCGGAGAGAAGCAATGGAGCAAGAGCAGATTATCGCCATCCGCGAGATCTATTGGAACATTGACCATACCATTGGCGCAACTTTTCTCTATCTCACCGTTCTCATCACAACCGCCGTCATGGCGTGGGGTATCCTGCGCGACATCAGACGTTGGAGTCACGGACGGCCCGCGAATCGGATCGGCAATCCGGTAACTCGTTTCCTTGAGTTCACCCGTCAGAGTTTGGGGCAAAAGAAGGTTCTCCGCGACCGACGAGCCGGAGTGATGCATGCACTGATCTTTTTCGGCTTTCTTACCCTGTTCATCGGTACCGATATTATCGCGGTTGAAGAGGACTTTACGGTACCGTTGATGGGTGAACAAGCCGGTAAAATCCTCGTCGGCGATTTCTACAAAAGCTACGAATTCATCCTTGATACACTCGGTTTGGCCTTCGTCGCCGGTTTGATCTGGGCGACATGGCGACGTTACCGCACGAAGCCAGATCGACTCGACAATCGACGCACCGATGCGTGGGTGTTGGGCGTAATGCTGTTTATTGGCATTGGTGGCTTCCTTATCGAGGGATTGCGCATCGCAAACCAAACCATTGGCGGGGTACCGGTTTATGAGCAAGAGTGGGCACGGCTGGCGTATCTGGGTTTTGCGCTGGCCACCCTCTTCCGGGCAATCGGCTTGGGTGATGGGAGTCCGGTGGCATTGATGATACACCCGCTGCTCTGGTATACCCATGCACTCGCCACCGGTCTGTTTATGGCTTCATTACCGTTTAGCAAGTTCCGGCACATTCTCTATACACCGCTGAATACGTTCTTCCGCGATCTGCAACCAAAGGGTGCGCTCGACCCCATCCCCGACCTCGAAGCCGAAATTGAGAAGGAAGAACCACGTTTAGGGGTGGCAACACTTGCCGATCTGACGTGGAAGCGGCGAATGGATCTCGATGCATGTATGCGCTGTGGACGTTGCCAGAGCGTTTGTCCGGCTCATGCGAGTGGAGCTTTGCTCTCGCCAAAATACATTATTACGAAACTGGCCGATTTACAGCGTGGCGACCCGATCCATTTCAAAGATGGCACCATTAAGACCTTGGCCGAACTTAACGGCAACGGTGCCACTGCCGAGACGTTGCCGTTGGTTGGTACGGTCATTGAGGCCGAGGAATTGTGGGCGTGTACGACATGCAACGCCTGCGTCCATGAATGCCCGGCGATGATCGAGCATGTTGACGATATTGTCGATATGCGCCGCCACTTGACGATGATCGCTAGCGAAGTGCCGCAAGGGGTTAAACGGGTGCTGGAAGGGATCGAGCGGCAGAGTAATCCGTGGCGGCTGCCTGCCCGCGAACGTACCGCGTGGACGGAGGGACTTGACGTGCCGATCTTGGCCGAGAAAGAACAGGTCGAGGTCTTGTACTGGGTTGGGTGCGCACCTAGCTACGATGAACGATCGCGTAAAGTGGCACGAGCGATGGTGCAGTTGTTACAGAAGGCAGGGGTTGATTTTGCCATCCTTGGCGAAGAGGAGTGCTGTACCGGCGACCCGGCCCGCCGGATGGGGGAAGAGTTGCTCTTCCAATCCCAAGCCCAGCAGGCCATTGAGACGATGCACCAGTATAAGTTCCGTACTATCGTTACCACGTGTGCTCACTGTTTCAACAGTATCAAAAACGAATACCCGCAGTTTGGCGGGCGGGCCGGTATTGATTACGAGGTTGTCCATCACACCGAGTTTTTGGCTCGGCTGGTGCGCGAAGGTAAACTCAAGCCGACGAAAGCGGTGCGTGAGCGGGTGGTCTATCACGATCCCTGCTATATCGGGCGTTATAACGATATCTACGATGACCCGCGTAGTTTATTGCACAACATCCCCGGCATTGAGCTGGTTGAAGCTCCGGATCGTAACCGCGAACGGGCGATGTGTTGCGGTGGTGGTGGTGGGAATGTCTGGCTCGAACGGTGGGGTGAGCGCAACGTGAACGTGATCCGGCTTGAGCAACTGACCGCTGTACAACCACAGACGGTGGCTGTTGCTTGTCCGTTTTGTATGGTAATGTTTGAAGATGCGGCCAAGAATACGGGTCGCGCCGAGACGTTGCAGCGGCGTGATGTGGCCGAGTTGTTACTTGAGAGCGTCAGAGACGCAGGAGGTTAACGCAACAACGCAAAGGCGCGAAGGACGCAACGGACGCACAGGCGCGAAGGACGCAACGGACGCACAGGCGCGAAGGGCGCAACAACGCACAGGCGCGAAGGGCGCAACAACGCACAGGCGCGAAGGGCGCAACAACGCACAGGCGCGAAGGACGCAACGGACGTAACGGAGGGATGCATGGCAGTGCGTCCCCATCCACCCGCAAGGCACAGATCGTGCAATTACAATTATAGGATGACCACACCGAAGGTTTCGATCATCTTACCCATTCGCAATGCAGCAACGACACTAGCAGCTTGTTTGCGCTCGTTAGCACGACAGACCTTTACCGACTATGAAGTGCTGGCTATCGATGATGGATCGGACGATGAATCAGCTGCGATGGTCGCAGATGCGGCGGCTCACGACGCACGGATTGTGCCGATCAATGCTGGGCGAATTGGGTTAGCGGCGGCACTCAACCTCGGCCTAGCGTTAGCGCGCGCACCGATTATTGCCCGTATGGATGCTGATGATGTCATGCATCCAGACCGGCTTGCGTTGCAATACCAGGCTTTACAAGCACAACGCGACCTTGCACTCATTGCCTGCCAGGTTGTTGCCTTTCCGGCGCAGGCGGTGCGAGCCGGCTATCGTGAATACCTCCGGTGGCAGAACCGCATCCTCACTCCAGAACAGGTGGCTGCCGAGATTTATGTCGAATCGCCCTTTGCCCATCCCTCAGTTATGTTCTGGAAGACAGCCGTACAAGCGTTAGGCGGCTATACTACCGATCCGTGGCCAGAAGATTACGAGCTGTGGTTACGAATGTACACTGCCGGGCTGCTGATGGCTAAACTGCCACGTCATCTGCTGGGGTGGCGTGAACGGCCAGATCGTACCTCGCGGGTTGATCCGCGTTACGCCCGCACAATCTTTGATGAGCTGCGAGCCACCTTCTTGGCCCGTGACCCACGTCTCCACCGTGGAAGACCGTTGGTGTACTGGGGGGCGGGACGGGTGACACGCCAGCGGGCGCGCCGGTTGATCGATCGCGGTTTTGTGCCGGAAGCTTGGATCGACGTCGACCCAGATAAAATTGGGCAGATCATTTGGGGTGTACCGGTACACGCCCCATCTTGGCTCAACCACCGGCCACGCCCATTCGTGCTGGTTTATGTCACCAATCACGGCGCACGCGACCTCATCAACAGTTGGCTGACCGAGCTGGGATACCAACCAGGAGAAGATTATCTGGGAGTTGGCTGAGCACGAAGCCTACTGCATCTTCAACTGACCGTCTGCCTCGTCCTCGACAGGTGAGAGTAACCCGCTGTACAATGAACGCAATAGTTCGCGTAACTGCTGCACCTCGTGCTCAGACAGTGAGCGCATCCGTCGCCGCAAACGTTCGTGATGGCGGGGACGCAAATTGCGCAACTTCTCGGCGCCGGCCTCGGTCAAGCAGATGAGGCTCACCCGCCGGTCGTTGGGATCAGGGCGACGTTCAACATAGCCTTTCGCGATCAGCCGGTCGACAATCCCGGTTAGATTCGAGTTATCGCACATCATGCGTGCGCTGATCTCACTGAGAGGAACACCGCTGCGTGAGGCATAGTTTAAAATCATGAACTGAGGTACTGTCAAACCCTCGCCGCGCAGATCATAGCGATTATACATCTCGAGAATCGAGTGAACCTGACGCAGCAACGTATATGCCTCAATCTCAGGTGTCGTCTCGCTACTCTGCTGCCATCCGGCAGGTTCTGTGGAGAGGCTCATTGCAATCTCCTCACTAGTGCGCTGGAGGCACAGGGGGTAGGAGTTCTGTACAAGTCAGTTATAACAGTAGACAGTAGATTGTTGTCTGCCGTATAATTCCTGCTACATTGAACTATAGCATGACTGTTCCCGCTATGTCAATATTGTTTCAATTGAAACAGTTTCAATTTACGAACGAGGTTTAACCGTGATACCACCACAACCGCGCTACGAACAGATTATCAGCATTGCGCTGATGGTGACGCTCGGGCTGGCTTTGGTCTTTCTTATCGATAGTAGTGCGATCAATCCACGCATCACCTTCGGCGGCGATCTCCCGGTGGTTGGGCTATCATGGGTCTTTATCGGTATGCTTGCCGGCCTGACGACGCTCGGAGCGGAATGGATCACCCGTCAGCATCCACACCCGGTAGACTGGATACTCCGTTCGTGGGGGCCATTACGCAATGTAACCCCGGCGCTTTGGGTACTCCCTGCACTTAACGTGATCGCGGCCTACGCCTTCTGGCAGCTCTTCAATCAGGTGTTGGGCAGTACAGCTTTGGTCTTTGCATTGATCGGCACAGCCGGTATGCTGGTCGTCATTCTTGTAGCGCAGTATTTTTGTCTCGACTGGCAACCGACCGTCCACACACCGGCGCAGATTGTGTTACACGTGATTGGGTATCTGATAGCGTTTAGTAGTTTTAGTGCCATTTACTACACTCGCTACCGCACACTTTATTCGGCCACGATGGTGGCATTAGTGGCAGCGCTATTAATCTATGCGCTGCTGAATATTCAACGCCGGCCTGTCTCAGTAGGGGTCGCTCTGATTGGCGGGCTAGGTATTGCCGAACTGATGTGGGCCTTGAATTACTGGCAAACGACCTTTTTGCTGGCCGGTGTGGTACTGTTAGTAGTGCTGTATGTCGTCATCGGATTGCTGGGTTATGCGAGCATCGGCCAACTCAACCGGCGGTTGTTAATTGAGTACAGTGTGGTAGGAGCAATCGTGATCGGTGGAGTGGTGTACGCTGCGTTGTTCTAACCATCTGGCTGCACCAACACCTACCGGTAGCGATAGTCAAGATTCCGGCTTGCCGCACCGATAGCTTTCTGCTACACTTACTCATGCTTTATCTGAGTCGATCCCCGGTTTCATCACAGCGGCTTTGATAACAGCCGCTGTCGGGAGAAAGCGCGTGCGACGCATGATGGATACATGGCGGCAGCGTCTTAACCCCGTCGGTCTCTTCGTCGGGTATCGGTGGCTGGCGTGGCTTCTTGCCGGTCTTACCTTGACTCTGCCCGGCTACACTCCCCAAAACTTGCCACTCCACGCCAGTTTGTTGTTACTGGTATTGCTGGTCACGCTCTTCATTACTCGCCAAGCGTCGAGCTATCTGCGCCTCATGCAACGCAGACCGGCTTTGCTGACCGTCGACATTCTTGTGGCGCTCATCGTCGTTCTGGTAAGTGGTGGTGGGTGGCTTCCCTTTGGCCCAGCAGCATTAGGTAGCTTGATTGCACCGGCACTCCTATTCGGTTGGCAAGGGGCACTCCTGAGCGGAATAGGGTTTGTGATAGCGTATCTGGTCAGCAGTACCTTGGTATCAATACCGGCACTCAGTGGGCCACAGGCTGTTGTTGTCTTGTTGTTCGGCCTCGGTTGGACCGTATTAGCTGCCTGGCAACGACCGCTGCTTGATCGGCATCGAGACCAGAATACGTCGTTCATTGGTGACACAACCCTACCAACCGGAACACGCCGATCCGCCCTACCGAAGAATGAAGCGATTAGTGCGGGAATTGATTGGTTTTCACCATCGATGATGAGCGCCGGTAGCCGACGTAGTGCTGAATTGGCCCCGGCCATCTCGCTCCGCCCCGATCTGCGTCTCGCGATCTTTCACTTGGTCGATGAGGAACGGCAACGAGGTGGCTTTCAGGTTAATTGCCAGATCGAAGGTGCGGTGCAGAAGCTCACCACAGCTCAGCAGAGTGTACTCTTACGCACCGCTCAAGAAGCACTAGCAAACGTTCGCCGCCACGCCCACGCCTCGTTGTGCCACGTCTTGCTTCGCGTTGACGAGCACGTTGCCACCTTGCAAATCGAAGATGATGGTGTTGGTTTACTCGACGGTACCTACGAACGACCGCATCTGCACGCACTGCGTGCGCTACGTTATCGGATCGCCGAACTTGACGGTCAACTCACCGTCTTTGAAGGCGAAAAAGGTGGTCTTACAGTGCGCGTGACCCTTCCTCTTGAACCATAAAGTTGCAGTATCATACCGTTAGTTCTCACTGCATCGGCAGTTGAGCGATTGGCGAGGAGTCCTAACGCATGCGACCACGCCGTTTTTGGCATGCTCCGGCGCTTGTGACAGCACTGGTCTTACTTATGTACGGCATGTTCCTCCCGATAGAACAAGAGCCAACTTGGCTGCTTTTGCTCTGGATTGGTGGGGCACTAGCCGGATTGGTGATGATAAGTCAGATCAATGCTGCGCCGCCGAGCAACGATCTTAGCCGTACCGTCTCGCGGATCGGTACGGTGATAATCCTCGGCTTTCTGATGCTGAGTCTGCAATTGCTTCGACAGCAATTGATTAAAGCTGAGGCAATTAGCAGCTACGTTGTCACCAGCGCCGATGGCAGCACCACCAGCAATGTCCGTCCGGTACTGGCTACCCAGCGCGTCTTACGCGGGCCAATCAGTGACCGCAAGGGGCGCATCTTGGTCGAGAGTATGTTGGTCAACGGGATTGCCCGACGCTCATACCCACTGGCCGGTGCATACGATATAACGGCTTTTGGGCACATTCTCGGCTTTTTCAGCCCTCGTTATGGGCAGAGTGGCCTTGAAGCAAGATTCAACGACTACTTATCGGGTGAACGCGGCAACGAGTGGCAATCACTGCTCAACGAATGGACAGGTGAATTACCGCAGGGCAATGCACTCACCCTCACCATCGACGCCGAGTTGCAAGATCAGGTAGCGCGTTTGCTCGGCGATCGGCGTGGCGCGGTGGTTGTCCTCGATCCACGGACAGGGGCGATACTGGCAATGGTGAGTCGGCCTGGATTTGATCCGAGTCGATTGGTGGTCGACCCGGCAGCAGCCGATCTCGCTGCCGAACGCCAACGGGTGAGTGACTATTGGTCACGGTTGAATCAAGATGATGCGGGCCAGCCATTACTCAACCGGGCCAGCCAAGGACGTTATCCACCCGGATCGACGTTCAAGACGGTGACGGCGGTGGCGGTGTTAGAACATCCGTTGATTGGGCAACCCAACCAAATAACCTGCCCCAACGAGTATTTCCCACAACCAGATGCGCCACCTATCGTCAATGCGGTGAATAATCTAGGTGCCATAATCGGTGAACCGGTGACCCTTGAGCGGGTCTACGCTTTTTCGTGCAATACTGCTTTTGCCCAGTACGCAGTACGATTGGGTGCCGACCGATTTGCTGAGGTGGCCCAGCGCTTTAACATCTTTCTCCCCAACCGAATCCCAACCGGGTTCAGAGTATTACGCGATCTCCCTTCCGAACCTAGTTTGCTGGCAGTACAGGCCAATTTTCTCGCACAGCCGCGTGCGCTGGCCGATACCGGTTATGGACAGGGACAGTTGCTCGTCACGCCGTTACAGATGGCCCTAATCGCGGCAACAATCGCCAATGACGGCGTGATGATGGAACCCTATCTCGTACAACGGATTACCCGCCCGGATGGTAGTACCGTTCGGCAAACGACGCCGAAGTCAGTGCGACGGGTGATGAGCAGTAGTACGGCTCGCCAGATGCGCGAGGCTATGGCAGCCGTGGCTCGGTACGGCTTTGGTAATAGTATCTCACAGTTTGTCACGCAACCGGTCGGCGGTAAATCAGGCACCGCCGAACACGTACCCGGTGCACCGCCCCATGCGTGGTTTATCGCCATTGGCCCAATCGATCAGCCACGTTATGCTGTCGCCGTAATCATCGAGCAAGGCGGTGAGGGTAGTGGCGTTGCTGCCCGATTGGCCGGTGAAGTGCTGGCGGCAGCATTTGCCTTAGAGTGAGAAAATAGGTGCCGTCGCTTTGTCCAGGCGGACGGGAACGATAGTAAATGCAATGTCAGTAACACAATTATGTTCTACGAGATTTCATCGTTCGCTTACCGTATGGTGGATAACCGGATTGCTGATCGCTTGCACGACTGCCGGCCCGCGTGAGACAGCGCCACTGCCAAGCACGACGCCGGTACCAACGGCCAGCCCGGCGGTGACTACTGCTACCCCTTCTCTCTCCCTTAACGCGACGCTCCGCCAACAGATCTTTACCGAAGTGTGGACGACCATTAACGAACACTATATTGATCCGACCTTTAACGGGGTAGATTGGGGAGCAGTACGAGCCGAATACGGTCCACGAGCGTTAGCAGCGGACGATGACGATACCTTTTTCACCATTATTGAGACGATGGTTGCCTTGTTGCGCGATAACCATTCCCGTTTTGTACCACCACAAGCGGTGATCATCGAAGATCGGCTCACCAGCGGACGCGAAGAGCAGGTAGGGATCGGGGTGACGACGTTGCAGCTCAACGATGGCTTATTGATCCAACACGTCTTCCCGGAGAGTCCGGCAGCCCGAGCCGGTCTGCAACCACGGGATCGGATCGTTACTATCGATGGCCGCACCTTCAATCTCAGCTCGATTGAAGGACCGGTGGGCAGCCGGGTGCGCCTATTGATTGTTCTGCCAGAGGGTGGATCGCGTGAAATCGAACTTGTACGCGAGCGCGTGGAGGGTCGGATCGAACCATACATTATGCGCATGAGAAATGATATTACCTACGTTGCCATCAGCACGCTATGGGTCAACGACATGCACGAGCAAGTCGCAGCGGCGTTACAACGGCTGGTGAGCGAACGACCACTGCGCGGTATCATCCTCGATTTACGCACCAATCCGGGCGGATGGCGCGCGGTGCTCAGTGGGCTACTCGGTCATTTTGTTGAGGGTAACGTTGGGTCATTCGTTAGTCGTAAAGGAGAAACTCCTTTAACGATCACACCACGCGATCCCGACCTACGCGGCCTGCCAATTGCCGTTTTGATCGACCGTAGCACCGCATCATACGCTGAATTGCTCGCAGCGATCTTGCAGCGAGAAGCCGGTGCAGTAGTTATCGGTTTACCATCGGCGGGCAACACGGAAACAATCTACGCCTACGAAATCACCGGGGGCTCAAGGTTGTGGGTAGCGCAAGAGGGGTTTCGCCTGAACGACGGATCCGATCTCGAAGGGCGTGGGGTTATCCCTACTATTCAACCGAACAGCGACTGGACACGGTTTCGGATTGAAACCGATCCGTGGATCAACCTCGCCATTGAGCAGCTTAGCAGCAGATAAACCGCTCACCCGCCAGAAAACGCAACGGTGAACACGCGAGAGGTTACTTTCTCCCTCGCCTGTTCACCGAAGCGATCAGCGGTACTACGTACTCAATCCAAATAATCGCGCAGGTGTTGGCCGATTTCGGGACTACGCAAACGGCGCAGAGCCTCGGCCTCAATCTGGCGAGCACGCTCCCGCGTCATACCGAGCACCCGACCAACCTCTTCGAGAGTGCGGCGACGGCCATCACGCAAACCGTATCGTAGATCGATAATCCGGCGCTCGCGGTCGCTCAGTTGATTGAGGGCCGCACAGAGGTCGCGCTGGAGCAATGTTTGGGCAGCGATCTCACCGGGCGCCGGCAACTCTTCGTCGGTAATAAAGTCGCCGAGCGTATGATCCCCTTCATCACCTACCGGCGTCTCGAGCGAGACGGGGCGACGAGCCGCTTCGAGAATGCGCTGGATCCGCTCAACCGGTTGACCGAGGGCCATCGCAATCTCTTCGGGTGTTGGTTGGCGTTCGAGTGATTGGGCCAGCCGATCAGCAATCCGCTTTACCTGCCCCACCGACTCGCTCATATGCACCGGCAGCCGGATGGTGCGGCCTTGTTCGGCAAGGGCGCGCGTGACGGCTTGCCGGATCCACCAGGTAGCGTAGGTGCTGAAGCGATTGCCTTTATGGTGATCAAACTTTTCAACTGCCCGCATCAGACCGATATTCCCCTCTTGGATCAGGTCGAGCAGCGAGAGGCCTCGGCCAACATACTTCTTGGCAATGCTAACCACGAGCCGCAGGTTGGCCTGAATCAGATGACGGCGAGCCTCTTCGCCTTCCTGCACCGCCTTCAACAACTCACAGCGCTCGCGCGGTGTGAGGTCGGTAGCGGTGGTCAACCGCTGTTCGGCTGCATTGCCTCGCTCGATACGCTCGGCCAACTCCACCTCTTCAGCGGCAGTAAGTAATGCGACACGACCGATCTCTTGGAGGTAGTGCTGCACCGCATCGAGCGATGGCTCAAACTGTTCTACCTCACCGAGATCGGGATTAAACAACTCGTCTTCGTGCCCGAAACGGTCTTCACGCTCGTGCGCAGGAAACGACACATCTTCTTGGTTCCAGTTGGATAGACGACGCTTGAGCATTGGCGGGCACTCCTGCTCTACTACAATGAGACAAAACACCGATAAGCTCCGCTCTTGCGGAGATGCCATCAGAGGCGCCCAGCACGTAACGAAACGGGGTGACGTGTGAGGTCAGAACCGTCGAGGATGTGACGGCAGTTGCTGTTTTATCTGATAACAGCGAATGTTAGTATACGAGTGATAACACCATTTGTCAAGTACTTTGCACACAATTTGTTCACATGCATTTTCATCCCAACTCACTGATACGCACGGCGACTTCAGCGGCAACGCGCGTATTATTCCGCAGCAACGCGATGTTCGTTTCGATACTTTCCCCGCTCGTTTCCTCAGCCATTGCCGCGAGTAAGAAGGGTGTTACCCCAGGACCGCGCACGCCTTCAGCTTCAGCGCGAGCCAAGGCACGGACAATCGCCGCTTCAACCGCATCACGTTCGAGGGCGCTCGATTCGGGTGGCGGCACGCACAACAGCATACCACCGGGAGCGGCAAAGCTGCGGTAGCGGCGTTGGAGACGCCACATACGGGCAGCAGCCAGTGCATCGGGAGCTACAGCAGTAACGGGCAGACCGCTATGTGGCGTATAAAAGGCAGGAAACTCGTTGGTCTGATAGCCAACGACCGGCACACCTTGCGTTTCGAGATATTCGAGTGTTGCCGGCAAATCGAGAATAGCTTTTGCACCGGCGCACACCACGAGCACCGGCGTGCGACCCAATTCGGTGAGGTCGGCGCTTACATCCCAGCTCCGGCTCGCACCACGATGAACGCCACCAATACCACCGGTAGCGAAGACCTCGATACCGGCAGCCGCAGCGATGGCCATCGTCGCGGCGACAGTCGTTGCCCCATCGGCGCGATCAACCATCGCCAAGCCAACATCCCGCCGACTAAGTTTACGGATGTGTTCACCGCCGGTCGCCAGGCGTTCTAACTCATTACCGTTCAACCCAACCACCGGCACACCCTCAATCACACCAATAGTTGCCGGCACTGCGCCGTTGGCCCGTACTTCGGCTTCTAAGCCTTCGGCAACCGCCAGATTGTGTGGGTAGGGCAAGCCGTGGCTGATCAACGTGCTCTCAAGGGCTACAACTGCACGACCCTCTTCGAGTGCAGTCATCACTTCTTCGGCAACACGGAGCATAACATCCTCCTCCAATAAGCCTGCACAGAGATAAACGAACGTCACCGTCGCTTTTCAGGCATCCACCACAATAGCACCGGCACGGTCGAGACGATAAGCAGCGATACCATACCGTCGAGCTTGCAACACATCGGATGGTCCCGGATCGGCGAGGATCACCGCTACGTACAACCCACGCCGACGAAGCATTGTCAGGCCGGCCAACCATGCTTCATCAAGTACGGAGGTAATGGCGATCAGGGTACTCCCCCAGCTCAGGTTGAGTGATGACAGTTCGGTTAACACACTACCGGTAGGCACCGGCTCGATCCGGCCCAGGAGCAGTAACAGTGTCCGCAAGTGATCATGTTCGGCACGCGGTAATAGAGGTGCTATCGGTGCTTTGGTTAGCGGATCACAGCCGTCGCTACACAGCCCAACCGCCTGTTGACGGTTGATCAGAGCCGTCGCCAACGAGGCCGTCGCGATCACAGCCCGTTCACGGTCATCACGGGCAAAGCGACCCCGGTACGCTGTTTCACTAAATTCAAGGGCAATAACGGTCATCCGGGCAATCACCGGCGCCAACTCACGCACATGCAACTCACCCAGGCGGGCACTCGTCTTCCAGTCGATCAAGCGGGGCGAGTCGCCGAACCGATAGTGACGGACACCGATTTTTTGAACCGGATCATCGAACAAACTCAAGCGACGCCGCTCTTGGCTATAGGGCAGACCGGCGGGTAATTCGAGCAGCGGTACTGGAACAATATGCGGAACGATCGTTAGTGGCGTCAGCTGGTGTTCGCCGATCAACACCTCATTGCGGTCGATCACCGTACCGATCACGAGCCGCAGCGGTCCCAACCAGTAGAGACCACGTTGACGGCCCTGCACCTGATAGCGGAGCGTGTACTGCTGACCAGGGTGCAGGCTAAGCACCCAACGTTTACGGGTGACAGCACTCAACGACGGCGGCACATCTTCGGTCACGATGAGATAAGGTAACGGTAGGCGCCCCTGATACGAAATCGTGATCGTCACTTCGCCAACTTCATCAGGGGCGAGCACGAGCGGCGCGTGCCGTTGCCAAACAATGTACCGTCTGGCTAGACGCGGCCACAGCCAGCCGATGACCTGCGCACCGATCAAGACGTAGACGGCGAAACTCACTGCCGGGCTAGGGTCAAAAGCCAGCCAGATCAGGGCAAGCAGGGTAACGGCACGCAAAAAAGTCATCGGCCACCTACATACGGAAGACGCCAAACCGCGTCGGTTGGATAGGAGCCTCGGCAGCGGCAGCCAGCCCTAGTGCCAACACCCGCCGCGTTTCAATCGGATCGATGACACCATCATCCCAAAGTCGAGCACTCGCGTAATAGGGATGACCTTCTTGCTCATACTTTGCCAAGATCGGCGCGATAAACCGTTCTTGTTCTTCGGGCGTCATGTCTTGGCCACGGGCGCGCAGATTGTCGCGGCGCACGGTGAGGAGCACATTGGCGGCCTGCATTCCTCCCATCACACTAATCCGCGCATTCGGCCACATCCAGAGCTGACGCGGTTGGTAGGCTCGTCCACACATACCATAATTACCGGCGCCAAAACTTCCCCCGATAATGACGGTAAATTTCGGCACATTCGCGCAACTCACCGCCGTCACCAGTTTGGCCCCGTCTTTAGCAATGCCGCCGTTTTCGTACTGTTTGCCGACCATAAAGCCGGTAATATTCTGCAAGAAAACGAGGGGAATATTACGGGCGCAACACAACTCGATAAAATGTGCGCCTTTGAGGGCACTTTCACTAAAGAGAATACCATTGTTAGCGAGGATACCGACCGGAAAGCCTTCGATATGGGCAAAGCCGCAAACAAGAGTCGTACCGTAGCGTGCTTTAAACTCGTGCAACCGGCTCCCATCGACAATACGGGCAATCACTTCCCGTACATCGTAACTCTGGCGAAAATCGCGTGGCAGGATGCCGTAGATTTCATGCGGGTCGTACCGTGGTGGTTCAGGATCGCGCAGCTCCCACTGGGCGTGTTGGCGCGGCCCCAGATGAGCGACAATATCGCGGACGATCGCCAGCGCCTCGCGATCATCGTTGGCAAAATAATCGGCAACGCCAGAGATGCGGGTATGGACATCGGCCCCACCGAGTTCTTCGGCGGTAACCTCTTCGCCGGTAGCCGCCTTCACCAACGGTGGCCCGCCGAGAAAGATCGTGCCGTTACCCTTCACAATCACCACTTCGTCGCTCATGGCCGGCACATACGCTCCACCGGCAGTACAACTTCCCATCACACATGCGATCTGCGGAATACCTTCCGCCGACATCTGCGCCTGATTGTAGAAAATGCGGCCAAAATGGTCTCGGTCGGGGAACACTTCGCTCTGGAGGGGTAGATACGCGCCACCGCTATCAACCAGATAGATACAGGGCAAGCGATTCTCGCGTGCAATCTCTTGGGCACGGAGATGCTTCTTAACGGTGAGCGGGAAGTAGGTACCACCCTTCACGGTAGCATCATTCGCGATGATCATTACCGGGCGACCGGCGACACGGCCAATACCGCAGACGATACCGGCAGCGGGCACCTCTTCATCGTAGACGTTGTAAGCGGCGAGCGCACCGATTTCGAGAAAGGCACTATCGGGATCGATCAAGGTATCGATCCGGTCACGGACAAAAAGCTTTCCCCGTTCTTCGTGGCGACGACGTTGTTCGGGGCCACCACCTTGGCGGATATTAGCCAACCGTTCGCGCAGATCGGCGGCCAGCGCCTGATGATAGGCGAAATTGGCTTGAAAATCGGCGCTGTTGGTTTGAATATGGGAATGAATAATCGACATGACTGCCTCCGGTAGCTAGAGCAAACTCTTCAACTCTTCGGCGGCTTTGCGGGTCATACCGGGCACGGCGGCAAGTTCGTCGATACTGGCCCGGCGGATACCGTCGATGGAACCGAAAGCCTTGAGCAAGGCACGTTTACGTTTGGGGCCGATCCCCGGAATCTCGTCCAGCGGCGAGCGAAGGGTCGCTTTGTTGCGCAATTTCCGATGATACGTAATGGCAAAGCGGTGGGCCTCTTCATCGATCCGCTGGACAAGGGCCAACGCCTTGCTATCACGGGCCAGTACCAACGGATCTTGACCGATGCGGACGAGATCAAAACGGTTCCGATCCGGCCCTTTCGCCACACCAACAACCGGTATCTGGGTAAAACCCAACTCGTGTAAAGCGGCCTCCACCGCAGCCACTTGTGCTACTCCCCCATCGACCAGCAGCAGATCGGGCAAATCGGCCCAGCGCTCGAGGGCCTGCTGCGCCGTATCGGTCGGTTCGACGGGAGAGTCGTTCTCGCCTTCAACCTCAACTGCAGCGGCAACCTGCTGAGTATCACCAAGTACCTCGGCGGCGCGACGGAAGCGACGACTGATAACCTCACGCAGCGAGGCAACATCATTCACGCCGCTGACCGTCTTGATCTTGAAGCGGCGGTAGTGCGCGGGGCGTGGTTCACCGTGCTCGAACACCACCATGCTCGCCACCGACTGCTGGCCCTGCGTATTTGAGACATCGTAACACTCGATCCGGCGCGGCAGGGCAGGCAATTCGAGCAGATCGCGCAATTCGCTCAAGGCCGCGACCGCTCGTTGCGCGGAATGGAGCCACTGCTCGCGGATCTCGCGCAACTTCTGACGAGCATTAGCGGCAGCCATCTCAACCAATTGCTTCTTCTCGCCACGACGGGGCACCGTAATTTCAACTCGGTGCCCACTCTTCTGCTGCAACCACGACGCGATAATCAGCGGCTCTTCGACATGATCAGCCAGCAACAGGCTCGGCGGGATAGTGGGAGCATTCTGGTAAAACTGGGTGAGGAACGAAGTCAGCAACGCCTCGTCGCTCTCGTCTTCAGTACCTTGCAACGTAAACGGCTCGGCGTTAATCAGCTTGCCGCCGCGAATAAAGAGTACCTGCACCACGGCGCTGCCATCTTCGCGGGCAAACGCAATCACATCTTGGTCGGTATCAACCGTGCGCAACACCTGTTGGCGCTCGGATATCTTCGCGATGGCTTGAATGCGGTCACGCAGATAGGCGGCGCGTTCAAACTCAAGCCGCTCGGCGGCTTCTTCCATCTGGGCGCGCAACTCACGCACGATTTGGTCACTCTTGCCTTCGAGAAAACGGCAGACCGAATCGATGGCCTGTCGGTAGGTCTCTTTCGTCACCAGGCCCGGCACACACGGCCCTAGACAACGGCGCATTTGGTAATAGAGACAGGGCTTACCTTGTTTACGATGACGATTGAACTTATCGTCTTTGCACTCGTAGGGTGGGCGAAAGGCGAACAGACGATTGAGAATATCGAGCGTCTGATAGACCGAACCGGCGCTGGCATAGGGGCCAAAATAGCGCGCTCCGTCGTTGAGCACCTGTCGGGTGGCAAAGACGCGCGGCCACTCTTCGTTGACGGTGACTTTGATGTAGGGATACGTCTTATCGTCTTTCAGCAAAATGTTATACGGCGGGCGATGCTGTTTAATCAAGTTCATCTCTAACAGCAGCGCCTCTAGCTCGCTCTGGGTAACGATAATCTCAAAATCGGCGATATGGCTGACCAAACGGCGTGTCTTCCCACTAAGGCTACGCGGCGAGCCGAAATAGGAACGCATCCGGTCACGCAGGCGCTTGCTTTTGCCGACATAGAGCAAGCGACCGGTGGCGTCTTTCCAGAGATAGACACCCGGCTGATCGGGAACTAAGCGGAGCCGCTCAAGAAAAGCGGCGTGATCACGAACTGCGGTATGTGAGAGATCCATAGCGCGTAGTATAGCGGATTTTGGTATGGTGCGTTCAGATAATGCCTTCTCACACACGCCAAGATTGCCGACTTTTCTGAGAAACAGGTGTACTTGTTCAGGATTTTTTCAACTTCATAGTATACTTTGTGTGGCGAGGGGGCATAGAGACGCCGGATAGGAAATTGGTGACAACACCGTCCTATCCTGCGCCAGATTATGGATAACGCGATAGGGCAAAACCGATATGGCTTCGATTATCTCCTCACGGCAAACGACGACCAAACCACAACCACGACTACGCTATTCACCGCGGTGGATCGGGGCCGGGCTGGTCAGTAGTATCCTGGCCGGCGCAGCCAGTCTTTACGGAGGGCCACTGATTGCAGCCACACTGGCCGGAGTAGGCGCAGCGGGGGCCGTGTATGCATTAGCAGTCGAGCCACGCCGGATACAACTTCACCTCCACGACCCACATTTTCGCGATCTGCCGGCCGGGTTGGAAGGATTGCGCATTGGTCAGCTCAGCGATCTGCACCTCGGTCACCGTTACAGCTTTGCCAATGCGCAGCGGGCCATCGACCTGCTGTTGGCCGCGCAGCCCGATCTGATCGTGCTGACCGGTGATCTCGTGCACACACGAAGTGCGATTGCGCGACTGCCGAATGTCGTTGGCCGCTTACATGCACCACTCGGCATCTATGCGGTACCCGGCAATCACGACTATTGGGAAGGGATGCCGCACATTGCCGACATTTTACATGAACATCGCATTCAGTTGCTCATCAACCGCCATCAGGTGATCGAACGCAATGGGGCGCGGCTTCTGCTGGCCGGAGTTGATGATCACTGGGATGGCCGACCCGATCTCGCGCTCGCACTCGGTGGAGCACCTAAGCACGACTTCCGTCTCTTGCTCGCGCACTGCCCCGACATCGCCGACGAAGCAGCGGCCTTCGGTTTTCATTTACAACTATCCGGACACACTCACGGCGGCCACGTGCGCGCGCCCGGTCTCGGCCCACTCTGCTTACCACGCCACGGTTGGCGCTACGATATGGGTCATTTTCAGGTCGGTGCAATGCAGCTCTTCGTGAGTCGGGGCATTGGCGGTATACCGTTACGATTCGGCTGCCCACCGGAAGTCAATCTGTTCCGGTTACATCGCACCGACGCCTAAATTGGGAGCGCACGAACCGCCACATCGCCCGTACCCGACGGTCGCATCCCAATAGGATCAGACCAACGATGACCAGCGGAATATCGGGCCAGAAGCTGATCGGAAACGAGCCATGGCGGAAGACGGGCATGTTGGCGACCACCCAAAAGCAACCGGCTCCTACGTATCCCAACGGGCCAGACTTAATACCGATCATTAGGCCAAGCGTGAGCAACGCTAACGGCCAGCCTGCCGGATGTTCGGGAATATGACCCAAGAGGATAGGGATGATCAACAGCGCTACTCCTGACACAACCAGCGTAATCGCAATCCAACGGCGCAGACCGGTTGGTTGCTCGAAGCGCAACTCATCGCGGTAGGGTGGTGGCGTTGGTGGGATCAACTCAAGTAAGTTACCGGGCGGGGCAAAATCGTAGCGTTGGGCTTGCCACGCCAGCACCAAACCATCTTGTTCGGCCTGCGCAACCAGCGCCATCAGCTCCGGCCGGTCGGTCAGTGGTGGAAGTGCGGCAAGGTCGGTAGGAGCGGCGGGTAAATGCACGACCAGCGCTGACGGCACCTCGAACCGGCGATGCACATGGATTGCGCAGAGCAAGCCATACACTTGCCGACCACGGTACGGATCGACGAGCATCGCATCACGCAGGGAGAGAGGCCCAAGCGCACGTTGGATCCACGCCGAGAGCAGCTCATCGAGGAGAGTGCGACCTTCGGGTTCAAGCACCTGATCAAAATCACCGGCGCGTAGGCGTTGTCGAATTTCTTCAGGCGACTGGGTGCGGATCAGCTCGATGACCTGTTCCCGATCATAGCTGACCAAAGCCGGCTGGATAACGGGGTCTGGTATCATAGTTCTGACCGCAACAGGTTACGGTTGGGCCGATAATTCATCGGCCCAACGGGCCAGCAACTCAGGTAAATCGGCCACGATCTGATCAGGCCGGATCGGGCCGGTGGTAGCTTCTTCAACTGTACTGACGCCGGTCAACACCAATACTGACGGCATGCCGGCGGCGATTGCACCGGCAATATCTGTATCGAGCCGATCACCAACTACAAGCGTTGCGGACGGCGGCGCACCCAACATCTTAGCGCCGATCAGAAACATCGTGGGGGCCGGTTTACCGATCACCAGCGGTGAGACATCGGTAGCAGCAGTAAGGGCGGCAGCAATTGCACCGGCGCCGGGGATGAGACCCTCTTCGCTGGGAAAGGTGCGGTCGGGATTCGTAGAGATGAAGCGGGCGCCACGCCGGATATGCAGCGTTGCCCGCTTGAGACGCTCATAGGTGAGCGTAAAATCGGCGCCCTGCACAACCAATTCCGGAGCGTCGTCATCCTCGACAAAGTAACCATCGGCAAACAACGCTGCGCGTAACCCCTGCATACCCACCACAAACACGCGCGTACCCGGCGGGTAGTGATCACGCAGATACAGGGCAGTTGCTTGGGCCGAGGTAATCACGCGATCTGCCGGCAGCACTATGCCCATGGCAGCCAACTTAGCCGCGTACTGCTGCGGCGTCATCGAAGCGTTGTTAGTCGCACAGGCGAAGGCGATCTGGTGATCGTGCAAAAACTGCCACAGATCGGCGACGCCGGGCAGCAGCGTTTGTCCCCGGTAGAGCACACCGTCCATATCGAACAGTACGGCGCGGATTGGAGAGAATGCCATCATAACAGCAGCTCACATTCGCTCTGGGGCCCGAATCCCCAACAGAGCCAACCCATTTCGCAGCGCATTGGCCGTCGCCGCGACAAGACGTAGCCGGGCAGCGCGTAACGTCGGTGTCTCGGCGCGCAACACCGGGCACTGCTCGAAGAAGATACCAAACTCGCGGGCGGTCGTATAACACCAATCGGCGATCACAAACGGTGCATAGCGCGCCCCAGCCTCGCGCAACGCCTCGGGCAAGCGGGCCAGATGGCGAATGAGACGTTGCTCGCTTGGGTGGGTCAACAACGTCAGATCGGCTTCGGCGAGTGCAACACCCTCATCGGCAGCACGACGCAAGATCGAGCGGCAGCGTGCGTGCGAATATTGCAGATAGGCAGCACTATTACCCTCAATCGAGAGCATACGATCCCAATCGAGGGTAATATTCCGGCGTGGGTCTTGATAGAGGTCGTTGTAGATTACCGCACCGATCCCGACTGCCTCGGCAATGGTAGCCCGTTCTTCAGGCGACAGGTCAGGGCTTTTGGCATCGACCAATGCCCGTGCCCGCGCCACTGCATCGTCGAGCAAGGCCTCAAGATAGACCATATTGCCCTTTTTCGTCGAGAGGGGCTGGCCGTCAGAAGTTGTAATCACACCGAACGGGACATGCACCAGCTCAACATCGCGGGCGTAGCCCATCGCCCGCACGATTGCGAAGAGCTGGCGGAAGTGCAGTTCCTGGCGAGCATCAACGACGTAGATGATGTGCGAAGGATTGAACGTTTGCAACCGAAACTTGATCGTCGCGATGTCGCGGGTCATATAGACGGTGCCGCCGTCGTTACGCTGGATGATGAATTTAGGTAGCTTATCGAGTTCGGCAACTACGGCGCCATCAATATCGCGGAAGGCTGCCTCAGAGCGTAGCGCCTCTTCGATCACTTCCGGCAGCATCGCCTCGTAGAAGCTTTCGCCGTAGGCGTAATCGAAGCGGATGCCGAGCCGGTCGTAGTTCCGTTGAGCAGCCCGCAACGACAGATCAACACACCACTGCCACAACGAACGCGCTTCCGGATCGCCGCGTTCGAGGGCCAACGACCACCGGCGGGCTTCTTCTTCCAACGCCGAATCGTTGTTCATCTCGGCGTTGTAGCGTGCGTAGAGTGCTTCAAGCTCGGCCATGGCCGCTTCGCCTTCGCTCTGCGGACGGCCATAGCGTTGCATTGCGGCCAAAATAATGCCAAACTGCGTCCCCCAGTCGCCGAGATGGTTATCGCCGATCACGCGATAGCCAAGTGCGCGGAAGATATGCACCAGCGCCTGCCCAATGATCGTCGAGCGGATATGGCCGACGTGCATGCGCTTGGCGATATTGGGCGAAGAATAATCGATCACTACGGTACGTCCGGCGCCATCGGCCACCGTGCCGTATGCTTCACCGGCGGTCTCAATCTCGTTCAGGACAGCCACTGCCAGCCGTTGCGGGTGCAGCGAGAAGTTGAGGAACGCACCGGTGGCTGTCACCTCACCGATCAGCGAATCGGGTGGCGGTGCAATGGTAGCAGCCAGTTCCGCCGCGAGCTTAGCCGGGTCAATCCTGAGCGCCTTAGCTGCCTTGAACGCAACGAACGTGCGGTCGGCGGGAATATTCGGTTTGGGAGTGGTAATCTCAATCAGATCAACCGGTACTTTGCCGGTCGCAGCGATAGCATCTTTAATATCGGTAATAAAGCGTTCGAGCGCATAGCGCATAGTTGTACTCCCTTACACTAATCTGACCTTTAGTATACCCGATGTCTGGCTGCACGCATACCACGCGCTACCGTTAACCTTTTACGAGCGGTCATCACAGGTAGCGTGAACAAAGTACTATTGCTCAGATGCGTGAATGTCGGTTACTGTGGAATCGTAAGCCAATGTTGGACAACGTCATAGCAACAGCGTCGTTGCGGAAATCGCGAGCAGGATGGTCAAGTCTTGAAATTACCCGGCTTACGAACGAAGAAAGGACAATCCCAGCAATGCACTATCGCCTTCCCACCCGATCTGGAATAGTGTTCGGCATAATCAGCCTCACGCTGCTGATCATACTCACACCACTCTTGGCGTGGACAGCCCCGACCCAAACGCAGGTTTTTTCACTTTCCACCCATAGCTACGATCTCCAGATCACCGCCGGCAGTACGCTCGCATGGCGCAACGACAGTTCCGGCTTCCACCGGCTACGGGCCATTGACGGCAGTTGGGAGACGCCGCTCATGCGGCCCGGCGAAGTCGTGACCCAGACCTTCACCGTCAGCGGCCAATCGGCATTTTTGTGCGACATTGACCCAACGATGCGCGGCACAATCACGGTGCAGGCAGCTCATACCGTGTTTGTGCCGATGATTGCGGGCCAAGCATTTGAGCGTTGGTCGCAACCGCAGACGTGGGGTGGTCGTTTACCCCAAGCAGGCGATGCGGTGCAGATTCCCGCCGGCAAAGTGATCTTGCTCGACGTTAGCCCACCGCCATTACAGAGTTTGCTCATCGAGGGCGAGCTGATCTTTGATCGGCGTGATCTGGATTTAACCGTCGGCTGGATTATGATCCACGGTCATGGCCGCATACGCATCGGCAGCCCCACCGAGCCATTTGCGCAACGAGCGACGATTACTCTGACCGCAACCAATCCAAATGAAGATGTGATGGGGATGGGCACGCGCGGCATCTTGTTGATGGGTGGATCGTTTGAGGCGTATGGGGTAACACCAAACCATCCGTGGACGGTCTTGAACGATCATGCGGCTGCCGGTACGCGCGAACTGATATTGCGCGACACTGTTGACTGGCAGTTCGGCGATCAGGTGGTGATTGCGCCGACCGACTTCTTTGGCGTAGCCCAAACCGAACGCCTCACCGTCGAGGCGGTTGACGGTACGCGGGTGCAGTTGAGTACACCACTGCAACAAGCGCGGTGGGGCCGCTTGCAGTACGTGAGTAGCAGCGGGATGACTCTGACGCCGACGAACGACGTAACACCGCTCGTCCTTGATGAACGGGCCGAGGTAAGCAATCTCTCGCGCCGGATTGTGATTCAGGGTGCCGACGATGATCGCTGGCGTAATGACCGTTTTGGTGCCCAGATAATGGTCATGCACAACGCCAGCCTACGGCTCGATGGTGTAGAGTTACGACGGGTTGGACAAGGTGGTCGGCTGGGTCGTTACCCGATCCATTTTCATTTGTTGTCGTATGATGCCGACGGCAACTGGACCGGTGATGCCACCAACAACGTGATCACCAATTCGAGCATTTGGAACTCGGCCAACCGCTGCATTGTCATTCATGGCACAAACGGCACTACCATTCGTAACAACATCTGCTATGACATCGCCGGTCACGCTATCTTCCTCGAAGATGCGGTCGAGCGGCGTAACGTCATTGAGGGTAATCTGGTGCTGCGCGTGCGTCAACCGCCACAGCCGCTAATCGCCAGTGACCGGAGCAATTTTCGGCGAGGGCCATCTGGATTTTGGTTGACCAACCCTGATAACACAGTACGAGGTAATGTAGCTGCCGATACCGAGGGCAATGGGTTTTGGCTGGCTTTCCCCGATCAACCACTCGGCGCGAATAAGCGTGTACCGATACGGCCGGTTCATCTCCCGCTTGGCATCTTTAGCCACAACGTCGCACATTCTAACAGCAAGCCGGGCATTAACATCGATTTTGCTCCGTTTGACGATGAAGGTAATACAAAAGAAATTAAATACATCCCAACCGTTAACGGTGAGCCATTCCGTTACGAGAACCGCGTGCGCTTCACGCTGAGCGACATTACCACCTACAAAAACAATGATAACGGGTTGTGGAATCGGGTATCGTGGCCTGATTATGTACGGTTTGTCTCCGCAGATAATGTTGGGATGTTCTTTGCCGGCGCCGGTGATAACGGCAAGATCGTTGATTCGCTGATTATCGGTGAGAGTTTGAACAACCAATCACCGCGACCGACTACCGATCAGCCCAACACAGCGGTTGCCAGTTATCACAGCACGTTCGACATTGACAACAACGTCATCGTGAATTTTGCGCTTCACAACCGGCTCGACCGGGCCAGCGGTGCATTCGCCACCAATGACTACTATACTCGTGCAGTTGACCGCGGTTTGATCCGTAATCCGAACAACCGCCTGATCAATACCCATCCGGGTCGGCGGGTTATCTCACCGAATATCAATACGCCCGCCGGCAATGCAGCATTAGCCGGCGCATTGTGGGATCCGCACGGTTATTGGGGACCGGCCGGCAATTATTGGGTGTACGACATTCCTTTCTTAACGACGGGGCAAACATGTGTCGCCGTCACACCGGTCGGCCAGAACGGGCAGAGTTGTCAAGGGCCGTACTATGGCGTGAGCGGTTTTCGCATCGACAACGGCGATCCGTATAAGCCGCGGATGCCGCTTACCGTCACCCGGCTCGACGCGGCCAACCAACCGATAGCGCAGTGGATCGTCGCTGAAGGAAGCGGCAGTGGTACTAACACCTTTGGCATCATGCCGTGGATGCGTCACTTCACCGCAGTTGCCGGTGGCCGGTATCGGGTCGAGTTCCGCGATGGAACGACAACGACACCATCCCCTCTGCAAGAGTTGAAACTCACGCTGAGTAATATGCAAACAACAGATGATCGGCTCATCTTGGCGCTTCCCTTTGGTGGCAGCGGGACGGTAGGAGCGTATCTGACCACGCGCGAAAACTATCGAGATTCGGCACCGGGTGCCGCCGAGCGGCGTGATCTCACACCGGTTATGTCATTCACGGCGTTGGTCGCCACCGACAATAGCTTTTGGCACGATACGGCCTCGCAACAGGTATGGGTGAATGTGCAGGGTGGAGTACCGATTTGGAATTGGAGCAGCGGCCCGCTCGATCCGTTATCCGATCAAGCACTCTATCGCGAGACGATATTGCGGATCTACCGACCCTAAATAGCCGTGAATGTGGGATAAGGGGTTCCCTGGTATCAGCTTGGATTCACCAAAACAAGCATACTGGGGAGCTTCCACCGGATTGTCTCATCAATTGTTCGGTGATGTTGCTGCTGGTCTGGCATCTAGGCGTGTCGTTGATCGATGCAACCGCTTGGGTGGTCGGCCCCTCCCCAACATCCATTCCGATCAATGCGTTGCTAGGCTGGCGGAGTGTCACACACCCGCTACCGGCCGGTTTAGCGGCTGCAACCGCCATCTGATGCTCACGCCTAACACTGCCTAACACTGTAGATGACCGTCAACCTGTTCCCGAATACGTGCGCAACTGCGTGGGCACATTATTAACCAAGGATCACCCGCCACAGCCGCATAACGCGCTCCTGTGCACCATTCAGCTCAGCGTTGCACCGCTCACCGTTACTCGCTCCACCATGTAAATTGTCCGCACGCCGCTAATGAATACGATCCCGCCGCGGAAACGGGCGATGGTGGCAAGTTATCGATCACCTCAAGCACACGTCGGCGATTGAGCCTTCGCGCCACCGATGTCCGATCACCTTCTTGGTCAATCGACGGTTCAGTAATTGTGCAGTAACGTCAGCCCAAGCAACCTACTCTTGGCTTGGGCACTATGCCGGTTGTGGTTGCCTACCCCAAACTCACGTTACCTCGGCTTCACGGCCACGTCACCGTCACCTCGACATTAAGCCGGTCGAGTGTAACGCCGGCATACCGACTATTGCCGATCACCTCAATCAGCGGTGTGACCGGTTGGTTGTCTACCATCATCGTCAGCCGATCACCGACATCAGTGGGCAGAAGGAAGCGAACCGTTGCGTGTCGTCCGCTCCCGGTGATCAACAAGCGAAGGAACCGATCATCGCGCTGCCAACGGTAGGCGACATAGCCGGTCGAGGCAGGGTAGCGGGTCACGACATAGGCCTGCTTGACCGTCGGTTCGACCGGCCAGCGCGGGCTGATGATCACCTCTTCGTAACGGGATGCATCATCGAACACACCGGCCAAGCCCTCGAACAGCGCGCCGAGCATTGCACTTGCGCCCCAGCCATCGGTGGGAATAGTGTCGGGGCCAGAGATACCGGGCCGGCCATCGGGGTAATACCACAGGTATGAGGCATTGGTCAGGCGCAGCAGATTGGCATAGCGCCGCAGAATATCGAGACCATACGGCTCGAAGCCGAAGGCAAATGCGCCCCGCGCCAGTTCACCGCCGACGAGCGGCATAATCCCTCCGTTGACATACTCACCGGGTTGTTCACCCTTACCACCGGCCATCCCGAAACTACCCGGCGGAAACGGCGGGTCGATGCTATACCATTCGGCGAAGGCACGGGTGAAATCGCGACGGGCATAGTACGTCTCGACAATCGCCTGCGCCTGCCCCACTGACAGCACCCGCCGATTGAGGGCATAGGCATTGGAGAGGCTCAGTTGAGCAGCAGCATCAACCCCTGCCGGGACGAACGTTGCATCTTCGGGGATGAAATGGGTAAAAAAGCGGCCATTCCACGCTAACGCATTCAAGCGTTGCATAATCTGGTCGGACAGATCAAAATAGCGCTTAGCCTGTGTCGGGTCACCGACCCGATTTTCAATTCGGGCAAGTAAAAAGAGGGCATACGCCAAGCCGGTATTATCCCCATGAAACGTGCCCCAAATCGTGTCCGGCTCGATCCAGTGGCGTGGAGCCGGTTTACCATCAGGACTCATCGTGGTTGGGCCGTAGGCGAAATCCCACATATCAATCGTATACGGGCGTCTGACCAAACCACGCTCAGCGTTCCAACGTAGCGGGTTCGTTGTTATGTACTCGATAGCCCGTCGCAATGCGGGCAAATGGGAGCGCAACCACTCATCATCACCGGTCATCTGCCATGCTTCGTACACGCCCTGCACGTACAAAAACTCAACATCAGACTCAACCTCTTTACGGAAGGCCTGCACATACCGTTCGGGATAGTCGATCACATCGGGCAGACTACCGTCGGGCATTTGCGCATCGCGGAAGGCGTCGAGGAGGCTGGTGACATCGGTTTCAAAATAACGAAACCCTCGTCCTTGATAAACGTGATCACGGAGCCAGAGCAGCGGATTATCAGGTGAGCGATAGCCGCTGATCAACCGACCGTTCAACTCGTAGCTTACCCGCGCCTCGGCCATAAGACGGCGAATACGTGGATAGAGCGAGTCGATGTCACTTTGACCACTGCTCAAAAAGGTTTCAGCATTGAGGGTAAACAAACGGCTGCGGGCACCGGCCAACCGACCATCGATCAGGGCGACGGCCCACTGGGGGCCAAGCGTACCACCGGCGAACAGGGTTATCTCGCCGATACCATCACTCACTGTCGTTACTCCCTGTGTGATGAGATAACCGGCGGCATCGTAGAGCTGGACTGTCGTCAGGCCGCTGTAAGCTGGGATGCGGAGGGTAATACGTACCGGTTGGAGCGGTTGCATAACATCCGTTGGCGTAGCAAGGGTTAATGAAGCGCGTTGTGGAACCGTCGGTAGATCAATAACCGGACGCGGTATAGACGAGCGCCAATCGACGGGTAGCCGTTCGGAGATAGCCCCACCCTCCGGGAGAGCGACGATTCTGATAGTCGCAAAATACTGGACGAGCGTATCATCAACCCACCGTGGTTCGCCGAGAGGTGGACCGATCCTTGATCCACCTGCTGCTTGCCAGGCACTGCGAAATGGCTCGGTAAGTTGATCGGTTTGGTTTGAAGGGGGCGGACTGCAACTGACGAGTAGAACGATCCCGATCAGGACGATGATGAGTTGCTTCATAGTAGGCATTATAGCTCAAGATAGCGATGACTTCGATCAGTATTGAGGATGTTGACTAACGAATTTGACGACTCCATCTAACGACTGCCTAACCGCAGTTGTGCCGGTGGCTCTCCATTCGGGCGGTGTCACGCAGGAACGCTTGCGAGGGCAGTGCTGCGTTCGTAGCCCCTTGTCATTGCGAGGGAGCGCCAGCGACTGAGCAAGCTTAGTGAAGATTTCTCGCTGCGCTCGAAATGACAGGGGGCGGTTGGCTTGCGAGGACAATGTATGCTCGAAATCATAAGAGTAGTAAAATGACGGTGCAACACAATAACTAGCCGTCATTTCAATGAATACCGTTCGGAGAAATCTTATGAGAGACTATAACTTTTATATTTATATCCTTACTAACTGGAACAATGAAGTCATGTATATCGGTATAACGAATAACCTTGAACGCAGGATATATGAACATAAAAACAAAATGATAGATGGTTTTACTAAAAAATATAACGTAAATAAACTGGTCTACTATGAACACATGACAGACGTCTACGCGGCAGTTGCTAGGGAAAAGGAGATTAAAAAATGGCGACGGGAGAAGAAGAATAAATTGGTGATGAGCATGAACCCTGAATGGAAGGATTTGAGTTTGGAGTGGGTATAAAGATTTCTCGCTGCGCTCGAAATGACAGGGGGGGCTCGAAATGACAGGGGGGTGCTCGAAATGACAGGGGGTGCTTACAGGGGCAGTGCTGCGTTCGTAGCCCCTTGTCATTGCGAGGGGGCGTCAGCGACTGAGCAAGCTTGATGAAGATTTCTCGCTGCGCTCGAAATGACAGGGAGGACGGTTTGCTTGCAGGGGCAGGGGGGTACTTGCAGGGACAGGGGGTGCTTGCAGGGGCAGTGCTGCGTTCGTAGCCCCTTGTCATTGCGAGGGAGCGCCAGCGCCGGTACGGCCCCCCTTGTCATTTCGAGGGCGCGCCAGCGCCCGAGAAATCTTGCGGATTTCTCGCTGCGCTCGAAATGACAGGGGGGCTCGAAATGACAGGGGGGTGCTCGAAATGACAGGGGGGCTCGAAATGACAGGGGGTGCTTGCATTGGTCACCATCACGGCACCGGCGCTTGTCCCTGTCTTAACTCTTGCCCGAACTTGAGGAAACTTGAGGAAGCCTATTGCACTTCCCGATGTACCAGCGTATACTGAAGTAGCACCCCATTATGCGCAACCAGGCGTTCGATCCAATATGTTACACCCCACTTGTCATTCTACGTAGAGCAAGGCATTCTTATGGAACGTTTCCCTATCATCTTCATTCCCGGATTTACCGGTTCATTCAACCTGCCGGTATTGCTCGATTGGCGCGGCCCGACGTTGAGCGGATGGGATTTTCCGCCTTTCGTCAATTACGGAAAAACGCTCTTGCAAACGTTTACCAAAGTCGGCTATCGCCGCAATCGCGATCTATTTGTTGCCTTTTACGACTGGCGTAAGCCGGTTGAGGAGAGTGCTCGTCGTTACCTCACCGCCTGGATTGATAAAGCGAAGAAGGCAGCTAACACCAACAAGGTTATTCTGATCGGTCACAGTATGGGTGGGTTAGTGGCCCGCAGTTACATTCAGTCTCCCGAATATCCCAAACGCAACGATGTGGCCCGTCTGATCACCTTGGGCACGCCACACCGCGGCTCGGCAGAGGCCTACACCGCTTGGACGGGGGCCGAACCGCACGCCGACGAGACGTTGCGCACGATCTTTGCGGTATATCTGTGGTATCTGCGCCACATTCACCCCTACCAAACCGAACTCGATAAGGTAAAGACGATCCAAACACAAGTACCCGGTGTGCGTGATCTGTTGCCGATAGAGGATTATCTGCTCACCGGTAATCCACCGCAGTTGAAGCCGATCAGCACTATGGAGAGCCGGAACTGGTGGGGTGAGATGGCAAATAAACCCGAAGCTATTGCAACGCTGCTCCAACGAGTGCCGGTAACCACAATTACGGGGACCGGCTTTAACACGCTCAGCACAATACTGGTGGGGCCACCACCCACCGATCACAGCTTGTGCTACGCCGATGGCGCACCGCTGAGCCGCCAATACGATGCACAAGGCGATGGTACCGTCTTGCAACGGATGGCGACGGTACCGAATGCCAACAATCTGCCGCCGTTGCCGGTCAGCCATGGCGCTTTGCCCGATAGCCCACAGGTACTTGGGCTGCTTTGCACGGAATTGGAGGTCAGCCCGGCCGTCTTGGGAGCAGCACCGGCGACGACGATACCGCCCACACCGCGGTTAGTGATTATGACTGCGTCACCGATTCAAGTTGAAGTTGAAGCGCCTGCCGGTCAACCTCTCGCACCGGTAGGAGTACTCGGTAGCAGTGTGATGAGAAAGATGCGGCGGCGGCGGATGCGTGGGCGCAATTATGGTCACGAGGGCAAAGCACTCAATTTGGTGGTGATCGATTATCCCACTGCCGGCGATTATCAGATTGCGGTGCATGGTACCGATCACGGCCATTTTGCGGTGGGGGCGATGTTATGTGGGATGGGTGAACCGCCGGTACTCGGTGGTATCGGGGCAACTGCGACGGCAGAGCCGGTTATTACCACCGTCGAGGGTGAGATTAGCCGGGAGAGCGACCTGTTTTACACCATCAGTGTACGCAGCGCCGACGAGCCACCGCGCATGAGTTTCGACGCTCAACGCACGATGATGGCGGCTATCAACCGGCTGGGCACGGCAATAAGTGAGCGAGGCGGAGTGCTCGGTGCAACACCGGTCGCCGATGATCGATTACGTCGTGCGGTAATGGGTGATGAGGCAGCGGTACATGCGATGATGGCGGCGCCGGCAGATCAGCGCCGGCAGATGATAAACAGTTTGATCGAGTTGTGTCAGACGTTGATCGGCGATGAATATGAGCGAGCATTGGCAATTGTGCGTGCGCTTGAGATGGTGCGAGACGCGGAATGACAATCACAGGGCTGCACGGCCGGGTGGGGAGATGCACAGCCGCGCGGCCCATGGGTGTCGGGTGGGGTCACGGATTGCATATCAACGGATTGGTTCGGCGGTGACTTCGACGGTGATTACGCCGACATCAACCACGCCTTGGTTTGGCACATCTACCGGTATTTCCCAAGCGACTCCTGACAATGCTACGTACAACATCTGGCGACCCGATGGTACATCCGATAGAGTGAAACTACCGTCGGCGGCAACCGGTATTTCGGTGGGGTTGGCGAGGGTGAAGACGACAGCGCCAGCCGTGGGTGCGACGACCCGGCCAATGTTCTCGCCACGACCACTGGGTAGTGCGACAAGGTTGCTGCGCCACAACGCGACTGCGCTCATTATCACTAACACTACTGCGAGCACAATAATCGCGATCCGAACCAGCCGCTGCCCTTGACCGGGGGAGATGAGCGGTGGTTTCCAGTTCACATAGTAGTCGGGATCGACCGGATTGCCTGGTGGTGAGGGCTGATCACCGAGGGAAGCACAGTTCCAGAGCGGCGTGAAAGGTTTTGACATGACAGCGCATACAGAAGTTTTTTTCCCAAAGAAGCTGTTGTGGTTGAGTATGACAGGTATATCGAGTAGTGGCAAGCATGTTCGATGTACTCATCAGAAGTCTCCTGTGAGAATAACAACTCGCTTATGGGCGGCGTACCGTCAGATCGTCGAAGCACGTACTTGAATTATCCCAACTCCGAAAACTGATGCCGCTGCCGGCAAAACTGCTATCTCGTGCTTGCACAACCGGTTGGCCGTCGATGTAGGCGATAAAGGTATCACCACGAACTTCGATCCGTACTCGACGATCAGTACCATACCAGTCATAGTTGAGGGGTGCATTGGTGCGAGCAATAGGCATTGATAGCTCGTTGCCATTGACCCATTTGCAAATGATGAATGCGCCGCGACCGTACCCTGGATCGTACTGGAACGAGTAGCCGTTATTTTTTCACCACCCGAATCACGAAAAAAGACGCCGTACCCGTTACCTCTGGTTATGCGAGCCATATCCACCTCGATGATGTAGTCGTGTCGGTCGAGGGGACGATAAATGCGACCGGGGCCGTCGATGCAGAGTTGACCATCACGAAGTTGCCAACGTCCGTGGTGGATCGACCAGTTATCAAGGGTGGCAAAGGTGTCGCGCAAGAGATCGCCGCACGTGACCCCGAAGGCATTCGCCGCTTGACAGAGTGCATCGCGCGTTCCTTCACCGGTCATGGTTAATCCGGCGATGACGACGGCTGCTACTAAACCGATGAGAATGCCGAGTTCAGTCATTGATTGACCGGCGCCGCTTCATTTGACACCTGACATTGTGATACCTCCTGTGCAGGATAGGTGAACGACCGATCAGGGATGGCGGAAGCGTGGTCGCAGCAGTCGAGATAACGGATAGATGACAGCCGGTCTTTGTGATGCCTTCGCGGTGCGACACCGGTGGTAGGTCGCATTGGCGAGCTATTCACTGTGTAGTAAAGGTACGGCCTATGCCGATTTCACGACTCGTACTCGATTGCTATGGAATGTGCTCTGGCCACCAAGATCAGCGAGTGCGTCGGGAGTTGTCCAATTGACGTTACGCCCATCGGGTGAACAACTGGCCCAGTGTCCCTTGGTGGCGAAGACGACTCCCGGTGGGACGTTGTCGCTGACAACAGTACGGAGGCGACAGAAACCGCGTGCATTGCTGACCACAACCTCATCGCCATCGCGAATACCGCGGGCTACGGCGTCGGCGGGATTGATCTCGAGAGTGGGAGGGCCTTCTTTCGCGCGGAGACTCGGCTGATTGGCCATACTCGACGAGACGAAGTGATGTGGTGCAGCCGAGATTAGGGTGAGCCAGCCCTCTGCTATCGGATGGGCTACATACTCGGCAGGTGGCTCGTACTGGGGTAGTGGATCAAGCCCTTGTGCTGCCATGGTTGCACTCCACAGCTCGACTTTGCCCGATGGGGTGGGGAAATGACCATCGGCGAACGGCACTTCGGTTGCGGGGGTGAGGGTTAGCCGCACTGTACCTTCCTGCACAAGTCGCTCGTAAGTAATCCCGGCTAAAAACGGGTTACGTCGTCGTGAGGCATCGAGCACGCCCCGAATCGCCTCTTCAGCACTCTCGTGTAACCACGGTTCGGTATAGCCCATGGCCTTTGCCAGCAAGCGAGTCACGTCCCAGTTACTTTTTGCTTCGCCCAACGGTGCAATCGCCGGTTGGTTAAGCGTGAGGTAACGATGACCATAGGCACGGTGTAGATCGAGATGTTCGAGCTGGCTCGTCGCCGGTAAGACAATATCGGCGTAGCGAGCGGTGTCGGTCATGAACAAGTCATGCACAACGGTGAAGAGATCGTCGCGCCGTAGGCCTTGCTCGATCAAGCCGGCGTTGGGTGAAGAGGTCAACGGATTGGCGCAGTAGACAAAGAGTGACATAATCGGCGGATCGGTCACTTCGCCGGTGAGCGCTGCGCCCAGTCGGTTCATATTCACCACTCGTGGCGTTGGCGGGCATTCGGAAGCATGTCCGACTGCTTCTCCGTCCCATGTCGCGTAGCCACCGGTCGAGTAGGCCAAGCCACCACCACGCACCCCATATTGACCAACGACCGCCGGTAAGCAGAGCAAAGCGCGGAACGTTTGGCCACCGTTTTGATGGCGCTGGATGCCATCGGCGGTCTTGATGATGGCAGGTTTGGTTGTCGCGTAGCGACGGGCCAATTCGATAATCGTTGCCGCGGGTACACCGGTGATTGCAGCTACGCGCTCAGGATCATATTCGGCGGCGCGCACATGCAACTCTTGCCAACCAACCGTGTACCGTTCCAACCACGCTTCATCGTGCAGATGTTCGGCAAAGATCACGTGCATCATCCCTAAGGCCAGTGCGGCATCGGTGGCCGGTTGGATCGAGATATGGAGATCGGCCGAGCGGGCCGTAGCCGTGCGGCGCGGATCGATCACGACAACATACGCACCGGCCCGTTGGGCCTGCCGGATAAAGGGCATAGCATGAGGACCGGTGCTGGCCGGATTGTGTCCCCAGATAATGATGAGACGACTGTGCAGTAGATCGTCGTAATCCGGGCTACGACGAGCACCAAGGGTAGCATAGACCGCAGCGTGGGCAGCAGCACAACAGATCGTGCGATCAAGACCGCTCGCACCCATTCGGTTCCACAGCCGTGCATCAACGATGGCCGTCTGAAGCAGACCGAGTGTGCCGCTGTAGGAATAGGGCAGGATCGCCGCTGCACCGTACTCGGCAATGATCGCTTGCCAGCGGTCGGCAATCGTTGCGATAGCCTCATCCCAGCTCACTCGTTCCCACCGTCCGCTCCCTTTGGGACCAATACGCCGTAATGGATAAAGCAATCGATCCGGACTGTAGACCCGTTCGAGGTAAGGGCGCACTTTAGCACAGAGCCAACCTTGGGTGATCGGATGATCGAGATCGGCGTAAAATGCGACTGCGCGGCCGTTGTGAACTTCGGTAATCGTGGCGCAGGTATCGGGACAATCGTGTGGGCAGCAACCACGTATCAGAGTAGTGGTCATAACTTTCTCCTCGGTACATTATCGCTCTTATTGTAGCACCAACCAAGGGGGCATACAGTTCGTAGAGTACAATACCGAGAACACCCTGCACCAAAACAGGGTACCGCTAGAGAAGCCGTTGGTTAGCCCTCGGGCGTGACCACCGTGACACCCAATTTAGCCAGCAGAGTTGTCGCCAATGCACGCTCTGTATCATTCGTCAGCAACCAGCCGGTGGGATGGGGATGGGCAATCTGACCCAACACTTGCCGGTAGGCAGTCGGCAATGGCAGCGTAGGGATGGCGACACCGCCATCATCGGGTACTAACCGAAGGAACGATGGGCGGGGCAATTGGCCGTATGCGAGGAGCAGAGCATCATCGGCGGGGAGATACTGCCAGCCACCGGCTGTGATGCGCATGTATTCAACAGGGCCACGTCCGCGACGGTAACGCACGATTCTGCCGATGGGTAGTTCGACGACACCGTTCACCGGTAATACCAGACGCCAACCGTTGGGCGCAGCGAGATCGAGCAGGGCCAGTTGCTGCTTCGGCCCGATAGACAAGCGATGAAGCGGGCCAAGTGTTGTTATCGGCGGCGTAGGCAGAGCAGCGATGCGGTCGGCAATCGTCAGGGTAACAAACCCACGATTGGCGAGGCGACCAAGCAACCCTTCCCGTCGCCGAGAGGTTAAGCGAAAGTGGAATCCGTCGCGTTCACCCTCGCCGCGCAAGACGGGGCCAAGCGCCGGATTGTGAATGAGAAAGAGATTGGGACGAATCTCTTCAAAATCGGCGGAAGCGCCAGGACGACGACGAGAAGTCATACACATGTAGCGAGACGAACGCGGTGAGGGGCATCACGGTGAAGATAAACGGCGATGACAGACAAAACCGGCTGCACTCACCGCACCTCCATCACGACACATCAAACCGTTGCAACGTCGGGGCGGTATAGACATGACAGATTGCAATCGCCAGAGCATCGGCAGCATCATCAGGGCGCGGCACCATCGCCAGACCAAGTGTTAGCCGCACCATCTCTTGCATTTGGCGCTTATCGGCACCACCATAGCCGGCAACCGCCTGCTTGACGGCAGTTGGCTTATACTCACACACCGGAATCCCGGCTTGCGCCAGCGCCAACAACGCGACACCACGGGCTTGCCCGACAGTCAGCGCCGTATTAACATTCTTGCCGAAGAAGAGTTCTTCAACCGCAGCCGTATCGGGTTGGAGACGTTCGATAATGGCCCGCAGCCCATTGTAAAGCTGTAACAACCGCTCGGGTTGAGGCATACCGGCGGGTGTGGTGAGAGCGCCGACATCGACCAAGCGGAGCGCATTTCCATCACGCTCAACCACACCCCAACCCATAGTTGCCGTTCCCGGATCGATCCCTAGTGCGCGCACAACACTCCTACAGTAAACCACCGGTCACGAATCGAAGCGTGCCACCAGCTCGGCGGTAATATCGAGGTTAGAATAGACCTTCTGCACGTCGTCGAGGTCTTCGAGCTTTTCAATCAAGCGCAGCGCCGCCAGTGCATCCTTTTCATCGGGTTGAATCAGAGTTTTGGCGCGCATAATCTTTTCAGCATTGCTGATCGACACTCCTTGATCGAGCAAAGCTTGACGAACGGCATTCAGTTGCGTCCATTCGCAGTAAATCTCAAGCGTCTCGTCATCGACGATCACGTCGTCGGCCCCGGCATCGATAGCAAGGAGTTGCAGCTCATCGGGATCACGCTTGGTAGCGCTCAGGTCTACCGTGATCAGGCCCTTCTGCTCGAACATCCACGACACCGAGCCGGGTTCACCGGGGCTACCACCGTTCTTGTTAAAGGTTGCACGCACATCCGAGCTAGTACGGTTGCGATTATCGGTAGCGGCTTCGACGAGGATTGCCACACCGCCGGGACCGTACCCTTCGTAGAAGATCTCTTCGATAGCAGCTTCGTTCGATTTACCCAACCCACGCTCGATAGCACGTTGGATATTCTCGTTCGGCATATTGTTGGCGCGCGCTTTTTCGATGGCGAGCCGCAAGCGGAAGTTGAGATCGGGATCACCACTGCCACCTTCACGGGTCGCAATCGTAATGTCGCGCGCCAGTTTGGTAAAGAGCTGACCACGCCGCTGGTCATTGACACTTTTCGCGCGCCGAATGGTATGCCATTTTGAATGGCCGGACATAACAGCTAGCCTCCTTAATCAGAGAAGGTTATACTGTGGTCAATTATAGCATGGTCTGATGGCCGGATAGATTCGTGCAGTACATTTACTTGTCAAAGAACGAGTTTGCTGAGCACACGAACCGTCCTGATACCATAAGCACTATAACTATAGGCGCGGTGGGAGAGCGATTATGAAACCTTTGGCAACGGATCGAGTGTGGAGTCTGCCAAATGACATCTACTTCGTGAAGACAGCAGCCGGCGATGTATTGGTGAACAGTCCGCCAGAGAGCTTGAAGTTTCTCCTCGCCCACGGCTTCACCCCACCGGCATATGTGCTCTTGCCACCCGATGCTCCGGCAGGCAGTGAACTCGGTTCGCACGGTTTTGTGAGACGTGGGATCAATTATGCCAGCGTTGAATTTTTGATCTACGCCAACTTCTTCGGTCAACGACGGCAGGTTACGCTGATCACAGTGACGCAAGCTCAAGCCGAGCGGTTATCCATCCTTCTGCGGGAAACGTTCAGTGGGCCGACCGAGCCGAGCGATTGGCCAAACGATTGGTTGAAACGAGAATGCGAGGCAGTCGCGTTTTACCCACCGTTGGGGCGAGTACCCACTATCGATGATATGGTGACGATTGTGTCCCTTGAAACGAGTGGTGGTGATCTTGGCCCGACCCAAATTGTGTACGACGGCGATACCTTTTTGTTTCTAGAGAATGATCAGGAGGTCGCCCGCATTCCGACGGCGATCACCGGCGTCGCATTGCCATTGACCGTCGCTCCGCCACAACCACTGTTGCGCCAAACGATTACATTGCAGTTTATCGGGGGGAGTGACGGGTTCGATCCGACAGGCATCACGACCTGTTTTCTGGCCTATCTCGGCACCGGCCAGCCGCTGCTCTTCGATGCGGCTGCCTATCTGAATGTGCGGTTGGCCTATCTGGGCCTTTCCCCTCGTCAGATCGATCTGGTCGTTATCTCGCATTTGCACGAGGACCACATTGCCGGTCTACCCGAACTCATTTTGACCGGTGGGAAGCGCGTGCGGTTGGTTACCGCGCAACCGATCTATCGTTCCTTACTGCGGGTCTTAGGAGCGATGCTCGATCTGGCACCGGCAGCCGTCGCCGAGTTGTTTGACTTTTTTCCGCTCGATCCCGGCCAGGCGCTGGAAGTAAACGGCTATCGGTTTGAGGCGACGTATGCGGTGCATTCGATCCCGACAATTGCGGTACGGGTTGGGGGAATCAGCTATTCGGGCGATATGCGCTACGATGAGGCATGGCTAGCGCATCTGTACCGACAGGGGCAATTGAGTGCAACACGGTTGGCCGAGCTACGCCGCTTTACGGAGGGGGCAGAGGTGTTAGTCCACGACATGGGTGGCGGTGCTATTCACACCACACCGACGGCGCAATTGCTGCGTGATCTCAGTACCAAGAGCCGGCGGCTCGTGTTGGCTCATACCAGCCGGCGCGATCTGGAGATGAGTAGGGAGTTGGCAGGGCGGGTGGAAATTGCCAAAAGTGGGCACATTGTCGGCATCGGCGAGGTTGTGGTCGATGATGAACAGCGCCAACGGTTTGAAACGCTGACGATTTGCCCGATCTTTGCCCGTTTGTCGGTCCACGAACGGGTTGATTTGGCAGCCCGCTGTCTGGTGGTGACGTATCCGGCCAAGACGATGATCGCCTATGAGGGTGACGAGTCGGATGGTTATACCTATGTGATTCACCGTGGCGTCGTTGAAATTATTGTCGCGAACGAATCGGTGCGCTTCTTGGGGCGGGGCAATAGCATGGGCGAGCGTGGCGCTTTGATCGGAGAGCCGCGCACAAGCACGATGGTGGCCCATAGCGACGTCGAATTATTGCAGATTCCACCCGACGTATTCGCCGCCGTTGCAGCCCGGCTTGGTCTCCACGAGGCCTTCACCCGCGCCGAGTGGCTTTGGCAACAACCGGCACTGGCTTCCTTGCCGTGGGCAAACCTGCTCGATCTGGCCCTCGATTTCACACCGCGGAGCGTGGTGGCAGGGACGACGTTGTGCCGCAAAGGTAAGCGGGGGACTATCGGCTACCTGCTGGTGAGTGGCCGGCTGGCGTTTCATGACGGTACTACCGGTGAGAGTACGCGGGCCGGTGATTGTTTTGGGATGCGGTCGGTGTTGCGCGGTGAACCATACCGATTGACCGTCACTGCGGTGACCGATAGTGTGGTGTGGGAAATTACTGCGGTGGCTTTGCAACGATTTTATCTGAATTATCCCGATTTGCTCATGCACCTGCAAACGATAGATCGCTGAAGATTGGTCTGACAATGTTTGACAAAGTGAGCCTTGCGTAGTATTATAATTCCTGCGTTGAACACCGGGCCATGCCGAAGTGGCGGAATTGGCAGACGCGCTACGTTCAGGGCGTAGTGAGGGTGACCTCGTGTGGGTTCAAATCCCACCTTCGGCACCACGGTGGGGGATAGTTTAATGGTAGAACGCCTGACTCTGGATCAGGTAGTTGGGGTTCGAATCCCTGTCCCCCAGCCACTATACCGCTTAACGAAAACCCCTTCTTCACAATGGTGTGAAGAAGGGGTTGTTATTTCTATGTCTCGGTGCCGGGTAGTCGTTCCCTGCCGCCTGCCGGAGCTGCCCGACGACTCAGCGTGTCCGCCGGGCCGCGTGGTCGTTCCCTGCCGCCTGCCGGAGGTGAGCGGTAGAAGGCTCGATAGCGGTTGGAGCCATCGCCGGAGAGGTGTGGACGCTGTGGGTGAACCGGTGCGCGCCGGTTTATACAGATACGGCGGGCAAGCCGGCGTCTATCGCTCACATCCAATTCCGTCACGGTCGCCATCAAAGCGGTGGGGATCACCGTATGTCCGATCAACCTGGAACCGGCGGTAGGGGATGTCGCTGCAATCGAGATCGGGTGGCGGTGGTGGGATGCAGACCGTGGGATAGGCCGGGTGGCATTGTTGGCCGGTTGCCGGTGCGGCGGTTGGTCTGGAGGCCGGTGCGGCGGTGGTTCCCCATAGCCCAACGCCTTCGGCGCGGGCACGCTGTTGGGCGGCGAGGTAGGTTTCGGCGCAACGTACATCGGGCGGAAAGGTGGCGACTTGGGCGAAGCCCTGTTCAACCAACACCAGGTTAACAAACTGATCGCCGGCGAATACGTAGCGAAGCAAACGGCCATACCGGTCGCGCTCGCTGACATCGCGGGCTACCAAGAGCGGTTCTTGCTCGACAAGGCGGCGGTTGGCTTGGGTCGCTTCGTCGTACCAGGGCTGCCCTCGCTCGGGGGTGTCAACGCCAATGTAGCGGACACGCTCCTCACGACCGTTGATCCGAATATCGATGGTGTCGCCATCGATAACGCGCACGAGGGTGGCCGGTTCCCACGAGAGGTCGGCCAAACACGCAACGGCGATGGGCGGTGCCGCTGCTGTAGGTGAGGGAAGGGGGATGGACGACGCCGTGGGCGTGGGAGGCAGTGGTGTTGGGGTGATGGTGGGTCGCTTAGGTGTGGCAGATGGTGTCACGGGCACTTGGGTCGGTTCGGTGGTGACGATGGGTGAGGGTGCCGCCGCTATTTGGTTTTGGGTGGCCGCCGATCCGAATAAAAGGTTGTCGAGCAGTAATAGGACTGAAGCGAACAGGATAATGCCACCTACTACACCAAGTGTTGCGAGGATGAAGTGGGTGATGCGTCGCATGATCGTTTCCTATGACGTTGATAGATGGTAGAAGTGACACGGCGAGGAATAGTTTTTCGACGAACGAGTCACCCCTCGGCTTGATCACTATACCATTCTCAAACCATGTTCGCAGAGGACAGGCTTGACTTGTGCTGCATCAACCGGATAATCGGCGACCGGCACGACGCTGTGCCGCCGGAGGGCTAATCTCCACAGGGGTACTGCCCGTGCAACGCACGGGAGTGTGCGCCGGGCGCTCACGATTCCTCGGTACATCTGCCGGTTGACCGGCACAGGAGCCGCCTGCCTCCACCAACCCCAGGTGCGATCCCCCGCGCATGAGGCGGTCTGGCGTGGTGCATCCGCACCGACGCAACCCCAACGACCGGATTACGCCGCGCAGTCGGTGAGTCGTGCCCATGCCTCAAGGATGAGGCGGCGTGTCCAGTATTCGCCGTACTGGTTGATCTCGGTGGTCTTCAACACCCGGAACGTCTCGCCGGGGAAGGTGCTGGCCGATACTCGTGCCGCATAGCCGGTCGGCTCCAGAGGGTCGGTCACCTCCTCGGTGGGGTCGAGGATGGTTGCCAACTCGTGCGGAGTGAGGTCGGCGGGATCGAGGATGTAGCGGAGCTGTTTGCGGGTGAGACCATAGCGCCGGGCGTAGTAGGCATCCAGTTCGGCGCGGAGCACGGTCCGTCGTGCGTCGTCCCAGCGGAAGGGCGGGAACGGCGCTGCGTCGGCCCAGGTGGGCGGAGTTGGATCGACGCCACCGGTGACGGCGCGGTTCACGTCCCATTGGACACGGATCGCAGCCTGCACCGGTGCAGCGGCCCCGTTCCAAACATCGGTTGCGAACGCGGCCAGATCCCACGCGGTGTAGCTGAGTTCCAGCACCCGCGGCACAATGAAGATCAGATCGGCGGTGGTGTAGGCGTCCGGTGGGAGGACGGGGAGTTGGCGGAGGATGAAGAAACCTAACGACGTTCCACCTATCTTTTGCCGAGCAACGAAATCGAACACCAGTGCGTTGAGATTGGCCATCAGACACGTGATTCGGACAGGATCGGTCCCTGACATGATCAGGGGCATTTTATTATTCACTCCCACCCACGGGACAAAACTGACGATAGCGGTACGTAGATTGGTTGCGTTGGTCACATCGCGAAACCCCAGCAGCCAGCGATGCGACCATCCGCGCACACGTGCGGCAACCTCCGCTGCCGGTACCCAGTACCACGGTTGGACGACGAAGGTCGGATCGGCGTGCTGGGCCGCGCTTGGTGTGGGGAGCTGAGTACTCGAACGCTCGGTGATGGTGGCATAGTCGCCGAAGCGATGGTCGTAGTGCCAGATCATCTTGGCTTCGTACAGCGGCAGATACTCGTCGGCGGTCGGCGTCGGCGGAAGGAACCGGTTCCCAACCAGCCGGTACCCTGACGCCATCAAGGCGGACCGGGTGCGGAAGAGGTGCGAGTCGTTGGCCATGTGGAACATACTCAAAAACCGCACGTTCCAGCCGGTGGTCAGTGCGCCATCCCCCGCTTCAGGCGGGATCAGCACCGGCACTCGCTCGTAGATGGCGAGGGTGAGTGCAGCGTCAACGGTGGTGCGGAAGATGGGGAGCGTGCGGGTGGCGGGATTGACGCGGGTGATAGCCGCGGGCGTTAGCTCGTACCGCCGCAGCGGGTCATGCAGGTGGTTGGGATGGGTCGCGAAGCAGACTACCGGAAAGGCCGCTGCCGGTTCTTCCCGTCCACCGAGCAGGAGGATGCAGAACTTGTAACTGCGATGAACACCGGTAAATATCTCTTCCCGATTCGCAAAATCGAAGACTCCGGCAATCTGCCCATGCATCACCAGATCATTGAACAGATGTTTGGTCGTGTCATCAGTGGCGATCCCGGTTGGCACGATCACCCCGGCCCGACCGCTTGGGCGGAGCAGGCTGCGGATACGTTCGACAAACACGGCGTAGGTGTTGATGTCGCCGCGTCCGGCCAGCGGGTAGTGGCCGCTCTGGCGCAAAAAGCGGCCAATGCTTTCGGTGCGGTGCAGGGTGTCCCGATAGGCCTGCCAGAGGGCGGGGTTGGTCTGGGGTAGATCGGCGATCCGACGTTTGCGGGCGGCGGCGTTGGGTGCATCGGCAATCGTGCGGTCGCGGGCGGCAAAAAACTCCTGTTCTTGCAGTTTCATCCGTTCCCACGGCGGATTCGCAAGGATGACATCAAAGCCACCGCGGTCGCCAACCACATCGGGGAAGGCGAGCGGCCAATGCAGCCACGGGGTGGGAATGGTCCATTCCTGCGCTGCGGCCACGGCAGCCGGTGGTGCATGGCCGGCCATGGTCGCCCACACCGCTGCGGTCGTAATCCACGCCGTTTCTGAGGTGTCCGTCGTGCGCCGTTGAAAAAACGCCGCCGTCCACAGATCGCACGCGGTCTGGAGGGTCGTGGCACGTTGCAGCATCTGCGCAAACAGCTCCTGTTTGCGCCGGATGTCGGCGTGGGTCGTATCGGCGATGGCATCGATGCGGCGGATGAGTGCGGCCAGCGCGGAGAGGTCGGGCGACGGTGGGGCATCGAATAAGCCCAATTGCCCGGCCTGTTCGGCGGCATTCCGTTTGGCAACGGCGCGGGCCACGGTGCGCACATCGCTACTCACGGGGTCGAAGGCGCCGGCGGGAATACCGGTGGCGAGGACGGCGAGGTCGCGCACCCCGACCAGGGAATCGCCGCAGACGATGCGGTGGTCGAGGAAGGTCAGCGGTTTGCCACCGTCATGGGCTTCGATCCAAAGGGCAACGCGGGCCAACTCAACCGCGAGTGGGTTGGCATCAACGCCGTAGATACAGTGACCGATCACATCACGCACGGCGCGGCGCACCTGATCGGGTGACGGTTCATCACCATGCGCATCAAGACGGGCCACGACCCGGCCCAAGGTGCGGGCAGCGGCGAGCAAAAAATGCCCGGAGCCGCAGGCGGGATCGAGGATGCGCAGATCGAGCAGGGCGGCGCGTTTGGCGACGGGCGTTGACGCCGAGCGCAGGCGGTCAGCGATCAGCGGTGCCAAGGTTTGCTCGACAACCTCGTGCACCAATTCCGGCGGCGTGTAGTATGAGCCGGTGGTTTTCCGTTCGGAACCGGCGGTGAAGGAAAAAGTCAGACGCCGGCCATCGTCGGCGAGATCGGGGTGGTAGTCGAGCAGGCTCTATCATACCGCCGATGAAGATGCTCGGTTTACTGCAAGCGTGGCAGGTGTAAGATCAAATGTTCGAACACCAATTGTGGACTCACATTATCGCGCAACTGCTGCGCGGCGGTGATGAGGTGTTGCAAGAAGGTGAAGGCAGCGACGGGTGTGACTCGTTGGGCTACGGCATGTAACTCGGCGCGGCGGTCGATGTTGGTGATCGCTTCGTCGCAACCGGCGGCGGTGTAGATGACATCGCGCCACCAACGCTGCCACAACTCTAGCCATGCCAACACGGTCTCTTGGTCACCGGCCCGATATTCCTTGGCCCGCTGCTCGGCCCAATGCAAGCCGGCACCCACATCTTGATGAGACAGGGTGATCAATTCGGTCAGTTGGGCACGGCGCGCAGTTTGGGCATCGGGATCGGACAGTATACTGATGGCCCAACCCACACGGCCATCGCTCCATGCAGCCAGTTCGGCGGCCTGTGCAGGCGCTGCACCACGCGCTTGGAGGGCGGCTGCTACCTGCGCGCGCGGTAAGGGGCGTAAGCGCAACACCCGACAGCGCGATACAATCGTTGGGATCAATTCACTGCTGTGCGCCACCAGCAGGAGGGTGGCGTAATCAGGTGGCTCTTCGAGCGTCTTCAACATCGCATTCGCAGCTTCTTCGCTGAGACGTTCGGCGTCGTGGAGAATAAGCACCCGCCGTTGAGCTTCAAACGGACGGAGAGCCAAATCTCGTTGCCACTCACGGATGGTCGCGATCTTTAATTCCTTCTGCCGGGTCGCTTCATCAGCCTTCGCTGCGGCGGCCTGCGTTGCCATCCCGGCTACCCGCACATCGGGATGGGTACCGTGCTCGATCCGCCGGCAGGTACGGCAGTGCAAACATGGGTCACCATCCTGGCGTTCGCAGAGCAGCACCTGCGCCATACGCAACGCTAACAACGATTTACCGATACCCGACGGCCCGGCGAACAGGTATGCATGCGCTACACGCTGCGTGCGAATGTTACTGCGCAGTTGTTCAATCGCCCATTCATGCCCGTAGATATGCCACATATTCGTCTGCATCGGAGGGGTTGATGGAGGATTACTCATTGCAGAGCATACCGAACCGGCGGCAACCCACATCTGCACCCATCATATCACTTTACGAAACGCCAACACCGCATTCACCCCACCAAACCCAAACGAATTCGAGATTGCCACTTGCAAGGCTGCCGAGCGGGCGACATTCGGCACATAATCGAGATCACACGCTGGGTCGGGGTATTCAAGATTAATCGTTGGTGGTATCACACCGTGATACAACGCCAAAATAGTAGCGGCAGCCTCCACCGCGCCGGCTGCGCCGGTTAGATGCCCGATCATCGACTTGATCGAACTAATCGGTACACTGTAGGCATACTCACCAAAGACTTGCTTAATCGCCCGCGTTTCGGCAATATCGCCGGTGGGAGTGCCGGTAGCGTGGGCGTTAATGTAATCGACCTGCTGTGGCGAGATACGGGCGTGATACAAGGCTCGCTGCATCGCCAACGCAGCACCCTCACCATTGGGATCGGGGGCGGTGACGTGGTAAGCGTCCGCCGAGACGCCATACCCAATCAGCTCGGCCAAGATCGGTGCTCCGCGCCGTTGGGCACTGCTAAGCCGTTCGAGCACCAGCACAGCAGCACCTTCACCGGGAACAAAACCATCACGTAGTGCATCGAATGGGCGTGATGCTCGTGCCGGGTCATCGTTACTGCGCGTACTCAGCGCGCGCAACACACAAAACGCCCCCAAGCTCAGCGCAGTAATCGGCGCTTCGGCACCACCGGCCAACATCACCTCAGCATCACCACGTCGGATCACCGCTGCCGCTTCGCCGATGGCCTGCGCTCCGGCGGCGCAAGCGGTGCAAATAGCCGTCGTGTAGCCGCGCAAACCAAGCTGGATCGCTACCTGACTGGCAGGCATATTGGGCAGGGCCGCCGGAATAAAAAAAGGACTAATCTTCATCCCACCGCGCTGAAGCAACGTCGCTGCCGCCTGTTCAACGTCGGGCATCGAGGTGGTACCGCTCGCAATCAGCACACCCACCTCATCGCAGTACATTCGTTCTAACGGTAAGTGGGCATGTTCGACGGCCATACGCGCGGCGGCCACCGCCATCTGACTCGCCCGCGACATCCGCCGAGCCTCTTTGGCGTCCATAAACGCTTGCGGCTGAAAATCGTTAGCTTGCCCGGCAATTTGGCAAGGATAGCTGCTCGGATCAAAAAAAGTAATCCGTCCGATCGCACTGCGCCCCGCCGTTAACCCCGACCAAAATGGCTCAAGCCCCACCCCGAATGGCGATACCACACCAATACCGGTTACGACGACACGCTGATCGGGGGGCTGTTGGTCGATCACAACCGGTTGCGGCTCAACCGTCGGATCATCGGCCAATATCTCGGCCAGTAACGTCTCGATCTGTGACTCGATAGCTTCGTCCGTCACTTGCTCGCGCACCAGACCGAGCAGTTCAGACCGCAACATTGCGCGCCGATCCTGTGCTCGCGGGGTCATGCGATCCTCCATCAATCTTAACAATTCAAGACTTGAATTATACCATGCCCCACTACCTGCGAAGACATATCGTTGACACTGCTCTGTGATGGCTTACAATGAATGGCACAAGTGCGTTATGCTATCCGGGTTTATCCCGCGGAGTTATTATGACACCTGTGTTATCACAACTTATTCGTCCCGAAATTGCCGATCTCGAACCGTATACTCCAATCGTGCCATTGGAAGTATTGGCCGCTCGGCTCGGCCTGCCGGTCGAACAGATTGTCAAGCTCGATGCCAACGAAAATCCGTATGGGCCCGCCCCGGCGGCGCTGGAGGCCATCCACCGGACGGCAACGTACCACATTTATCCCGATCCTGAACAAACGGCGTTACGCAGCGCCCTCGCGAGCTATACCGGTCGCCCAATTGAGGAGATTCTCTGCGGGGCCGGCGCCGATGAGTTGATCGATTTGGTTTTGCGCCTCATCATTAATCCCGGTGATGCGATTATCGATTGTCCACCGACGTTTGGCATGTACCGATTTGATGCCGGTATCTGTGGCGGGCGGGTGATCAGCGTACCCCGTCGCGCTGATTTTAGCCTTGATTTGCCGGCTATCGAACGCGCGGCAGCGCAGGGAGCCAAAGCGATCTTCCTCACTGCCCCCAACAATCCCACCGGCAATCCGCTCCCCCGCACCGATCTCCTGCGGATCCTCGAACTACCGATCTTGGTGGTAGTCGATGAGGCGTATGTTGAGTTTGCCGAACCCGACCATGCGCCGATTGGGGCCAGCGATCTTCTCGATGATTACCCGAATCTGGTCATCTTACGAACGTTCAGCAAATGGGCCGGTCTCGCCGGATTGCGGGTCGGCTACGGTCTCTTTCCACGCTGGCTGAGTGAACAGCTCTGGAAGATTAAACAACCTTACAATGTATCGGTGGCCGCTCAAGCGGCGGCAGTCGCTTCCCTCAACACCATAACCGAGCTGCGCCGGCGCGTACAAGCTATCGTCGCCGAACGCGAACGGTTGTTTGCCCGTTTGAGTGAGGTTGCCTGCCTGACGCCCTTTCCCAGCGCAGCCAACTTTATCCTTTGTCGGGTAAACGACCGTGATGCGCGTGAACTCAAGCTTGCGCTTGAACGGCGGGGCGTGTTGGTACGTCACTACCGCACGCCACTGCTCGATGGGTATATTCGGATCAGCGTCGGGACGCCGGATCAAACCGATGCCTTGCTCGCCATCCTCGCCGAGGTGACCAATGAGTGAATCGCTCGAACGGATGCTCGCGTTTGCCCGTCGGATAGCGTATGAAGCCGGTCAGATCACGTTACGTTACTTTCAGCAAGAGGTGACCATCGAGCGGAAAGCCGATGCGTCACCGGTAACGATTGCCGACCGGGAAGCCGAACGGTATCTGCGCACCGCCATTACCGCTGCCTATCCCGATCACGCGGTACTCGGCGAAGAAGATGGCTTGACCGGCAGTGAGTATGCAACCTACCGCTGGGTGCTCGACCCTATCGACGGGACCAAGAGTTTTGTCCGCGGTGTACCGCTGTACGGTGTGTTGATCGGATTGCTCCGCGCCGGTGAGCCGGTGTTGGGTGTGATCCACATTCCCGCACTGGCCGAGACGGTCGCGGCTGCGCAAGGATTGGGGTGTGATTGGAACGGTCGCCCCTGTCGTGTCTCCAGCGTAACGGCCCTGCGTGAGAGTTTGGTCGTCGGTACGACGGCTCACGGCTACGAGCGCTACGGCAAAGCCGCTGCCTTCCGACGGATCATCGAACGGGCCGGTCTCTTTCGGACGTGGGGCGATTGCTATGGGTATGTGCTGGTTGCTACCGGGCGGGCCGAAGTGGCACTCGATCCGGTAATGAATGTCTGGGATGCCGCCGCTCTCTTCCCAATCTTGAGCGAGGCCGGTGGTACGTACACCGACTGGCAGGGCGTACCGACGATCTACAATGAGGAAGGGATCGGAAGCAACCGTCACGTCTTACCCGAATTGTTGGCGCTTATTTCTGAGGAGGAGGCATGAACGCCGATGAATATCAGCAGCTCGCGTTGCGAACGCTGGCTGCCGGACTCAGTAGGCAAGAGCGATTGACCAATGCGGCGCTCGGCTTAACCGGTGAAGCGGGAGAAGTAGCCGATACCGTCAAAAAGCATCTCTTCCACGGTCACCCGCTCGACCGCGAGGCCATGATGAAAGAGCTAGGCGATGTGTTATGGTACGCAGCGCTGGCGTGTGATGCGCTTGATACGTCATTAAGCACGGTAATGGCAGCGAATATCGAAAAACTGCGCCGCCGTTACCCGGAGGGATTTAGTAGTGAACGAAGCCAACAGCGCAATGAGTGATGCCCGCCGGGCAACCATCGAGCGAACCACCGGCGAAACGAGTGTTACGCTCACATTGACGATTGACGGTAGTGGGCAGGCCGATATTCAGACCGGAATAGGGTTTCTCGACCACATGCTCACCCTGTGGGCCAAGCATGGTCTCTTCGACCTTACTGTTCGCGCACACGGCGATTTGCATGTGGATGAACATCACACCGCCGAAGATGTGTGTATTTGTTTGGGGCGCGCTCTTGATCAGGCGCTAGGGACACGGGCCGGGATTGTGCGTACCGCACACAGCTTTGTACCGATGGACGAAGCATTAGCCCTTGTCGCGGTTGATTTGGGTGGCCGTCCCTACTGTGTTATACAGGCCGAGTTTGCCACGCCGCGCGTTGGTCAGCTCGGCACCGACCTCATCGGTCATCTGTTCGAGAGCATTGCCTTCAACGGCCGGTTTAATCTCCATGCGCAAGTTTTGTACGGGCGTAACGACCATCACAAGATCGAGGCTCTGTTCAAAGCGTGTGGACGGGCGCTTGACGCAGCTACACGCTACGATCCAAGGCTTGGTGGTACGATTCCCAGCACAAAGGGCGTTTTATGATAGGGTTCTTAGCTGCTGCCATCCTTAGCTTCGTGCCGGCATTTATCTATGCAACGATTGCCTACTGGCTCGACCGATTTGAAAAAGAACCGCGTCGGCTTCTGTTCGGCGCTTTCTTTTGGGGAGCGTTTGTTGCAACTCTTGGCGCCATTGTCTGGACGGGCCTCGCCCAAGCCTCACTGGCGATGTTTATCGGGGAAGCATCGGCAGAGGTCGCAGGTACCACCTTGCTCGCGCCGCTGGTCGAAGAGAGTTTGAAGGGATTAGCCGTTGTTATCATCATGCTGGCATTCCCCGAAGAGTTCGACTCGCGCCTCGACGGGATGCTTTACGCAGCGATCACCGCTCTTGGCTTTGCCGCCACCGAAAACGTGCTGTATCTCTACTTTGCCGGGTACGCTGAAGGTGGGATCGGTGGCTTGATCACCCTGTTTGTGCTGCGGGTCATCTTGGGTGGTTGGGGACATGCCGTCTACACGGCGTGGATTGGTTTAGGCCTCGCAATGTCACGCCTTCACCCCAACCGCACGGTGCGGATTATCTCACCATTTGCCGGTTGGCTGCTGGCCGTCTGTCTGCACGCTTTGCATAACACGATGGCGGTCGTGCTGGCCGGCACATTTGGATTGACCGGTCTCGGCGTGACTCTGATTGTTGATTGGGTGTCGTGGATTGTGGTGTTGGGCTTAGTACTCTGGGAAATTCGGCGCGAGCAACTGCATATTGCCGAGTACCTTGCTGAAGAGGTGAGTGTCGGTCTCATCTCGCCGGCTCACTATCATGCTGCCAAATCGTTCAGCGGTCAGCTTCGTAACCGGGTGCGTAGTGCTGCTGCACGCCGCTTCTACGAGGCCTGTGCCGAGTTGGCGCACAAAAAGCATCACTTGCTCAACGGTGTTGGGAATCGACAGAATGTGATGGCACGCATTCAACAACTACGTCGCGAAATTGCGCAATTGGCGCCGGAAGTGCCGGCGTAGCCGTAGGAGGGCACGTATAGCAACGGCTGGCTGAGCGTGGCGAAACCTCCGCTAGGCTTCCACATCCTCATGAAGCTTTGAGTTGCCCTATTCACTCAAATGCTCGGCAATCCGATGCCGAGTACGCTGGTACGCCCGGTGACACAGTTCAAGCAACAATCGCTGCTCCGCCTGAATACGCCGTCGCTCTTCGTCACAGCGGTCAGTGTGGATGATGGCTGCTTGCAATTCAGATGCTATCGCATTCAGATCGGTTAACGCCTGCTCGGCAAACGGTGGTTGCGGTTGGATGAGGCTCAGTACGGCAGTCAATCGGTGCAGACTACGCAGCAAATCCTGAGCCGTAAGCGTACCTGAACCCACCTCAGACTCAAACAGCGGCACATAGGCCTTCTTAGCGTCAGGCAGGGTTAGTACTTGCCGGCGCACACGGGTATAAAGACGCTGCGCACGTACTTCACACTCCCAACGTGCAGCCAGCGCCGACCGCCATGCCGCCAATGCCGCAGTGCTCTGCTCTTGCCGCTCTGCCAGAATTGCCTGCAAGTGCGCATGATGAGCCAGCTCCTCGTCAGCAAACGGTAACCGATGGCGAAGCTGCTGAAGGAGCGCGATGATCTGATTGAGAGATTCGATGGGAGAAGTTTGTAAGGTTATGGCTGTCACGGTAGACCTCGCACTGGTGGGAGATGGCCACTACAGTTTATCGTAGTAGATGCTTCGCTCTTCCGTCTATAGTACAACAGGTTGATTTTTGGTTAGGACTACGCTGTACCGACGGAGTCGGTTGCATCCAACTGATGAGCTACATCGTCAAAGCAGTGGCATGGCAAGATAGCATGATACAATAATGATGCTCGTGACCGGTGCGAAAGGAGAAGCAGATGGGACTGCTCAATCAAATCGGCAAAACGCTTTCACAGGTCACCGACCGCGCAAAATTCGAAGCCGAGAAATTCCAAAAAACGACGCGCTTACAGTTCGAAATTAATGAACTCCGCCGTCAAATCGATCTCAAGCTTATGGAATTGGGCCAACGCGCCTATGACTTACAGCGCGCAGGCCAGATTCATGCACCTTCGCTGGCCGAATTGAGTACGACGATTGATCAACTGCGGGCAACGCTTGTGGCTCGCGAAGAAGAGCTGAAGCAGGCCCAGCGCGAGGTATACGTCGAACCAACCCCAACGACACCGCCACCAATTACGTCACCTACCGTACAATCGGTGCCGATCAGCGAAGCATCATCTCCCAAGCCGGCCACCGAATCAAAAATCTGTGGGCAGTGTGGTTTTGTGATGCCGGGTAATGCCATCTTTTGCCCAAGCTGTGGCACACGTGTGGGGTGATAGTGTGTGATCGGGCATGATCCCAGACCGCCATCACGTGATATGATCAGGCCACTATGGTGCCACTACTTACCGTTCGCGATCTTGAGATTGTGCTCGCCGCAAAGCCGATCCTTAGCGGGATTAGTTTCGAGCTTGACCATGGCGACATTCTCGGCGTGGCCGGCCTGCGTAGCGCCGGTAAGTCGGTGCTCTTGCAGACGCTGGCCGGCATCTACCCACCCACCTCCGGTGAGGTGCAGATCGAGGGGCAGCCAATGCGCTGGCGGACACCGTTAGCGCAACAGCGCGGGATTGAGTTCGTACCCCAAACGCCGGCGCTGGTCGATCTGTTACCTGTATTGGCGAACATCTTTCTTGGCCGCGAACAGAGACGGCAACGGCTCGATCAGGCAACGATGGCGCAGATTGCGTATCGGTGGCTCGAACAGTTTGGCTTGCCATACACCTTTGCCCATCAGCGTGCCGGTGATCTAACCGAAGAAGAACGGCAGCTCGTGGCCCTGATGCGAGCATTTGTCCGACCTGGGCGGTTGCTGATCCTCGATGAGGCTCTCGCTTCGATCAGCTTTGCTCGTCAGCAGACGATCCTCCACCATCTACGCGCGTTAGCAGCCAACGGCACCGGCATCATTCTCAGTAGCGATGATCTCAACCTGCTTTTTGCGATCACCAATCGGGTGTTAGTGCTTTACCAGGGGCGACAAGCGGCACTCCACCGTACCGCCGATACGACACCGCGTGAGATCGTGGAGTTGATGGTGGGTTCGGTACGCCAAGAACGGGTCACACCGTTAATTTGGGCATTTGAGAATTATTATCAGGCTCAGCAACAAGCCGAATCGTTGCGCCAACAACAACTACAACTGCGTGACAATCTTGCCGAACAAGATTCGCTCAACCGCGAATTGGTGCGGCGGCTCCACGATCAGATGGTCGCCCTCAATCAATTAAATCAAGCGCTGCAAGAGGCAAATCACCGGCTAATTGCCGAACGGGAAGCTGAGCGCAAAGCCCTCGCTCGCGAATTGCACGATCAGGTAATTCAAGATTTGCTCAGTTTTAATTACCAACTCGAACACCTCGAAGAGGAGATCGAAGCGGCAGAAACGGCACACGAACTGCAAGTCATTCGCCGTGGGATTCGCGAAGTAGTGGGCATGTTGCGCCAAATCTGTAGCGATCTGCGTCCACCAACGCTCGACAGCCACGGCCTGGCAGCGGCGTTACGTTCGTTGGTGAGCCAATGGAGTGAGCAGACCGGGATTCAGGTGGAGTTGATCCTCGCCGAACCGCTCGAACGCTGGTCAGAGACGATTGAGCTGACAGTGTTTCGGATTGTGCAAGAGGGCCTCAACAATGTCCGCAAGCACGCCCGCGCTAGCCGGGTGGTCCTCGAAGTACGACGCACGTCGGCGGCGGGAATTATGGTACGATTGGCCGATAATGGGCGTGGAATGGCGACTCCGCCCGACTTGCAACATCTCGCCGAACAGAAGCATTTTGGCTTGATCAGCATCAGCGAGCGGGTATCGCTATTACGCGGCACGTTGCAGATTGGGCGATCGGTGTGGGGTGGATTGGAATTGCAGATCGAGATTCCCAATCCATCACCATTCCCGGCGGAAGGGGTTGGTGTGGCAGGATGAGCGTTGCCGCAAGTGTCGCCTCGGCACCGTTCCCTTGCACTCACTTGCGCCGTAGTGTATCTTCGACCACTTGCCGCACGGTAGCTGCATCAAGGTCTTTCTTATCGAGGAAGGCGAGCGCGCCGGCTTCCAGACCCAACCGACGGAACTCCCGATCGGGATAGGCACTGATTAGGATCACCCGCGTGTTGGGTGAGACGCTTTTCAGCCGGCGTAGACATTGAATCCCGTCACCATCTTGCAAGATCACATCCACGAAGACCAGATCGGGCGTGATTTGGCGGAGTAAGCGGGTCGCTTCGTGGCAATCCTCCGCCTCGTAGATCTGCGATTCGGCGCAAGCCTTACCGATCATACGCTTGAGTTGGGCACGGTAGCGCTCGTTATCGTCAATGATCATGACCGTCAGTGGGGTAGGGCTTGTTGAAGGTTCGCGGCTGAGGGCAGCTTCGTGTCCCGATTCGGCCAGTAATTCGGGATGGCGCAGCGCAAACTGGTAGGCTTCGAGCCGGCTACTGACGCGAATAGTACGATAGAGGGCAGTCAGGTGATTTTCGATGGTCTTAATGCTTAGATCCATCTCTTGGGCCATGCGACGGTTGTCGTAGCCTTGCGCGATCAGGCGTAAGAGATCACGCTGGCGTTTGGTGAGTGTGATCGGTGAGGAATGCGCTACTTGTGGTGCAGCCTGGATCAGGCGGCTGAGCAACGGGCTAGAGATCCAGTTGCCACCGGCCATAATCCGTTGGACTGCCAGTTGGAGATCGCTGAGCGGCTGGTCTTTGAGGTGGTAGCCGTTAACGCCGGCGGCAAGCATGCCCACGACGTAAGATTGATCATCGTAGGCACTGACGACTAATATCTTCATAGCCGGATAATCAGCGTGGATTTGGCGGATGGTAGCAATCGGATCAAAGTCCGGCATCGCGACATCAACCACCAATAAATCAGGGTGATGCTGGGCCAGTACGGCGAGCAGTTGTGGGCCGGTCGCCGCCTCGCCTACCACCTCGCAATCGGGTAAGGCGGCTAAGGCAGTGCGCAAACCGGCCCGCACAACGGCATGGTCATCGGCCAACACGACGCGGGTTATGCCCATCGTCCATTCCCCACCACGGTTGAACTATCGGCGTCTCACACCAAAGAGATGATGAGTATTATCGCCGAAGAAACCGCTTGGGGCAAATATTCCGGTCGGGCAGCCCCCGCCCGACCGGCGCCGATCATTACCCGGCGCGGCCACGCCGACGTGTCGATACATCGAAAATCACGGCGGCAACCAAGACTAAACCGCGCACGATGTATTGGTACGCAATATCAATACCCATCAGGTTCATCCCGCTGGTCAGCGACACATACACCAGCGCACCGATGATGGAACCGATCACATTGCCAACGCCACCCGCCGCCGACACTCCACCGATGTAGGCAGCAGCGATGGCATCAAGTTCAAACAGAGTACCGGCAGTAGTGGTTGCCGACCGTAACCGCGAGGCGAACAAAATGCCCGATAACGCTGAAAGTACACCCATCGACGCAAACACAATATAGGTGATGCGCTTGACGCTGATACCGCTCAGTTCAGCCGCCTCGGGGTTGCCACCGACCGCGTAAATATGGCGGCCCAACACGGTTTGGGTGGTGATGAAGTGATAGATCGCCACCACCACCAGCACAATCACCATCGTCCACGAGAGGCCATTGTAGCCGGCCATAATCCACGACAACAAGCCGATTAATGCTGAAATGAAGACCAGCTTGAGTACAAACATGTCGGTGGGTAAGACTTCAAAATGGTATGCCAGCTTCCTGTTGCGGGTACGAATTTCGCTGAAAATAAAGGTAACGATCGCAATGACACCAAGCAGAAGGGTGAGTGTATGGTAGCCGGGGATCAACGTAAACGGCACATCGGGGATAAAACCATTCCCAATCGCGTTGAAGCTCTCGTCTTCGATAATAATGGTACCGGTACCGGCGGTGACCAACTGCAACGCACCACGATAGATCAACCAACCGGCCAGTGAAGCGACAAACGAAGGAATCCTCAATTCCGCGACCGGCAACGCTGTCAGCAAACCGGCCAGTCCACCCAAGACCAACACCATCGGCACCACCACAATGGTCGGTAGATCCCAGAACCGCAGTGCGATTGCGGCCACCGCACCGAGAAAGCCGGCCAAAAACCCAACCGATAGATCGATGTGGCGAATGATAATCACCAGGGTCATTCCCACCGCCAACACCGCAATGTAGCCGGTCTGGTTGATCAGATTGCTGAGGTTACGCGACGAGATAAAAATACCGTTGGTGGTGATCGAAAAAATAATCATTATCACAAATAGGGCGATGAACATGCCGTATTGGCGAATATTCTGCCCCAACACCCGCCGTAGATTCTGAACAAATGTACCCTGCGTGCTCATCATCTCCTCCACACTGTGATCATCGCCAAACACCAGTGTGCCTAAGCGTGGGCAAGATTGCTCGCTCCGCTCGCAATGACAGCGGGGACTGCGCTCACCCTAACCCCCTGCTGTCATTGTGAAAGCGCGCCCGCGCCCGAGAAATCTTAACGTGCGGCAGATTCTCGCTCCGCTCGCAATGACAGCGGGGACTGCGCTCACCCTAACCCCCTGCTGTCATTGCGAGGGCGCAC